>CAZMGG010000003.1:27952-64357 GCA_964565715.1 uncultured candidatus Brocadiaceae bacterium | reverse complement strand
CGCGTGGCTCCAAAACCAATTGGGCCTCCACCGCAACAGGCCATGTTATAAGTTCCCAATGCCCAAAAAGGGCCCGGGCCATTATCCCCCCCCACCCCCCCCCCCCCCCCAACCCAATGCCATTAACCTTGCGATGGATTCCAACCGGCTGCGTGTCGGCGCGAATTGCAGATGGGATAACGCCGGTCAATGCGTGAGCGTTGTGTACGAGTGTGGTAGAATGAGCACGCGTCACAGAGCGACGAACATTTCTTCGAGAAACCCATGAAAAGTCAGCAGGTTGGCACGCCAATGGCTGACAAAATCCGATATTGCCGTAGCGCCAGTTCTCAATCAGCAGCTGGTTACGCTGGTAAGAGAGCTTTTGGAGACCGCTTGGGGAGCGGACTTCCGCAGTTGCTCCACGGACTTCACACGCGGAGGACCGTTGACTCCCGAGCTGCTGGTGACGTTGCTCCTGTTCATGGCCGGCGATACTGGTCGTCGCGGCTACGGCCACTTGCTGGACGAGTTCTGGTCGGAGGCTCAGCGCGCGGGCATCGAGATGCCCTGTCAGCATCCTGTTTCTGCTCCGGCCTTCTGCAAGGCCCGGCGGAAGCTGAAGCCGGAGCTGCTTGCCAGCCTGCTCACCAAGGTGTGCAGCGTGCTGACCGCGGGACACGAGGCGCGGCTGCAGTGGCACGGTCGTCGGGTCTTCGCGGTCGATGGCATGCGGCATAACCTCCAGCGTGGCGACGAGCTTGCGAGTCGCTTCGGAGTGCCTCATGGTGGCCATTGCCCGCAGGTCTTGGTGTCGACGCTGTTCGATGTCGTCGGCAGGTTTCCCTGCGCGGCCACCATCGCACCCGGCGCCTCGTGCGAACGCCAGGAGCTGCTCAAGCTCCTCCCGCATCTGCGCAGAGGCGATGTCCTCGTGCTGGATCGAGGCTACCCCTCGTTCGAGGTGCTCCAGGCACTGACTCTTGCGGGCGTTGAGTTCGTCATCAGGGTGCCGAAGTCCGGCACCTTCGAGGCCATCCAGGTGTTCCAGGACAGCGGCGGGAAGGACTATCGAGTGCTCGTTCGCCCGTCGCCCGTGGCGGCTCGCGCAGGGGCAATCCCACTGGAACTGCGGATGGTGCGCATCGAAGTAGGCGCGGCCGACCCGTGGCTGATGATCACCTCCCTGCGGCGGTCGGACGCCACGCTCTCGCAGATGAGCCAGCTCTACCACCTGCGCTGGGAGATCGAGGAGTTCTACAAGCTGCTGAAGAGCGACTTCTTCTCGTTGCGGCAGCTCCACGCCAAGTCCACTCTCGGCGTCGAGCAGGAGTTTCGTGCCCAGCTCCTGCTGGCTGCCATCGCTCGATTGCTCATGGCCAACGCCGCCGTCGAGGCCGAGGTGCCCTTTCATGATCTTTCGCCGAAAGCCGGCGTCCTGGCCGTCGCCACAGGAATCGTTCAACTCCTTCTCTGCGACGATCCCGAGGCACGCAACGAGCACCATGCTTCCCTACTCCGTCGTATTGCAAGGCGCCGCAACAAGCGGCGACCAGGCCGTTCCTGTCCACGAAGATCCTTCAAGCCGGGGCCTCGGTGGAACTCGACTGGCAAGGTCGGAGGTTAATGGCATTGCCCCCCAACCTACGGCCACGTGAGGCGCCATCGATCTCCACGCATGCCAGTGACCGATTGATCGATGAGCATCGTCGAAGTGAGCGGATCCGTGACTCTAATTCGACAATACGTGGAATACTGATACATACTCACAATCGCCTCTTCGAAGTATCGCCCGTACTGGTGCTGATGCCAAACTGTCGGGCAACTTAGCAGCTCTACACGATACTGAGGATAGCAGAACCCAATGTCGTTCCGGTTGAGCACGATTGGCCCCATTCCATAGGCGTAACCTCTCACGCCTTGTAGCGTTCCGTCGAAGTTGTCGTAGACAATTCCGGGATTGTGAATTGTAGCCGTCCGGAATGTCGGGTCACTGACGTTCATGATCGTCCCGTTGCCCGCGCCCCCCGCCTCGGTGAAGTTGATGCCATCAACGCTTGTGTACTTGACGATCTTCGTAAAGTCGTGGTTTATCACCGCCACGTACAACCACGGACTTGCCGGGTTACCGGTTGCCAGGAGCTCCACATCCGGCTCAAAAAAGCCCGGCCTCGGGCCTGGGAGGTCCGGGTAGGTGTGAATGACCGTGAAGGAAAGCGGGTTGGAAGGAAAAGACTCGGCGAGGTAGGAGTGTGGGTTGGTGTCGTTGATGTAGGCGTCGAACCACATCCGGTATCGATCACCCGTCCACAAGACCGCAGGACGGGCACAGTCACTGAAGTTCATGTTAGTGAAGCCTACCTCGGTAGTGATGTTCGCGACGTTGGGGAACCAAAGGGCGCCGTCGGCACTCACGGAAACGTTGATCCACTCCCGATAGCCTGCTCCAATCAACAGTTGCGTCGTGTATGCCATGATCCACAGCCCTTCACTCAGCTTTCGGACGGACGGATCGTTGACGTTGAGGTAGCCGCCATGATCGACCATCACCGCAGGACCCGACCAGTACCCTTCGGGCGCGAAGTCGTCAGCTACCATCAGATAGACCCGGTCGTTGACGTCTCCCTGATTCCACCAGCCTCCGAAGTAGATGTTCCACGTCCCATTGCGAATGAAGTCGGGGGCGTAGATGTTCTTGGCGTTCAGGATCGGGTTCTCAAGGGAATTGTGTCCCCACAATCCATTTCGAATCCCAGCTCCCTCAAGAACGAAGTCTGGCCCTGTCGGAAAGTTGCCGACATAGGACAGACTCTGCGCTACCCCCTGCACTTGGCTCATTACGACCGCGACTCCAAGCGAGAAGCGGTGAATCAAACCCATGAAGCACTCTCGGATCATGATCGCTCCTCGTCTTCATCATTTGTGCGTTGAAACACTCCAACGCTTGAGCGGCGTAGCTGTGTGTCAGCGAATAGGAACTCCAAAGGGCTCCAGACCACCCGGAGCCGACTGGCAAACCATCCCTGACGCATTTGCCCCTGTCAACCCTCCACGCAGAACTGCGTCCGCGCGCTGCGCCAGCTCGGCGGCTGAGCCGGCCACCTGCAAGAAAGCTGCAACCGCGCCGGCACCGCCCCCGCCGCCGCTATCCTCCCGCCGATGCGCCGTTCCTCCCTGTGCGCGCTCCTCGCGCTGCTCGCTCCCGCACTGGCCGCCCAGGAGACCCCCCAGGCCCCCACGCCGCCCACCACCGGCAAGCTGCAGTCCGGGCCGCCGAAGGGCCGCAGGCTCGGCGAGTTGCAGGTGGTGGCCGTCGTCGGCCCGCGCAGCGGCCAGCAGTACGACGCCGCCGCCGCGATGCAACGCGGTCCCGCCGCGATCCTGTTCGTCCACGAGCTGACCCGCAACGTCGCGCCGATGCTGCGCGCGTTCGACGAGATCGGCGCCGAACTCCTGCCGATGGGCCTCGTCACCGCCAGCGTCCGGCTCGGCGCCGATCGCACCCAGATGGAGCAGCACACGCCGCTGGTCGTGCAGTCGCTGCGCATGCGCACCCCCATGCTGGTCACCGCCGATGGCGCCGAAGGGCCCGGCGCCTACGCCTTGAACCGCAAGGCGGCGCTGACCCTGGTGCTGGCCCGCGACGGCCTCGTGCAGGACTCGCTCGCCTTCACCGACACCGGCCTGAACGACGCCGACCTGCTGCGCGTCGTGCTGTCCAGCCTGTGCGGCCCGCCGCCGCTGGACCCGGCCGAGCTGCAGCAGGTCCTGCACAAGACCCTGCCGCAGGATCGCGAGGAACTGGCGGCGCTGGTGACGCGCCTCGAACTGGACCGCCGGCGGCTGGCCGAGCAGGTGCGCGAACTGCAGCAGCGCCTGCAGGAAGCCCGCGCCGGCGGTGGCGGGCCGATGGACACGGTGGCGCCGGGCCGCATGCGCGACGCCACGGAACCGCTCGCCGGAGCCTTCCGCCGCCTCGCCGCCGCCGACACCACCGCCGAGGCCGCCGCCGAAGCGCTGCAGCAGGTGGACGCCATCCTGCAACGACAGCCCGACCGCCGCGAGCAGGCTCGCCGGCTGGCCGAGCGCGTCCTGCAGGACAGCGCCGCCGGCGAGGCCACCAAGGAAGCCCTGCGCAAGTGGCTGGAGCGTCACGCGCCGTGAAGGTGACCAGCGCCACCGCCGCCGGCGCCCTGCTGGTGCTGACCGCGTCGTTCTCCGGCGCGCACGACCCGCCGCGGACGCCGACGTTCGCCGCGGACGTGCTGCCGCTGCTGCAGCGGCAGGGCTGTTCCTCGGCCTACTGCCACGGCGGCGCCACCGGCAAGGGCGGCCTCAAGCTGTCGCTGTTCGGCAGCGACCCCGACGCCGACTGGCGCGCGCTGGCGGTGGACCAGGACGGTCGCCGCCTCGATCTCCTGGCGCCGGACCGCAGTCTCCTCTTGCGCAAGCCCTCGCTGGCGGTGCCGCACCAGGGCGGCGAACGGCTGCCCGCCGATTCGGCCGCATACCAGACGCTGCGGGGCTGGATCGCCGCCGGTGCCGGCCGCGGCGAGGCCGCCGTGGTGCGCGAGCTGACGCTCGCCCGCGATGGCGAGGCCCTGCGCGTCACCGCCGCGCTCGGCGACGGCGAGCGGCGCGACGTCACCGCGCTGGCCACGTTCGCCAGCAGCGATCCGCGCGTGGCGACGGTGACGGCGGGCGGCGCGCTCTGCGAACACGGCCCCGGCGAGGCCTTGCTGACGGCGCGCTATGCCGGCGCCGACGCGACCCTGCGCCTCTTGCGGCCGTGGGCCCCCGCCGCCACCGACGAAGCGCCGCTGCCGGCGCATCCGCTGGACCAGGCGCGGCAGCGGCATCTGCGGCAGCTCGGCCTCGCGCCGGTCGCCCGCGCGGGCCGGCACGCGCTGCTGCGGCGACTGTTCCTCGACCTCGCCGGCCGCACGCCGACGCTGCCCGAACAAGACGCGCTGGCCGCGGTGCCCGACCAGGACCTGGCCGCCGTCGTCGCCGAGCGGCTGCTCGCGGGCCCCGACTTCACCGCGCTGTTCGCCGCCCATCTCGCCGACTGGCTGGAGGTGCCCCGCGAGGCGCCGCGTGGCCAGGAGGACCGCACGGCGGGCCTGCGCGCGCGGCTGCAGCGCGCGGTGCGCGACCGCGAGCCCCTGTTCGACCTCGCCGAGGAACTGCTGCGTCCGGGCGAGCCCCTGCTCGAACGCCACGGCGACCCGCGCGATCGCGCCGAGTACGCCGCCCGTGCCTTCCTCGGCATCCGCGTCGGCTGCGCCCGCTGCCACGACCATCCGCTGGACCGCTGGCGCCAGCACGATCATCTCGGCCTGTCGGCCCTGCTGGCGACGCGGCGCGGCGCCGACGGCACGCTGCAGCCAGGCAGCGTCTACGACGACGACGGCCGCGCCGTCGAGCCGCGCCTGCTGCCCCTCGCCGCCGGGGCACCGCCCGGGGACCTCGACGCCCACGGCCGCTTCCGCTGGCTCGCCCTGCAGGGCAGCGACGCGTTCGCCCGCACCATCAGCAACCGCGTGCTCGGCCTGCTGCTCGGCGAGGCACCGGTCCTGCCGCTCGACGACCACCGGCCCACCAATCCCGTGCGCTTCGGCGAACTGCTGGCCACCGCCAGCCTGGCGTTCGCCCGGAGCCGCGGCGACCTGCGTGGGCTGGTGACCCTGATCGTGACCAGCGCCGCCTACGCCGCAGACTCTGCACCGCAGAGCCCGGATGGCGACCCGCGCGACGCGCTGCTGCGAGCCCACCTCGGCCGCCGCACCGCCAGCACGCTGCCGCCGGCCACCTGGCGGGCTGCGGTGCGCACCGTGCTCGAGCTGCCGCCGCCGGACCACGAGGCCGAGGATCCGGCCTCGCCGCTGGCCGAACGCCTGCAGCAGGAGAACGGCGCCTTCCTGCGGCAGGTGCTGGCGGCGCAGACCGTGCTGCCGGCCGGTCCGGCCACCGAGGCGGCCCTGCGCGACCTCTACCGCCGCGCCTTGTGCCGCGAGCCGACCACGACCGAACTGCAGGCGCTCGCCGGCGCCGACCTTGCCACCGCCGCAGAGGCCCTGTTCCAGAGCCGCGCGTTCGGCTCCCGCCGATGAACACCGACCGTCGTGCCTTCCTGCGCGGCCTGCTGGCCGCTCCCGCCGTCATGGCGCTGCCGCCGTGGGCCGTGCCGCTGCCGCCACGCCGCTCTGCGCGCGCGCTGATCGTCGTCTGGCTCGACGGCGGCCTGTCGCACCTCGACACCTTCGACGGCAAGCCCGAGGCGCCGCCCGACGTGCGCGGCGACATGCCGCTCAAGCGCGTCGGCGAGGTCGTGCTGAGCCAGCACCTGCCGAAGCTGGCCGAACGCATCCAGCGGTGCGCCCTCATCCGTTCGTTGAGCCACGGCGAGGGCAACCACGACCGCGGCTCGCACCTGCTGCTGACCGGCCACCGGCCCTCGCCGGTCCTGGTGCAGCCCTCGCTCGGCGCCGTGCTGGCGCTCGGCCAGGATCCGGCGGCGCCGCTGCCCGCCTACGTCGCGATCCCGGACGCGCCGGAGTACGGCGGACACGGCTTCCTGCCCCGCGCGCTCGGCCCGTTCACCACCGGCGGCGATCCCGGCCGTGCCGACTTCGCGGTGCGCGACCTGACGCCGGGCAGGGACCGCGCCGAGGTCGATGCGCTGGTGGACGCGCTGGACGGCATCGATGGCGCGCCGCGCAGCGCCGACGAGGCGGTGCGCGACGCCCTGCGGCGGAAGGCCGTGCTGATGAGCCGCGATCCGCAGGTGCGCGCGGCATTCGATCTCGGCGCCGAGCCGCCCGCCGAACGGCAGCGCTTCGGCCGCCACCGGCTCGGCCAGGCGTGCCTGCTGGCCCTGCGGCTCTGCCAGCAGGGCGTCGGCACGGTGCTGGTGCGCGATGTCGGCTGGGATCACCACCAGGGCATCCTGCGGGCGCTGACGTATGGCTTCCCGCCCAAGCTGACGCAGCTCGACGACGCGCTGGCCGGCCTGCTGGATGCGATCGGACGGCGCGGCCTGCAGGAGCAGGTGACGGTCTGCCTGATGAGCGAGTTCGGCCGCACGCCGCGGCTCAATCCGCTCGGCGGCCGCGACCACTGGCCGCGCTCGCAGTGCGCGCTGCTGTTCGGCGCCGGCGTGCGACCGGGCGCGGTGGTCGGCGCGACCGACGCCCGTGGCGAGGAACCGGCGGGCGACCCGGTGACGCCGGCGGACCTGTGCGCCACCCTGCTGGCGCTGCGCGGGGCCGACCGGGAAGCGGTGCTGCACACCGCCGACGGGCGGCCGGTAAGGGTGCTGCCCGAGGGCAGCCGGCCGATCCCGGCGGTGCTGGCCTAGCCTCGGAAAAACGTACACGTCGTCGGCGTTTTTCCGGGAAGAACGCCGACGATGTTGGCACTTCGGCTGCTCGCAACCATGCCCCACCTCGGCTGCTGGCCCTCTCCGCTCGGCGCTCTCGTCCTCCATCTGGACGACGACGGCGCCCTGATCCGCCTCGACCTGCCCCTCGAGGGCGTGCCCCGTCCCTTCCCGTGGACGACGCCGCCGCGTGCCGACGGCCGCTTCGCCCACGTCACGGAGCAGCTCGACGACTACTTCGCCGGACGACGCACGATCTTCTCGGTGCCGCTGCGCCTGTACGTCACCAACTTCCAGCAGCGCGTCTACCAGGAGCTGCAACGCATCCCCGCCGGCACCACCATCACCTATGGCGAACTGGCGCGTCGGGTCGGCCGGCCGGGCGGCGCCCAGGCCGTCGGCCAGGCCAATCGGCACAATCCGGTGCCGATCGTCGTGCCGTGTCACCGCGTGGTGGCCAGCAACGGCGCGCTCGGCGGCTACGCCGGCAACGCGGCGGGCGCCGACCGCTGCAAGCGCTTCCTGCTCGAGCTGGAGGGCGCGTTGTGAGGGCGCGGCCTGTGCCGATCCTCGTCTTCGTGACGCTCGCCGGCTGCGCCGCAGCGCCACCCGCCATCCACGTCGGTCCGGTCACCGCCATCGCCCGGGCCGACGACGGCGCGCTGCTCTCCGCGTCGCAGGGCGGCGTGCTGCTCGGCACGCCGCCGGACCTGCGCCGGATCGGCGCCTCCGGCCATCGACCGTTCGCGGTGGCGGCGATCCCCGGCGGCGAACGGCTGCTCGCCGGCGGCGGCGAGCCCGGCCAGCGCGGCGTGCTCTGGGTGCAGGATCGGCACCTGCGCTTCCTGCACGCGCAGCGGGTGGCGGGCGACGTGGTGACCGCGGTGGCGGTGTCCGGCGATGGCCGGCTCGGTGCGGCCGGCTGCGCCGACGGGACCGTGCTGCTGTGGCCGCTCGTCGACCCGTTGGGCGCGCGGGTGGCGGTGGCGCCCCACGCCGGTGCCTGCCGCGGCGTCGCGTTCGCCGCCGGCGGCGATGCCGTGCTGAGCTGCGGCGTCGACGGCCGCTTGCTGCGCACGCCGTTGCCCCTCGCCCCGCCCACCGAGTTCCTCGGCCACACCGCCGGCATCGAGTGCCTGCTGCTCCTGCCCGACGGCACCGTCGCCAGCGGCGCCCGCGACGGCCGCGTGCGGGTGCACGGCAGCGACGGACGGCTGCTGCGGACCTGGCAGCGGCTCGGCGGCGCCGTGCTGGCCCTGGCCTGGACCGGACAGCTCTGCGCCGGCACCGACCGCGGCGAGGTCCTCCTGCTGCTCGACGATCGCGAGGCGGCCGTGCCGCTGGTCACGCTGCCGGGTCCGGTGCACTCGCTGCTGGGCGGAACGGCACTCTGGGCCGGGCTGCCCGGGGAGTTGCGCAGAGTGGATATGGCGGCCGATCCACGGCTCCCGTGATATGTGGTCGATCGCCATGGCCGCCGACCACGATCATGCCGAGTCCCGCTCGCTCCGGACGGGGACGTTCCGGATCTGGATGGTCTTCGCCGTGGCGACACCATCCCTGCATGCAGAATGCATGGCCATCGGCGCCGCGGTGCAACTGCCGCTTGCCGGCCGGCCGTCGCCCCCGTAAGCCACGGCCGATGCGCCCCGCCCCGTCCGAGCACGCCCACCACTGGGATCTCGATCCCACGGTCACCTTCCTCAATCACGGCAGCTTCGGCGCCTGTCCGCGGGTGGTGCTGGCGGAGCAGCGGCAGTGGCAGGATCGCCTGGAGCGCGAGCCGGTGCTGTTCCTGCACCGCGAGCTGGAAGGGCTGCTCGACCAGGCCAGGGCGCCGCTGGCCGAGCTGGTGGGCGCCGATCCCGACGATCTGGCCTTCGTGCCGAACGCCACCGCCGGCGTCAACACCGTGCTGCGCTCGCTCGACTTCGACCGCGGCGACGAGGTGCTGGTCACCGACCATGAGTACAACGCCTGCCGCAACGCGCTGGAGTTCGCCGCGGCGCGGCGCGAGGTCCGCATCGTCGTGGTGCCGATCCCGTTCCCGCTGCGGGATCCGCAGCAGGTGGTGGCCGCGGTGCTGGGCGCGGTCACCCGACGCACGCGGCTCCTGCTGATCGACCACGTCACCTCCCCCACCGGCCTGGTCATGCCGCTCGAACGGCTGGTGCCGGCGCTGCGCGAGCGCGGCGTCGAGACCCTGGTGGACGGCGCGCACGCGCCCGGCATGCTGCCGCTCGACCTCGACGAACTCGGCGCCGCGTTCTACACCGGCAACTGCCACAAGTGGCTGTGCACGCCCAAGGGCGCGGCGCTGCTGCACGTCCGGCGCGACCGGCAGGCGGACGTGCGACCGCTGTCCATCAGCCACGGCGCCAACAGCCCGCGCACCGATCGCTCGCGCTTCCGGCTCGAGTTCGACTTCACCGGCACCGCCGACCCGACGCCGTTCCTGTGCGTGCCGGCGGCGCTGCGCTTCCTCGACGGCCTGCTGCCCGGTGGCATCCCGGCGCTGCAGGAACGGAACCGCGCGCTGGCGCTGCGCGCGCGCGAGCTGCTCGGCGCGGCGGTCGGCACCGAGGCCCCCTGCCCGCCGGAGATGATCGGCTCGCTGGCCTCGGTGATCCTGCCGCCCGGCGAGGCCCCGCCGGTGGGACCGCACGGCCTGGACCCGCTGCAGGTGGAGCTGTGGGAGCGGCACCGGATCGAGGTGCCGGTGATGCGCTGGCCGAGCCCCAGGCTGCGGCTGCTGCGGGTCAGCCCACAGGCATACAACGCCGAGGGGCAATACCGGGCGTTGGCCGAAGTGCTCCGATCGGCGGAGCATCTGTCGTAACCCATTTATTGACAGAATGTTATAGGATCGCAGTCGACGACGGATTCAAACGACTGATTGAAACGAACGTTTGAGCCGCTAGCGTCCGGCGCCTCATGACGGAGGTCGACACCAAGCAGGCCATCCTGGATGCCGGCGAGGAACTGCTGGGCCAGCACGGCTTCGCCGGCACCTCCCTGCGCCAGCTGACCACCCGGGCCGGCGTCAACCTGGCGGCGGTGCACTACCACTTCGGCAACAAGGAGGGGCTGGCGCAGGCGGTGCTGGCGCGGCGCATCGAGCCGATCAACGCCGAACGTCTGCGCCGCCTGGACGCGGTGACGGCGGGCCTCGGCTATCGCCGGCCCGACCTGCGCGCCGTGGTCGATGCCTTCGTCAGCCCGGTGCTGGAACTGCTGCCGGACGACGCGGACCACGGCCGGATGTGCCGCATGTTCGGCCGCATCATGGCGGAGCAGCCGCCGTTCCTGGTCGCCTTCCTGCGGCAGCAGTTCGGCGCGATCGCCGAACGCTTCGTGCGGGCGCTGGGGGCGGCGCAGCCCGGCCTCGACGGCGAGGAGGCGATGTGGCGGCTGCACTTCGCCATCGGCGCGCTGGCCCACACGCTGCAGCACGCCGACACGCTCCGAGACTTCAGCGGCGGGCGCTGCGACGCCAGGGACATGCAGGCCACCAGGAATCGGCTGGTGGACTTCATCGCCGGCGGCATGCGCGGGCTCCAGGTGGCCGCCGATCGGGTGCGGAGGGAATCGTGATGCGCACGGCGATGCTGCTGGGGCTCCTGTGGCTCGCCGGCTGCCATGCCGCGCCGCCGCCCACCGTCGAAGCCGATGCCACCGGCGTGCCGGTGCCGGCGGCGTGGCCGGGCGAGGCCACCGCCGGCGAACTGCCCGAGGCGTGGTGGACCGGCTTCGGCGAGCCGGCCCTGGACGCGGCGGTGACGCGGGCCCTGGAACAGAACCGCGACCTGCAGATGGCCGCGGCGCGGCTGGACGCGGCGGCGGCCCTGGCGGTGCAGGCCGGCGCCAGCCTCGAACCGACCGTCGACGCCGGACTGAACGGCAGCCGCACGCGCCGCAACTTCATCGGCTTCCCGATCCCCGGCGGCGGCAGCGTGCTGAGCACGACCACCACCTCGTTCGGCGTCAGTCTCGACCTGGGGTGGGAACTGGACCTGTGGGGCCGGGTGCGGGCCGGTGAGGCGGTGACCCTGGCCAACGCCCAGGCGGCGGCGGCGGACCTGGCGGCTCTGCGGCTGAGCGTGGTGGCGCAGACCTGCAAGGCGTTCTTCGCGGTGGCGGAGGCGCGG
The DNA here is from genome assembly GCA_964565715.1 of uncultured candidatus Brocadiaceae bacterium. GTDB lineage: Bacteria > Planctomycetota > UBA1135 > UBA1135 > UBA2386 > CAZMGG01. Next base: position 52,849 of record CAZMGG010000003.1, on the reverse strand, counting down.
GAGCAGCTGGCGCTGGCGGAGACGACGCTGCGGAGCCACCGCAGCAGCGCCGACTTCGTGCGCGAGAGCTACCGGCGCGGCGTGCGGCCGGCCCTGGACGCGCATCTGGCCGAGGCCACCGCGCAGGACGGCGAGGCCGCGGTGGCCCAGCGCCGCGACCTGCACGACCGCGCCGTGCGGCAGCTCGAGCTGCTGCTGGGCGACTACCCGGCGGGCAGGGCGGCGGGCGGCGTCGCACTGCCCGCGGAGTTGCCGGCGGTGCCGGCGGGGCTGCCGTCGGAACTGCTGCGCCGCCGGCCGGACCTGCTGGCGGCGGAGCGGCGGCTGGCGGCGGCGGGCTGCCGGGTCGACGAGGCGCGGGCGGCGCTGTATCCGCGGCTGAGCCTGACCGCCAGCGGCGGCACCAGCAGCCGCGATCCCGACGACCTGATCGACCCCGACTTCCGGGTGTGGAGCCTCGGCGGCAACCTGCTGCTGCCGTTGTTCCGCGGCGGCGCGCTGCGGGCGGCGGTGGCGCAGACCGAGGCGGACCAGCGCGAGGCGCTGGCCGGCTACGGCAACGCGCTGCTGCGTGCGTTCGGCGAGGTGGAGACGGCGCTGGCGGCCGAGGGCCGGCTCGCCGCCCGCGAACGGGCGACGCTGGCGGCGGCGGCCCACTCCAGGGACGCCGCCGCGGCGGCCCGCACCCGCTACCTCGGCGGCATCGCCGACATCCTCACGCTGCTGGAGAGCCAGCGGCAGGAGGCGCAGGCGACCAGCCAGGCCATCGCCCTGCGCCGGCTGCGCCTGGAGAACCGCATCGACCTGTTCCTCGCGCTGGGCGGCGGCTTCCGCGCGCCGGCGGAGGGAGAACCGCAATGAAGCTCGTCCTGCAGATCCTGTTGCCGATCCTCGTGCTGGTGGCGGCGCTCGCCGCCGCCTGGAAGCTGGTGGCGGCGGTGACGCCGCCGCCCCGCAAGCCGCCGGCGGTGCTGGCGCCGCTGGTGCGCACGGCGCTGGTGCAGAGCGGTCCGGTGCGGATCGACGTGCAGGCCCAGGGCACTGTCGAGCCCCGCGGCACCGTCGATCTCGCCCTGCAGGTCGGCGGCCGCGTGGTCATGGTGGCGGACGCGCTGCGGGCCGGCGGCTTCTTCGCCGCGGACCAGGTGCTGCTGCGCATCGACGACGCCGACTACCGCCTGCAGATCGCCGGGCGCGAGGCCGATGTCGCCCGCGCCGAGCTGCGGCTCGCCCAGGAGAAGGCCGAGGCCGAGGCGGCGGTGGCGGCGTGGCGGCGCCTGGAGGGCGACCGGGCGGCGGACCCGCTGGTGACCCGCGCGCCGCAGCTGGCCGAGGCCGAACGCAGCCTGCAGGCGGCGCGGGCGGCCCTGGAGCGGGCGCAGCTCGACCTCGAACGCACGGCCCTGCGGCTGCCGTTCGCCGGCCGCGTGCGCAGCGGCACGGTCACCGCGGGCCAGCTGGTGATGCCCGGCCAGACCCTGGCGCAGGTCTATCCCACCGACGCGGTCGAGGTGCGGCTGCCGGTGCCCGACCGCGACCTGCAGTTCCTGGACCTGCCGCAGCCGACGGGCGGCGACGGCGCGCCGACCGGGCCCGCCGTGACCCTGCGCGCCGAGTTCGCCGGCCAGGTCCACGAGTGGCCTGCGACCATCGACCGCAGCGAGGGCGAGATCGATCGTCGCACGCGGCAGCTCACCCTGGTGGCGCGCGTGCGCGATCCGTTCGCCACGGCGCCGGATCGACAACGGCCGCCGCTGGCCGTCGGCCTGTTCGTGCAGGCCAGGATCACCGGGCGGACCTTCGACGGCATGGTCGCGCTGCCCCGCGAGGCGCTGCGGGCCGATGGCACGGTGATGGTGCTCGACGCCGAGAACCGCCTGCGCACGGCGCGGATCGAGGTGCTGCGGCAGGAGCAGGACCGGGTGCTGGTGCGCTCGGGCCTGCGCGACGGCCAGCGGGTCTGCCTGACCGCGCTCGACACCGCCACCGACGGCATGATGGTGCGGCTCGCCGACGAACCGGCGCCGGAGGCGGGCAAGTGAGCGGCAGCGACGACGACGCGGTCCCGGCCCGCGGCCTGCGGGCCTGGTTCATCCAGAACCACGTCGCCTCGATGCTGGTGGCGATCACCATCGCCGTGGCCGGCGGCCTGACGGTGCTGTTCGGCGTGCGCCGCGAGGTGTTCCCCGAGATCAAGCCCAACATCGTCACCGTGCAGGTGGTCTATCCCGGCGCCACGCCCGCCGAGGTGGAGCAGGGCGTGTGCATGCGCATCGAGGAGGTGGTCGAGGGCATCACCGGCGTCGACAAGGTCAGCGCGACGGCCAACGAGGGCAGCGCCTTCGTGGTGGTCGAGGCGCTCAACGAGGCCGACATGCAGCAGGTGCTGGAGGACGTGAAGGCCCGCGTCGACGGCATCACCAACTTCCCCCGCGAAATCGAGCAGCCGGTGGTCACCCGGCTGGTGGTGCGCTCCGAGGTGCTCAACGTCGCGGTGCACGGCGACGTGCCCGAACGCACGCTGAAGCGCCTCGCCCAGGAGGTGCGCGACCGGCTGGCTTCGCTGCCGGAGATCAGCCAGGTGGAGCTGTCGTCGGTGCGCCCCGACGAGGTCAGCATCGAGGTGTCCGAGGAGGCGCTGCGCCGGCACGGCACCACCCTGGAACAGGTGGCGGCGGCCGTGCGCCGCGCGTCCCTGGACCTGCCCGCGGGCACCGTCAAGTCAGAGCACGGCCAGACCCTGCTGCGCGTGCAGGGCCAGGCCTGGACCGGGCCGGAGTTCGAGCAGCTCGCGGTGCTGACCCGGCCCGACGGCAGCCGCGTGCTGCTGCGCGACCTGGCCACGGTGCGCGACGGTTTCGCCGACATCGACCTGCGCTCGCGCTTCGACGGCGCACCGGCGGCGCTGCTGAAGGTCTACCGCATCGGCGACCAGGACACCCTGGCGATCGCCGACCGGGTCCGCGAGTGGTGCGAGGGCGAGGGCGCGCGCCTGCTGCCGCCGGGCGTGCGGCTCACCACCTGGCGCGACCAGTCGCGGATGCTGGCCGGGCGCCTGGACCTGCTGCTGCGCAACATGGCCATGGGGCTGGGCCTGGTCGGCGTCATCCTGGCCCTGTTCCTGCAGCTCCGCCTGGCCCTCTGGGTCGTGTTCGGCATCCCGGTGGCCTTCCTCGGCGCCGCCTTCCTGATGCCGCACTTCGACGTGTCGGTGAACATGATCTCGCTGTTCGCCTTCCTGGTGGTGCTCGGCATCGTCGTCGACGACGCCATCGTGGTCGGCGAGAACGTCTTCGAGCACCGCCGCACGGCGAAGACGCCGCTGCAGGCCGCTGTGCGCGGCACCGCCCAGGTGGCGGCGCCGGTCGTGGCCTCGGTGCTGACCACGGTGGCAGCGTTCGTGCCGATGTTCAACGTGCCCGGCAGCGACCAGCAGGTCTGGCGCGTGATCCCGCTGATCGTGATCCCGGTGCTGCTGTTCTCGCTGTTCGAGTCCCAGTACCTGCTGCCCTCGCACCTGGCCCGGCTGAAGCTCGACGGCGACGGCCCGCGCAACGCGGTGACCCGGGCCTGGGCGCGGGTGCAGGGCGTGTTCTCCGGCGGCCTGCAGCTCGTCATCGATCGCGTCTACCAGCCGCTGGCCGAGATCGCGTTCCGCTGGCGCTACCTGACGCTGGCGGCGGCCGCGGGCGCCCTGGTCCTGACCATGGCGCTGATCGCCACCGGCCATCCGCGCTTCGTGTTCTTCCCGTCGGTCGAGGGCGACAACGTCGTGGTGTCGCTGACCATGCCGCAGGGCACGCCGGTCGAGACCACCGGCCGGATCCTCGGCCGCATCGAGCGCGCCGCCCGCGAGGCCGCGGCCGAACTGGAACGCGAGCACGGCAGCGAGCCGGTGGTCGAGCACATGCTCGCCAGCGTCGGCAGCCAGCCCTACGCCCTGGAACAGGCCCGCAACGGCGGCCAGCGTGACGCCGCCTTCGCCGACGGCGCCCACCTCGCCGAGCTCAACCTGCAGCTCCGCCCCTCCGAGGTCCGCACGATCTCGTCCGAGGCGCTGCTCGGCCGGCTTCGCCAGAAGGTCGGCGCCGTGCCCGACGCCGTCGAGCTGCGCTTCACCACGGCGCTCTTCTCCACCGGCAAGGACGTCGACGTCGAGCTCTATCACGAGGACCTGGACGTGCTGCGGCAGGCCGCCGCCGAGCTGAAGCTGGCGGTGGCCAGCTATCCGGCCACCCACGACGTCAGCGACTCGTTCCGCCTCGGCAAGAGCGAACTGCGCCTGTCGATCCGGCCCTCGGCGGAACCCCTCGGCCTCAGCCAGCAGGACCTCGCCCGCCAGGTGCGCCAGGCCTTCTACGGCGAGGAGGTGCAGCGCATCCAGCGCGACCGCGACGACGTCAAGGTGATGGTCCGCTATCCGGAGAGCGAACGCCGCAGCCTCGCCTACCTCGACGACATGCGGATCCGCACGCCGCAGGGCGACGAAGTGCCGTTCGGCGAGGTCGCCGAGGTGGATCCCGGCCGCGCCTTCGCCTCGATCCAGCGCGTCAATCGCAAGCGGGTCGTGCGGGTCAGCGCCGAGGTCGACGAGACCGATCCGCAGGCCGACGCCGAGAAGCTCAACCGCGACCTGCGCGAGACCGTGCTGCCGGACCTGCGCGCCCGCCACCACGGCCTCGCCTGGGGCTTCGAGGGCGACCAGAAGAAGCGCGCCGACCTGTTCCGCGGCCTCGGCCAGGGCTTCCTGTTCGCGCTCTTCCTGATCTACGCGCTGGTGGCGGGCATCTTCCGCTCCTACTTCCAGCCGCTCATCGTGATGACCGCGATCCCCTTCGGCATGGTCGGCGCCGTGCTGGGCCACATGCTGCTGGGCTACGACCTCAGCATCATGTCGATGTTCGGCGTGGTCGCGCTGGCCGGCGTCGTCGTCAACGACAACATCGTGCTGGTGGAATGGATCAACCGCGTGCGCCCGCAGCACCGGACCGTGCTGGACGCCGTGCGCCGCAGCGGCGCCGACCGCTTCCGGCCGATCCTGCTCACCTCGCTCACCACCTTCGGCGGCCTGATGCCGCTGATCTTCGAGACCTCGGTGCAGGCGACCTTCCTGATCCCGATGGCCATCTCGCTGGGCTTCGGCGTGCTGTTCGCGACCGTGATCAGCCTGATCCTCGTGCCCTGCATCTACCTCGTGCTGGACGACGTCGATCGCTTCGTGCGCTGGGTCTACAACCGGCCCCGGCGCGCGCACTGAGCCGGCCTCAGCGCACGCGCTGGAACGGCCGGTCGAGCACGCCGAGGTCCTCGCGCTGCCAGAGCGCGCCCGCATCCCGTTCCGCGGCGTCGGGCGCCACGTAGCGGAACATCACGAAACGCACCTGCAGCGGCAGCGCCTCGCCGAACGGCCGCGAGACGAAGGCCGCGGTCACCGCCGGCGACGCATCCAGCAGCGTGCGCGCCAGTTCGCGCAGCCACGGCGGCGGCGCGCCGCCCGCCGCCGTCACCGCCGCATCGGCCAGCGCCGCCTCCAGCCGCGGCAGGTGCAGCAGCACGAACGCCGGCCGCCGATCCACGGCACCCGGCGCGAACGGCAGCGCGTACGGATGCCAGCTCTGGCCGTTGTCGCTCGCCTGCACCTCCAGCACCGGCCGCGCCGGCAGGCTGCCCAGCAGCGCCCGCTCGGAGCTGACAGCACCGAAGCGGTGCACGACCCGGGCGACGGCGCTCGCCGGCAGCATCACCACCGCGCCAATGGCCAGCAGCAGCGCCAACGCCCCCGCCGAAGCCACCCGGACACCCCAGCCCGGCGACCACATCGCCGGCGGCGCCGCGCGGCGCAGCAGACGATCGTCGACGAACGGCAGCAGCGCGGCCATTCCAAGCCACGGCGTGACGCCCTGGCTGCCGAGCACGGTGAAGCCGGCCAACACCATCAGCAACGCGAGCACGCTGGCGTGCCGCAGCCTGCGGAACAGCAGCAGGCCCACGGGCGCCAGCGCCAGCACCAGCAGCGCGACCAGCGACAGGGCCGCGACCACGGCCGACGCGCCGTTGCCGAGCTGCAGCCCGGACGCGGACGGCAACGGCTGGCTGCGCAGCCATTGCCCGAGCCACTCGGTGGGACCGACCGCGCCTGCTTCCACCAGCAGGGTCCAGGCCGGCGCCGCCACCACCCGCAGCCACAACAGCCACAGCAAGGCCCTCGCCGCCGGCAGCGACTGCCGTCCACCCGGCGCCGCCAGCAGGAGCCCCAGCACCGTCACTTCCAGCAGCAGCGCGTCGCCGGTGTGCGCGCCGAAGACGCCCAGCACGTGCACGAACGAGAGCTGCAGCAGCCACGACACCGCCAGCAGGAGCCGCGGCAGCAGGCCCGCGGCGACGCCGAGGCCGACCAGGATCCCCGCCCAGCCGAGCCCCGCCAGCCAGCCCGGCGTCGCCGACAGCCAGGCCAGCGTCGGCAGGTCGAGGAAGCCGAGTCCGGCCTCCCGGGCGGCCTGCATGGTCGTGGTCACCGGCAGCAGGCCGCCGTCGCCCAGCAGGAGGTCATGCTGCGCCAGCAGCGAGCCGAACCAGAGGGCCTGGACGAGACCGAGGAGGAGCAGGAACAGGCGGGTGCCGCGCACGAACGTGACCGGCCCGGCGGGCCCTGCCAGGGGGGCGATCCCGCGTTCCAGCCGGCCGCGGTGTCGTGCGACCATGCGGTAGAGGGCCTCGCCGAGCCGCGTCGCACCGGGCACCGTGCGACGCAGCGCGTCGGGCAGGCCGTGGCCCGGCGCCAGGCCGAGCGCGCCGGTCACCGCCGCCATGCCGCGCCGCACGCCGCCGTCGGTGCCGACCAGGAACGCGGCGTCGGCCACCGCGGCGCGGTCGAGCTGCGGCAGGCGGTCGCCGAGTTCGTCGGCGGGCAGCAGTTCCAGGCGATCGCCGGTGCGGGGGCGCAGCCAGGCGACCCAGCGCCGGCAGAAGCCGCAGCCGCCGTCGAAGACCAGCACCGGGCGAGGCGGCCGTTCGGGAGTCGCGGTGTTCACCCGTCCACCACCGCGTCCACCTCGATCTCGACGAGCATCTGCGGGTCGACGAGTCCGCTGACCTCGACCAGGGTGGAGGCCGGCCGGATGGCGGCGAAGAGTCCGCCGTGCACGCGGCCGACCTCCTCCCAGCGGGTGATGTCGGTGACGTAGATGCGGCTGCGCACGACGTGGCGGAGTTCGGCGCCGAGCGCCCGCAGCGCGCGTTCGAGGTTCTGGAACACCTGGCGGGCCTGCGCCGCCATGTCGCCGACCCCGACGAGCTTGCCGTCGGGCCCGGTGGCGGTGGTGCCGGACACCCAGACCTGCTGGCCTATGCGAACCGCCCGCGAGTAGCCGACGATCGGCTCCCACGGCGCGCCGCTCGAGTGCAATCGCCGCTGGCTCATGGTGTGAGCCTTGCTACCGCTACGCCGGGGAGAAGCAAGGTTGCGCCGGACCTTCCCCTGCCTCCTCCACGTTCGTCTACGAGGAGCGTCGGCCGCACATCATCCCCTGCCATCCCTTGCCTTGTAGCCCAGGTGGCAGCCGATCAGCACATCCGTCACTGGCCGCATGCCTTCCGTCTTGACATCCCCCTTGGCCGCGACACGTCTATGTAGAGGTCGCCGTTCTTGGTCTGCAGGTAGCTCGTGGTGGCCTGCTGGACGCTGGCGATGAGCCCGTTGGTGGCCAGGGTCAGGATGTGGTCGAGGGCGCTCGCGTGCTGGCCATTGGCCCAGTACTCGACGGTGACCATGCCCGTGCTGCGGACGAAGCGGACCTCGATGCCCCGGGGATCGGTGACCTTGTCGATCAGGCCGTACTGGGTCCAGGCGTAGGTCCAGGCGTTGTCGTACGGGTCGTAGAACACCGAGGGCCGCCAGCGGTTGGAGTTCGGCACGCGCTCGTAGCGCATCACCGAGCCATCGGGCCGGTAGCGTTCCAGGCGCTCGGTCTGGCCGTCCATCCACCAGCGGAACCGGGAGAAGCCGCGGTCGACGCTGAACCAGGTGCCGTTGCTGGACTCCAGGATGGAGCCCGTGCGCACATCGCCGGTGCTGGAGGTCCAGGTGAGCCCCGTGGGCTCCGAGCCCTCGTAGTCGACCACCACCCGGTCGATGAAGGTGTAGTTCCAGCCGCCGTCCAGGTCGTCGTCGGTCGCGGCGGGAGCCCCGCTGCGGAAGAGCAATCCGAAGTCGAACGGATAGCCCGAGAGTGAGGGCGGATCCGGCAGTTCGACCTTGTGGATCAGCTCACCGACCTGGTTGACCGTGCCCTTGCTGTTGCCGGCCGGCGGGATCGCCAGGAAGTCCTGGGCGGGAACCGCTGCATCGAGGACCTGATAGTGGGTCTGATCCTCGAATCCCTGCCCGATCGCCACCCGTTGCGCGCCGAGCTTCCCCGCCCAGCCGTTGGCCGAACAGCCGCCGCCGTCAGCACCCGGATAGGCGCCCTCGTGGGTGGGCTGGGGCCCCTGGGTCTGGGCCACGAGCGGCGCCAGGAGCAGGGCAAGTACTGTCAGGAGCGCAGGTCCGAGGGCACTCTGATCGCAGTGACCGCCCCGTCTTCCTTGGCGGGCCCGATCACCACGACGCACCTTCTACCCACCCCAGCGCCCCTCGTCAACGGCTTCGTCAAGGGAATCCACTTGTTAAGATTGAGGATCTGTCATGGGAAGCCGCTTCTTGTCAGGCCAGACGCATGACATCCGCTGCCGAACCCGTGCAGCAGCATGCACTTGCCGCGACGAGCGCTGTACGTCCCACGAGCCCACCACTCCCCCACGAACGTACCCGCCACCCACCGCAACCCCCCCACCATCCTCACGGCCCGCCGCCGGCAACGACCCGATCGCGCCGCGCATCCCTCCACGCTGCGATCCGGCGATTCCCCACCAACCATCCGCGAGCACCATGGAGCCCCGACCCCGCCCGTCGCTATCCTGCGCAACCATGTCCCGCCGCGGCCCGCTGCTCCCCTCCGTGCTTCCGTTGCTCCTCGCGCTCGCGCTGCCGGCGCAGGGACCACCCGCCAACGGCCCCCGCACGGTGGACGCCGGCTGGCACGCCCTGGTCGGCGCCGATGTCGTCACCAGACCCGGCGCACGCATCCCACGGGCCACCGTCGTCGTGCGGGAGGGCCGCATCGTGCAGGTGCAGCCGAACGGCAAGGCGCCCGCCGGCGCGCGGGTGTGGGACTGCACCGGCCTCACGATCTACCCCGGCCTGATCGACGCCTTCGTGCCGGTCGACGCGCCGGCCGCCGCCGCCGGCACCGCCGGCACCCACTGGAACCGCAACGTGCAGGCGCAGCGCAGCGCGCTGGACGGCCCCGGCGTCGCCGAGGCGGACCGCAAGGCGCTGCGCGGGCTCGGCTTCACCACTGCGGCGATCGTGCCCACCGGCGGGGTGTGGAAGGGCAGGGGCGCGGTCGTCCAGCTCACCGAACCCGCCGCCGACCGGCCGACGCCGGTGCTGCAGCGGCACAGCGGCCACATCGTGTCGTTCCAGACCGGCGGCGACTATCCGGACTCGCAGATGGGTGCGATCGCCGTGCTGCGGCAGCTCCTGCTCGACGCCGACTGGCGCGAGCGCTGCCAGGCGACGGTGGCGCAGCGCCCCGAACTCGGCCCGCTGCCCTTCGATCCCGTGCTCGACGCGCTGAGCGGGCGCGACCGGCCGCTGTGGTTCGACACCCAGGACGAGCTGGAAGTGCTGCGGGCGGCGAAGATCGCCCAGGAGTCGGGCCGTCGCGCGGTGGCGGTCGGTTCCGGCATGGAGTTCCGCCGTCTGCCGGCGGTGGCGCAGGCCGGGCTGCCGCTGGTGATCCCGCTGGACTACCCCGAGGCGCCGGATGTCGGCACGGTCGCCGCCGCCGAGCGCACCAGCCTGCGCCAGCTCATGTCGTGGGAGCAGGCGCCGACCAACACGCGGCGGCTGCTGGACGCCGGCGCGGTGGTGGCGTGGACCACGGCGCGACTGAAGGACCGCGGTGATTTTCCGGCGCGCGCCGCCGAGGCGATGGCGTGCGGCGTGAGCGCCGACGAGGCCCTGGCGGCGGTGACCACGACGCCGGCGAAGCTGCTCGGGCTCGACGCGCTGGTGGGCACCATCGAGCCGGGCCGGCTGGCCAACCTGGTGGCGGTGCGGGGCGCGCTGTTCGAACGGGGGGCCGAGGTGCGCCTCTTGTTCGTCGGCGGCGAGCCGCACGACCTGCTGACGGACCGGGCCGAGGCGCTGCTGGGCAAGTGGACCGCCGCGCTGGGCATCGGCGGCGGCGTCGCCGCGACGATCGCCATCACCGGCGAACGGGTGACGTTGCAGGTCGGCGAGCAGGAGATCCAGGCGCGCGCCGTGCGCCGGGCGGCCTGGCAGCTCGACTTCACCGCCCAGCACGCGGCGTTCGGCGTGGAAGGCCACCTGCAGTTCACCGCGGTCCGCGACGGCGACCGCCTGCATGGGACGATCCGCCTGCCGGACGGTAGCACGGCCACCTGGACCGCGGTGCGCAGCGAGGGGCCGGCACCGCTGGCCGCCAGGGAAGGCCCGGCGCTGCCGCCGCCGGCGATCACGCCGCTGCCGATGCCGTTCGAGGCCTATGGCCTGCCGGCGGCGCCGGTCGCCCAGAACATCGTCTTCCGGCAGGCGCGGATCTGGACGTCGGGGCCGGCCGGCATCCTCGAGCGCGGGGCGCTGTGGATCCGGGACGGCAAGATCGCCTACGTCGGGCCGGATGCCGACCTGCCGCCGGTGCCCGCCGGCACCGCCAGTGTCGACCTGCAGGGCCGGCAGATCACGCCGGGCATCATCGACTGCCATTCGCACACCGGCATCTCACGCGGCATCAACGAGGCCGGCCAGGCGGTGACCAGCGAGGTCCGGGTCGAGGACGTGATCAACCCCGACGACGTCAACTGGTACCGGCAGCTCGCCGGCGGCGTCACCGCGGTCAACCAGTTGCACGGTTCGGCCAACGCCATCGGCGGCCAGAGCAGCACGGTGAAGGTGCGCTGGGGTGCGAGCCATCCCGACGAGATGGTGCTGCAGGGCGGCAGGCCCGGCATCAAGTTCGCGCTGGGCGAGAACCCGCGCCGGGCCAACGGCTCGAACGACAGCACGCGCTATCCGGCGACGCGGATGGGCGTCGAGGCCCTGATCCGCGACCGCTTCATGGCGGCGCGCGACCACCGCGAGGCCTGGCGTCGCTACGAGGCGCTGGACGCGCGGGCGCGGGCGGCGGTGCTGCCGCCCCGACGGGATCTGGAGCTGGAGGCGCTGGTCGAGGTGCTGGACGGCACGCGGCTCTTGCACTGCCACAGCTACCGGCAGGACGAGATCTCCATGCTGTGCGGCATGGCGCAGGAGCTGGGCTTCCGCATCGGCACGTTCCAGCACGTGTTGGAGGGCTACAAGGTCGCCGACGCCATCGCCAAGGCGGCGATCGGCGCCTCGGCGTTCAGCGACTGGTGGGCCTACAAGCTGGAGGTGCAGGACGCGATCCCAGACAACGGCGCGATCATGCACGGGCAGGGCGTGCTGGTGTCGTTCAACAGCGATTCCAACGAACTGGCGCGCCGGCTCAACACCGAGGCCGGCAAGGCGGTGAAGTACGGCGGCCTCGAGCCGGCGGCGGCGCTCGCCTTCGTCACCATCAACCCCGCCCGGCAGCTCGGCATCGACCAGATGACCGGCAGCCTGGAACAGGGCAAGGACGCCGACTTCGCCATCTGGTCCGGCGATCCGCTCTCCTACCTGAGCCGTTGCGAGGCGACCTACGTCGACGGCCGGCCGCTGTTCACGCTCGAGCGGGACCGCGATGCGCGCGCCGAAGTGGCGCGCGAACGGGCGCGGCTGCTGCAACGCGCGCTGGCGGCAGGCGGCGGCGCCGGCCGGCGCGAGGGCGGCCGCGGCGGGCCGGCCTGGGACGCGTTCTGGCGCGCCGAGGACCTGACCGAACACTACTGCTGCCGCGAGTGCCTGGGAGGTGGCCGATGATCGCGTTCCGCATCGCCCTTTCGTCTGTGCTGCTGGTGTCGACGACGCCGCTGTGGGCCCAGGACCTCACCATGAAGGCCGGCCCGCAGGTGATCCCGATCGCCATCGAGGGCGCGGTGATCCACACCGTCAGCAAGGGCACGTTGCTGGAGGGGACGATCTGGTTCGAGCAGGGCGTGCTGAAGGGCATCGTCCCGGCCGGCCAGGCCGCCGACCTGCCCGACGGCACCCTGGTGCTCGACGGCAAGGGCCGCCACGTCTACCCGGGCCTGATCGCGCCGTTCACCAGCCTCGGCCTGCAGGAGATCTCGTCGATCCGGCCCAGCATCGACCTGCGCGAGCTCGGCGACGCCACGCCGGAGGCGCTGGCGCTCACCGCGATCAATCCCGACTCCACCGTGCTGCCGGTGACGCGCAGCAACGGCGTGCTGGTGGCGGGCGTGTTCCCGCAGGGTGGCCTGGTGGCCGGGCGCGCCTCGGTGATCCAGCTCGACGGCTGGACCAATGCGTCGCTGGCGATCGTGGCCGATGCAGGGCTGGTGGTGGACTGGCCGGCGCAGGCCGGCGACAACCCGTTCCGGCGGCGGCGCGCGCCGGTGGCCGAGGATGCCGGCGGCGGCGGCGACCGCACGGCGCGGCAGCGCCGGCAGATCGACGAGCTGTTCGCCGCCGCCCGCGCCTGGAGCGATGCGCGCAGCGCCGACCCGGCGACCTCGCACGACGTCCGCTTCGCCGCCATGGAAGCGGTGGTGCGCGGCCGGCTGCCGGTGTTCCTGCTGGCCGACGACCTCGAGCAGATCGAGTCGGGCCTGCAATGGGCCCACGGCCGCGGCCTGCGGCCGATCGTGGTCGGCGGCCGCGACAGCCTGCTCTGCAAGGACCTGCTGCTGCGCCACGACGTGCCGGTGATCCTCGGCGGCACCCATCCGCTGCCGCGTCGCGCCGACAGCCCGTTCAGCGAACGGTTCGAGCTGCCGGCGGCCCTGCACCAGGCCGGCGTGCGCTTCTGCCTCGCGTCGGGCGAGTCGTTCTACAACGAACGCAACCTGCCCTACGCGGCGGCCACGGCGGTGGCCTGGGGTCTCGATCCGCAGGCGGCGCTGGCGGCGATCACGCTGCGGCCGGCGCAGATCCTCGGCATCGCCGATCGGCTGGGCAGCCTGGAGGTCGGCAAGGACGCCACCCTGCTGGTGACCGATGGGCCGCTGTTCGAACTCTCGAGCCGGGTCGAACGGGCCTTCCTCGGCGGCCGGCAACTCGACCTCTCCAACAAGCAGATCCGGCTGGCGGAGAAGTACCGGGCACGCTACCGGCAGGGCGAAGGTCGCTAGCCAGCCCGTCGATCGACTGCAACTTGCTGTAGTGAATACGGTTATGCCGCCTTAGCAGACCCAGGGATCGCGCCGGCAGCAGCCGTCAAGGCCCATCCCGTCCGGCGCCGATGTAGCCATGAGATGGCCTCGCCGCCCGCTTCTGCCACAGCCGGAACCGCCAGCGACCTCGGGCTCCGCCCGGCGCGCACGGCGCTCGGCGTGCTGGCCGCCGCCGCCACGCCGGCCGCGGTCGGTCTCGCCTGCGGCCTGAGCCCGCTGGCCGCCGCCTCCGTGGCCGGCGCTTCGGCAGCGGCACTGCTCACCGCCTTTCGCCTCTGCCTCGGCGCGCTGCGCCGCGATCTGGTGGCGCCGCTGCAGGAGGTGACCCAGGGCCTCGAGCAGCTCCGCAACCGCGGCCAGACCTCGCGCCTGCCCGAACACGGCGCGCCGATCCTGCAGCCCCTGCTGCGGCGCTTCAACCTCGCCTGCACCAGCGTCGAGGAACGCGAGCAGCTCAGCCGCGCCAACCTGATGTCGGTCGAGGTCGCCTTCGATCGCGTGCACTCGGTGCTGCAGTCGCTGCGCGAGGGCGTGCTGGTCGTCGACGTCGACGGCCGCGTGGTGCTCGCCAACCGCAGCGCCCGCATCGTCGTGCGCAGCGACGCCGGCGCCATCGAGGGCCGCTACCTGACCGACCTGGTCGACGGCGACCTGAAGCGCTCGATCGACTCCGCCATGGCGCAGGTCGATGGCGGCGACGGCGAGGAGGTGCGGTCCACGGACATCGTCCACGGCCACCGCTTCTTCGACCTGACCGTGGTGCAGGTGCAGTCGACCCGGCCCGACCACGACTTCGGCAAGGTCATCGTGCTGGTGGACGTCACCAAGAACCACGAGCTGAACCGGCTGAAGGACGACCTGATCAGCTCGATCTCGCACGAGCTGCGCACGCCGCTCACCAACATGTGCTCGTCCAGCGAGATCCTGACGACGATGGATCCGGGCCAGGAGGCCGACTGGCGCGAGTTCGCCCAGATCCTCAACGTCGAGAGCCACCGCCTGAAGAGCCTGGTGGACGACGTGATGGAGTACAGCCAGCTCGAGACCGGCAACCTGCAGTGGAACCGGGAGCCGGCCGATGTCCACCAGATCGCCAGCAACGCCGTGGCGATGACGCGGGCTGCCGCCACCGCCCGGAACCTGCAGATCTCGATCGGCCGGGAGGGCGACTGCCGGGCGGCGTCGGTGGACCAGCAGCGGCTCACCGAGGTGATCTGCCGCGTGCTGGACAACGCGATGAAGTTCACCCCGGCGGGCGGCCGGATCCACGTCGCCATCAGCTCCCGCGACGAGCTGCTGGACGTGACCATCGCCGACAGCGGCATCGGCATCGCGCCGGAGGACCGGCAGCGCGTGTTCGAGCGCTTCAGCCAGATCGGCGACATCATGACCGACAAGCCGAAGGGCGCCGGTCTCGGCCTCGCCATCTGCCAGCGCATCATCGACGCGATGGGCGGCACCATGTGGTGCGAGGAGTCGCCGCTGGGCGGCGCCCAGGTCCGCTTCGTGCTGCCGCACGCCGAAGTCCGCGCGTAGGACGCGTCGGGTCCGGGTCAGTCCAGCGCGATCGCGGCGATCACCGCCCGCAGCCATTCCTGCACGGGGGCGGCGGCCAGCGCCTGCCGGGCCTCCGCCTCGCCGGCGCCGCCCACCACGAAGCGGGCCAGCAGGTGACGACGGCCGCGCGACAGCGACCACCACTGCTCGGCGGCGACGAGGCCAGGACCGAGGTCGAACAGCCAGTCCTGCACCATCCAGCCGTCGGCCGACACCCGCGCCTCGCCCAGCGGCCGGCCGGTGCGCAGCATGCCGCCGCCGCCTTCCAGCCGGAAGCGCACCGCCGCGGCGCCCTCGTCGGCATCGGCGAAGTGGCCGACCACCTGGGCGAAGGCCTGCGGCAGCGCCGACGTCGACAGCCGCAGCTGCATGGTGGTCATGGCGTCCTGGGTCCGGCTCACCGCGGTGTCGGCGATGACGCCGATCCGCACGCGCAGCCCGGCGTGCCCGTAGCCGTCGGCGCCGTAGCGGCCGCGATCGGCGTGGGCGCGCGGCATCAGCCGGATCGCCCTGGGGCTGCCGCCGATGCGGTACTGCAGCACCATCGGCCAGGCCGGCAGCAGCAGCTCGCCGCCGGACCGGTCCTGCACCCGCCAGTCGGCGGTGAACTCCACCGAGGCGACCCCGCCGACCACGCCGACGTCCTGCACCTCCGGACGCAGCAGCTGCAGCCGCCGTCGGGGATCGGCCAGGACCGTCGACCGATCCACCGCGTCGGGCAGCTGCCGGAAGTCGTCGGCGAGGACCGCGGCGAGATCGTCGGTGGCCCCGTTCCAGGCGGTGAGGAACCGCGTGGCGAACGCGGTGGCAGCCCCCCAGGCCAGCGCGCCGCGGCCGAGCACGCCGTCCACGCGGAAGCGGACCACGGCGGTCTCCACCCGATCGCCGGGCGTCGGCTCCCAGCGCAGGGACAGCCCTTCCTCGAGGCTGGCGACCAGCGGCAGCGGCCAGGCCTCGACCACGGCGGTGCCCGCCGGCAACAGGATGCTGTGCATGGCGGCGACCGCGCCGCCCCGCTTGAGGGGGATGCGGATCGCGTAGGTGTCACGTTCCGGATGCAACCCGCCGGTGGGCTGGAGGTCGGCGGTGAGCACCAGCCGGTAGCCCTGCCCCCGACGCAGCCCCGCCGGCAGGTCGGCGGTGATCTCGCCGTGCTCGCCGGAAGGCGCCGGGTGCCACTGCGAGGGCACCGGCGTGCCGTGGCCGTCGGCCGCACGCCAGCCGCCGAGTTGCAGGAAGCCCGGGGTCACCAGCGGCACCCGGATCCGGGCCTCGCCGCCGCCATGGACGCCGTTCATCTCCACCTGACACGTCACGTCGCCGTGCGCGCCGATACGCCACTCGTGCAGCAGCGAACCGGTCGGCTGGCGGCGCAGCTCCTCCCGCCGTTCCCGCAGTTCGGCGATGTCCGTCGCCGACCGCGCCTCGGGCAGGAACCAGCACAGGCGCAGGCCGGCGTTGGGATCCTGCCAGCTGGCGCTGCGCAGCGGCGCCGTCGGCACCGCGCCCGGTTCCAGGCGCAGGGCCGCCGGATCGTCGGCGAGGTAATGCCCGCCGCCGACGAGCCACGCCGGCTCGCCGACCGGCGACAGGATCTCCGCGGCGTTGCCCAGCACGTGGTGCGCGCCCACCGGCGACACGCCCGTCGGCCGGCCATCCACCGGCTCCGGCCTTGTCATCGCGAACGGATCCGCGGCGATGCGGGCCGCATCGAAGCGGCTGCCCCACGGATGCCGCAGGCCTTCCAGGCCGCCGCTGCCCGCCAGCCACAGCTCGCGGGCCGACGGCAGGTGGGCGCCGTGGGCCACGGCGAACGTACGGGCCTGGTGGAAGGACAACCCCAGCACCGGCAACCGCGCGTCCGCCTCGCCACCGTCCCAGCCCAACGGCGTCATCTCCTGCCGCGCCTCCGGCGGCAGTTCGGCGAGCCAGCTCCGGTACTCGCCGCGGGTGACCTCGCAGCGGCCGATCGCCAGCCAGCGACGGTCCCGCGCATCCAGGCACACCACGACCTCGTCGGGCAGCACGCCGGGCAGCCGCAGCGGCCACACCTCGGCGGCCTGGTCGCGGACGACGCGCACCCACTGGTGGCCGACCTGGCCGTCGGCGATCGTGGTGCGGACCAGGTGCTCGCCGATCGGCTGCGCCGCGGCCGGATCGCAGGTCCGCCACTCGGGCTCGAGTTCACCATCCACCAGCGAACGGATCGCGACCACCGGCCGCGGCTCGTCACGGCCGAGCCCGATCAGCGCCAGCGTGCCCTGACCGCGCAGGCGGCCCAGCAGGTCGGCGAGCTGCTCACGTTCCGCGGCGTCGAAGACCTCGACGAAGCGCTCCAGCACCGCCGGCCGCTCGGCGTAGTGGGCGGCGAACGCCGCGCGGAAGTCCCGCAGCCGCTGTTCCTTCACCGCGGCCGGGCGCCGGGTCAGCACGATCGCCTGCTCGTAGCTGTCGCGGGCAGCATCGGCCTGGCCGAGTTCCACCAGCGCCCGGCTCGCCGCCGCCAGGGCCTGCTCGCCGCGCTGCACGTCGCCGCGACGGCTCACCACGCCGGCGCCCACCGCCACCGCCGCCGCGGCCACGGCGCTGGCGCAGCCGATCGCGATGGCCCGTCGCCGCCGCTGCAGCCCCGCCTGCAGCCGGGCCCAGCGGGTCGGCGCCTGGGCCAGGATCGGCCGGCCGGCCAGGAACGCGCGCAGATCGAGTTCCAGGGCCTCGATGGCGGCGTAGCGGCCATCGGGGTCCTTGCAGAGGCACTTGTGCACGATCGTAGCGAGGTCCACCGGCACGTTGCCGTTGCGGCGCTCGACGCGCACCGGCTCGGTCTCGAGGATCTGGCGGGTGATCTCGACGGCGGTGCCGCCCTCGAACGGCGGCCGCAACGCCAGCAGTTCGTAGAGCACCGCGCCGAGGCCCCACACGTCGACCCGGGCGTCGGTCTTGCGGCGGCCGCTGGCCTGCTCGGGCGACATGTAGGCCGGGGTGCCGACCTGCTCGCCGGTCTTGGTCAGGCCCAGCGACTGCTCGTCCCGCGCCAGGCCGAAGTCCACCAGCACCGGCCGGCCGCTCGGATGGATGAGGATGTTGCTGGGCTTCAGATCGCGATGCACGATGCGTTCGCGATGGGCGGCGGCGAGCGCGTTGGCCACCTCGGCCACCAGCCGCGCGCAGGATCGTACGTAGGCGTTGCCGGTGCCGCCATCCGCCTCGCGCATGCCGGGGAAGCGGTCGGCCAGCTCGGCCTCCTCGACCAGCGAGGCGCGGAGCTTGTCGGGATGCCGCACGCCCAGCGCATCGACCAGCTGGTTCAGCGGCGGACCCTCGACCAGGTCCATGATGAAGAACCAGGTGCCCTCGTGCTCGCCGACCGAGTGCACCGGCACGATGCCTGGATGCGAGAGGCGCCCGGCGGCCTCGGCCTCGCGCCGGAAGCGCGCCACCGCCGCCGGATCCATGCCGGCGAACGACGGCAGCATCTTCAGCGCCACGCGGCGGCCCAGCGACTCCTGCGTCGCCTCGAACACGACGCCCATGCCGCCGCGGCCGAGTTCGCGCTCGATGACGAAGTCGCCGATGCGGCGGCGGCGGTCGGCGGCGGCGGCGCGGCCGGCGGGACTGGGTTGGGCTCCGGCGGTGGTCACGGCCCCTGTATCGGGAACCCGGGGCCCGCGCCCGCAGGCTTCGGCCTGTCGCATTCTTCGACAGTCCTTCGCGGCGTTGGCAACGGGCGGACCGAAGCATCGGGCAGGTCGCCCCCTCAAGGGCGTCCCGGCACCGGTCGATAAGCCCGGCATGTCGCCGCTGTACAGAAACCGTACCGACGCCAGGGAGCGGCACCGGAAGCCGGGCGACGAACAGGGTTCGGCCCTGGTCTGGGCGCTGTTCTTCGTGGCCATCACCGCCGGGATGATGATCTCGCACTCGACCGAGATGCAGTCCAACCGCAAGGACATGGACGTGCGCTACCGGCAGAAGGCGTTGGCGGCCAACATCGCCAACTCAGGGCTGACCGACACGGCGGCATGGTTCCGGCGGCAGGCGACCCAGCCGGTGCCCGACTTCGCGCCGCAGTCGGATCCGGCCGCAAATCCGCCGGTCATCGACACGATCGATCCGAGCAAGGGCCTGGTGCGCGAGTTCGAGGTGCGGGGCAGCCTGTGGGGCCGCTACGAGATCCGCAAGGACGAGGCGGAGGACGTGTCCGCGGCGTACGGCCAGCCGGCGGGCAGCATCTGGGACGTCGGCTCCCGCGGCATCCTGTACGAGGTCGTCGACAAGACCAAGCCGTTCAACCAGTACCCCAACCGCGTCGTCGCCACGCAGACCATGCGGACCGAGATCCGCGGCGTGCCGATGGCGGTGCCGGCCCAGAGCGCGGTGCTCACCCAGAACCCGACCAAGGTGACGATCGGCTCCGGCGCGTCGATCACCGGGTCGGCGAGCTCGCCCGGCCTGACCTTCGTGGAAAACGGCGTCACCGGGCTGCTGAGCACGCTCACGGGAACCCCCAGCTCCCTCCGCGTGCCCGGCATGGACCTCAGCATGGAGAACGTGTTCGGCATGCGGGAGGATCGCCTGGAGAACGTCGCCGACCTGTCGGTGAAGGACGCCCGCGACCTGCTCCGCCGGCCGCTGCAGGACCAGTTCGTGTTCGTCGACGGCTCCCTCAAGCTGGACACGGCCCAGGCCCTGCGCGGCCGGGCGGCGATTGTCATCAAGGGCGACTTCGAGGCCAAGGAAGGCAACGGCACCGACCTGACCGGGCTGATCTACGTTCGCGGCAAGACCTCGATCAAGGGCCCGTTCCGGCTGCGCGGCACGCTGATCGGCGCCGGGGACGTCGAGATCGCCGGCACCGCCAAGGGCCCGGCCTCCATCGAGCACGACGCGTTCCAGGTGTCCCGCATCGACGATGCACTCGGCCGCTATCGCAAGAGCAAGGATGTGCGGCCGGCGGGCAAGGACCGGAATGGCGCCTACACCGACCTCGGCACCCGCCCGGCGCGGACCGAAGAAGAAGAAGAAGAAGAAGAAGGCGACGGCTAGGGACAGCATGCAAGACATCGGCGAGCGCACGGCCGCCAACCGCGGTTGGAGCACGATGGAGCTGATGGTGGCCATGGCCATCGTCAGCACCGGCCTGCTGGTCATGCTGCAGCAGCTCTCGCTGAGCTACCGCGAGACCGAGGCCAGCGACCATCGCGCCTTCGCCTACCAGAAGGCGGCGGCGCTGCTGCAGGAGGTCCAGAACTCCATCGACCGCAGCCAGATCGTCACGCCCGACGACCTGCAGGCCCTGGTCGACCCGGACTTCAATCCTTCGCTCACCACGCGGACCGACGCCCAGGGCGCACTGCTGGCGCCAGGTCACCCGATGTCGGGGAACGTGCAGCGCCTGGGCGCCTGGCTCTGGGGCCGCAAGCTGTCGTTCTCGCCTCACACCCAGGCGGGCATGTACTACGCGCGGGCCCAGGTCTCGCGGCGCACCGACCAGGGCGGCTGGCAGCACGAGGCAACCCAGAGCCAGCTCATCAGCCTGCTGCCTGCCACCGACGCCCCGGCGCAGACGTTCGAGATCTACGCCCTGGCCCTCGCCTCGGCGCCGTCGCTGCTGGCCACCGACCTGGCACAACTCCGCACCGAGTTCACCACCGCGATCAAGGCCCTGGAGCAGGATTCCCGGGTCCGCTTCAAGACCTACTGGATCACGCGGCTCGGCTACGGCCGCGACCAGAGCTACACGCCCTACGTCAACGGCGCGGTGACGACCACCGGCGCCGCGCCCTGGGCCTACTGGCTGCCAGGCCTCCTCGGCGGCACCCAGACCGGCAAGACGCTCTATCACTCCGGCCTGCTGGGCGCGGCGCACCGCACCGAGATCGGCCTGGTGAACGGCTACGGCAGCCAGAACACGCTGCCGATCGCGATCGCCGACCGCTGGAACCACTGCCTGCGTCAGCCGACCGCCCAGCGGCTGTTCGACGCCAGGGTCGACGCCGGCGCCGAGAACGCCAACGAGCCGCCGCTGCAACTCCTGCTGGAGCAGATGCAGCGCACGCCCGAACGCTTCCGCAACGCCATCTTCGTCAACCTGCACGGCTCGGCCCTGCCGGTGCCGCCGCTGCGCAACTACAGCGATGCGGCTCGCGATCCGGCGACGTGGCCCGGCGTGCGGGTCGTCACCCACCCGGCGCGGCTGCAGACGCCGCGGGATCCGAATGGCGACGGCAGCCACGCCGACTCCGAAGACCTCGAGCTGCGGGTGCACGCCTACAAGGAGAACCCGGCGACGGGCCCGGCGGTGCTGGACGCGCCGATCACCCTGCAGATCTTCGCGCCGCTCGACCTGTCGACGGCGATCAACGCCGGCATCGAGTCCACCCTCTACGTCCACCGGCTGATCGGCGGCGTCGATCCCGAGACCGGCCTGACCACCGGCGGCCTCCACGCCTACCACGCCTTCGACAGCGCCGAAGGGCTCGCGCCGGGCATCGCCGGCCGCCCGTTCGAGATGCACTACACCGCCGGCTTCGTCGGCGGCGACGACCCCTACACCTGGATCCGGCTGCACAACACGCCGGTCGTGTCGCCCAGCGTCGCCCAGCAGGGCCTGCCGGCGACGGCCCGGCTCTACGGCCTCGAGTACGTGCCGTCCCCGGTCAGCGCCACCGGCTTCACCATCGACCTCGCCACCAGTTCGACGGATCCGAACCAGCCGAAGAACACCGCGCGGTGGCGCATCCGGCTGCCGAAGCGCCTGCTGAACAGCGGCCTGCTCGGCAACCAGGACCGCACCGTGCGGGTGCTGACCCGGATCGGCACCGACCTCGGGTCGGGCCAGCGCTGGCCCACGCCCAACGCGCCCGGCAACCTGTCGGAGACCTGGGCCTGGTGGACGCGGAGTCGCGAGGCGGTGCCGTTCACCGAGCGGGCCCAGTTCCTCGGCGATCCACGCCACCAGCCCTATCTGGACTGCACCGGCTTCGCCGGCGGCGGCTTCCCGCACGCCTACAACTGGCACTTCGACGACCTGCGCAGCACGCCGGCCAATGCCACCGGCCAGTGGCCCTGCCTCGATCCCAACCGGCTCAAGGACGGCTTCGGCGCCAGCAGCCGCGCCGACGCGCCGCGCCTGCTGCAGCTCTGGCGCGAGTCGCTGCAGGCCTGCGGCGGCGTCCTGGTCAACACCGCCGGCGCAATCGCCAGTCAGGTGCTGCTGGGCGGCGAGATCGCCACCGTCGGCACCCACGCCGGCGTCGATGTGATCGGCATCGACCTGCACGGCGCCTATCGCGGCATCACGTCGACGGTCGCACTGAACACGATCTCAGTGCCGGAGAAGGACAAGGATGGGGTCCACGGCGAACACGCCCTTCGCGCCACCGTGAGCAACTGGTGGGCGAAGCCGTGGCTCGGCGAACTCTGCCCCGACAGCGAGCACGCGGGCTGGGTGACGTCGGGCAACCTGCCGCTGCCCGCCTTCCGCTGGCAGCAGATGCACACGCCGGCTCTCCCCGACCTGCCGAACGGGACGCAGTTCATGGCCGCCGGCGCCACGGTCGGCGACGACGGCTCCCTGCTGCTGGTCAACTGCGGCACGCCGAACGCCACCTATCGCCACGCATCGATCAACTCGACCGCCATCGGCGCGCCGAACCAGAACGCCATCGCGATCGCCCAGGCCTGCACGACCTTCTCCTTCAACCTCGCGTCGGGCCGGCCGTTCCGCCTGCAGGCCACCGTCACCGCCGTGCCGCCGGCCTTCAACTTCACCGACACCTACCCACGCGGCACCGCTGTGCTGCTGGAGGACCACCTGGTCGCCGATGGCAATCCGGCGGTGGGCATCGTCGCCTTCGGCGTCGAGCCGACCCGGCGCGGCTTCCTGGTCCCGCTCGGCGTCACGCCCCTGGCGGGGCACATCCCCAACGTGCTGCGCCAGGCACTGATGTCGGCGCTGCGCGCCCAGCACGTCGCCGGCCACCCCACGCAGCCGACCCGCATCCGCCAGGTCGCGCTGCCGACGCTGACCGAGCCGCCGACGCAGCAGGTGTTCGACAACCCGTCGGTGATCACGCTGCGCTGGAAGACCGACTGGCTGCGCTGGGACACCCAGCGCTACGCGTCCACCTACCCCAGCAACTTCGCCGAGAGCGAGAGCGACCTCGTCTACAACGTCATGGTCTCGTCCGACCTGGGCGTGACCTGGACCAACGTCGTCACCAACGCCCCCACCACGCCGGAGATGGTGCCGATGTCGCGGATGGCCCTGGTCAACGACGTCACCGCCGGCAACGAGAGCCTGGTGGTGGCCACGCCGGCTTCGAGCTGGCCGTCCGGTGAGTACCTGTTCCGGGTGGAGGCGCGCAGCCTGGCACGGCAGCCCCACTTCGGCTGGCACCAGGTGCGGGTGCTGATCCGTCGAGGCGGCGCGTGAACCCTCGCCGCGAGGCCCAGGCCGGCGTGACCCTGATGGAGGTCATGATCATGGGTCTGATCACGTCGGCCCTGATGATCCTCATCACCCAGTCCATCGCCAGCCTGTCGTCGACGCGCGGCGAACACCGGGCGCAGGCCAACATCGGCCGCACCACCGATCAGATCGCCCGGCTGATCGAGGGCGACATCACCTTCAGCAGCCGCATCTTCACCGAGTCCGCCGAGGACCGCGCCTACCTGAACGGCCTGACCATCGGTCGGGCGCTCGCCGGCGCCGGCCATCGCCTGCCTCTCCTCACGTCGCGGGGCTACTTCGACATCGACTCGACGTCGACGCCGGAGACCGGCAATGTGCTCTTCCTCGGCGTGCGCGGCGACCGCCATCGCGTCGTGCTGAGCCGCACCGACCCCAATGACGCCTGCCTGGTGCAGTCCCACCGGTGGATCGTCTACCACACGGAAACCTCGCCGAAGGGCATCCTCGACCTCCGCCGCTGGGTGAGCCAGCAGCTGGCTTCCTACTGGGACATCGAGGGCATCACCAACTCGCTGCGCAAGGAGCAGGTGGTGCGAGCGCTGCACGACGCCGGCTACCGCTTCGCCTGGGATCCAACCCAGCCGCGCGGCAGCGGCCTGTATCAGCTCACGTCCGCGGGCAGCATGCAGCTCGCCTCGTCCAGCAAGCTGGTGGATGGCACCGACGACGCGACGGCATCACGACCGTTCGGACCGCGCGCCATGAAGATCGCCGGCAATGGCACCCTGCCCGGCACCAAGGTGCCGGAGTTCGCGGTACCGGCGGGCGCGTTCCCCGGTGGTTTCGAGGTCAAGGTGGACGGGCAGGCGGTCAGCCGCCTGGTCCTGTTCCGGCTGGTGGTGCAGTCGGTGCTGCCGCACAAGCGGGCGGTCCACGGTGAGGTCCGCCGCCTGATCAGCGCCGAGGGCTGAGGCAGGCCGCGGTCGTCACCGGCGCGCCTGCAACGCCTGCCAGATCGCCTCGAATTGCTGCGCCGCGTCGCCGCCCAGCACGTCGGTGAACGCCGTCCGGCCCTTGTCGTCGGCGTAGCGCGGCATGCGCGCCTCGGCGTCGATGCGCGGCGGATCCGCCATCCAGCGGCGATAGAACTCGTGCCGCAGCCGCCGCCCGGCGACCTGCAGGTCGATGCCCTGCCGCTCGAACGCCTGCACCGGCGCCTGGCCCGCCAGGCCGTGGCACTGCACGCAGCCGAAGCCCTCGCCCATCTTCAGCAGGCGCTCGCCGTGGGCCGCCAGCGTGCGGTCGACCTCGCGCGCCACGTCGTCGCGGGCCGGGTAGCCATGCTGGCGCACCAGTCCCTCGGCGATCGCCGCCCCATGCACGTGGAACGCGGGCATGCGCGCCGTGAGCCACGGGCGCGGCGACGGCTCGTCACCGGTGAGGAACCGCGCGATCCAGCCGGGCTGCAGCTTGGCGCCGACCCAGGGCAGCGCCGGCACGCCCTGCGCCACCGGATCCTCCTCCGGCGGCGGCGGCGGGGCGTC
>CAZMGG010000003.1:0-27942 GCA_964565715.1 uncultured candidatus Brocadiaceae bacterium | reverse complement strand
CCCTGGCCGTCGCCGGCAAGTTCGACTGGGTCGGCGGCGGGGCGTCGCCGCCGGGATGCGTCACGCGCGCCCACGTCGATGGCGTGCCATCGAGTCCGTGGCACGCCGTGCAGCGCTGCTCGGTCACCTGGCGGGCGGCGAACGCCGCCGGCGAACGGCGCGGCAGCACCTCGCCGGCCAGCGGCAGGAACGCCCGCAGCGCCGCGCGCTGCTCCGCCGTGAGGCCGTGATCGGGAGCCTCGGCCGCCGCCGCGCGGTCGTCGGCGAGGCAGCCCTTGGTCCCATCGAGCGCCGCGAGCGGCGGGAAGCTCGCCGCATCCGCCACCGGGCTCGCGTGGCAGCGCACGCAGCCCTGCGCCGTCAGCAGCTGCGCGCCGCGCGCGGCATCGCCGTCGCCGTCCTGCGTCGGATCGGCGGCGCGCGCGCCCAGCAGGAACGCCGCGAGCGCCGTCGCATCCTCGTCGCCCAGCTTGAAGTCGGGCATCCGCGTGCCGGGATGCTCCGCCCGCGGATCCTTCAGGAACGCCACCAGGGCCGCCCCGCGCCACTTCTGGCCGACCAGCGCCAGGGGGATGCGCTCGCCCTCGGGACCGGTCGGGCTGCCAGCGTCGGCGTCCGGCGGCAGGTGGCACGCCACGCAGCCGAGTTCGCGGAAGCGGAAGGCGCCGAGTCCGGCCTGCGCCGCCGTGAACGCCGGCGCCGCCGCGGCCTCGCCCTGCGCCATCAGGAAGGCCGTCAGGTCCTTGGCCGCCTGCTCGTCGATGGCCGGCAGCGCCGGCATCCGCGCATCGGGCCGCAGGTGGCGCGGCCCCAGCAACCACTTCACCGTCCAGTTGGGCAGCAGCCGCGCGCCGGCCCGCCGCAGGTCGGGCCCGTCGGCCACGCCCTCGCCGTGGCAGCTCGCGCAGCGCCGCTGCACGAACAGACCGTGGCCGCGTCGCCGCAGTTCGCCCGCCGCCATCGCCGCGTCGTCGGCGACGTGCCACAGCTCCGGCGCGATCGGCTCGAAGCCGAACTCGGGCGACGACCACAGGAGGCGCAGGGTCGCCTCACCGAGCGCCGAGCTCTCGATCGACATGGCGATGGCGTTGTCGCCCTTCTTCAGCCGGATCGGCTCCGACTCCTGCGCCTTGCCGGTCACCAGGGTGCCCTGCAGGACCACCGCATCGTTGACCTTCAGCTCGAAACGGCCCTTGCCGACCACCTGGAACCGGTAGCGGTCGCGGATCGGCACGGTGACCGAGCCCTCGAACGTGGCCCGGAACATGCCTGGCGACACGAACGGCGAACAGGCCTCGCCGCGTTCGACGTGCAGCGACAAAAGGCGCGCCCGTTCGACGTGGACGCCGCGACCCTCGCCGGCGCCGACCAGCGACTCATAGGTCACCCGCAGGCCGCGGCCCGGCTCGCCCCCGGACGCCGGCCCACCTGCCCCTGGCCCGGCGCTGGCCAGCGCCATCGCGGCGCCGACCACCAGCCCCGCCCACACGATCCGCCGCACGCTAGCGACCACCGCCGGGCATGCCCTGATCCGCCGGCAGCCGGTGGATCGAGTTGTGCAGTTCGCCGCGCACGCGACCGCCGTCCGCGTCCTCCAGGTTGTACGACACCTTCATCTGCATCACCGGCTGGATGTCCGGGATCGCCAGGAACACGGTCCGGCCGTCCGTCGACAGCGTCGCCGCCTTGATCGGCAACGGGTCGCGGTTCTCCTTGCCCTGCTCGCGCTTGCGCTCGGGATGCAGCACCGACAGCTCCGGCGAGCCGTAGTTCGACGAATACAGGTAGTTCCAGATCTCGACGCCGTAGCTGCCCACGTCCTCGGCCACCTCGCGGTCGAGCGGCTCGGCGAAGGTCAGGTAGACGCCCTTGTCGGTGGTCTGCAGCCCGACCGGCAGCCGCAGCGGCTGGCCGGTGTAGCGCACGCGGTGCACCGCGCCCTCCTTTGCTGCGCTGGTCTGCCAGCCCTGCAGGCCGGCGACGTAGAGCTGACCGTCCACCGGGTGGAAGCGCCCCCGCATGCAGCTCGAGCTGAAGTTCGCCGGCAGCCGCACCACGCCACCCTGGATGACGTCGCCGACGGTCTGCGGCAGCACCAGATACGCGCTGCAGGTGCCATACGACAGGTGCAGCAGCCGCCCCTGCAGCGGCCCCCAACGATCCGAGGTGACCCAGACCTGGCCGCCGCCGCTGTTGTCGATCTCCATCGGCATCCAGCACAGCGGCAGGTCCGGCTGGTCGGGCACCGGCTCGCGGTGCGCGGTGTCGCGGACACCGGCGTAGAAGCCCGGCCGGGTGAAGTAGTTCAACCGGCAGCGCGGCATCCAGGTGCCCTCGTTGTCACCGGACGTGATCTCGCCGTTGGGCCCCACGCCGATGCCGTTCGGCGCCCGCAACCCGGTGGCGATCACGTCGAGCCGGTCACCATCCGGCGTCACCCGCATGATCGTGCCGTGATGGTCGGCGATGCGCTGGAAGCCGCGACCGCCCGGGTTCACCGGCCCGCCCTTGCTGAAGTAGAAGTTGCCCACGGCGTCGGTCTGCAGGTCGAAGGCGAACTCGTGGAAGCCCTTGGTGACGTGGACGTCGTTGTTGAAGCACTCGTAGAAGTCGGCCTCGCCGTCGCCGTCCAGGTCGTGCAGCCGCGTCAGCCCGTCGCGGCCGTGCACGTGCACCAGGCCGTCGACGATGCGCAGCCCGAGCGGATCGAACAGCCCCGTCGCGAAGCGCCGCCAGCGCAGGTCCTTCAGTTCGGCGTCGATGCCCGACACGATCCAGACGTCGCCATTCCAGGTCGACACCGCGGCGCTGCCGTCGGTGAAGAAGTCGAGGCCGCCGATGCGCATCCGCGAGCCGAAGCGGTTCTCGAACGGCACCGTCAGCGTGTCGACGGCGTACGGGCCGTCGTCCGGGCCGCGCACGCCGACCGTGGCCACCGGCTCGCCCCACCGCCCCGGCCCGCCCCTGGTCAGGGGCCGCAGTTCCGGCGCCGGCGCCACCCGCGCCAGCCCCTCGCCGAACGCCCCGAGCCCGTCCTGGCCGCCTGTGTAGTGCCACAGCGCGAGGCGCACCGGCTGGCCGTGCGCCGGGATGCGCAGCAGCATGCGCCCGTCCTCGATGGACAAGCGGCCGGCGTCGGCGCCGCCGATCAGGGCCACCGCCAGGTTCTGCGGCGAGGCCGGAGCCTGGTCGACCGGCGCCTGGCGTTCGCCGGCCCACACGTCGATCTCGCCGAGGAAGCAGCCGCCGTTGCGCACGTGCAGCAGCAGCCAGCGGCACGACGCCAGCGCCGCCGCCGGTCCCGTCACGCTGGCGCCGTGCCGGTCGCCGTTGCCGAGCGGGGCGGTGCGCACCCGCGCCACCCTTGTCCAGCCCGCCGCCGCCGGATCCGCCGCCGCCGCGTCGGGCCGCTGCTCGGCGGCGCTGGCGAACAGCTCGTAGTCCTGGACCGAACGGTCGCCGAAGTGCCACGACCACGTGTTCACGCGGCTCACCGCCACCGTCTTCTTGAGGTCGATCAGCAGCCGGCCGTCGTCGCGCTCGCGCTCGCCATCCTTGCGCTTGTCGAACCAGACGTTGCGCTGCCAGTCGTCGTCGTTCTGCGCCGCCTCGCCGTCGTGCAGCACCGGCAGCGCCAGCGCCGCGGCGTCGTCCGCCCCCGCCGGCGCCTTGTGCCCATGCGGCACCGAGAAGCCCGGCACCCAGCTCACCACCACGCCGTTGCCCGCCGCCCGATCGGCGTAGTCCGCCGCCGACGGCTCGCCCATCGCCATCGACCAGCCGTTCTGGCCCGCGTCGATCGCCACCGCCTGCGGCGCCGGTGCGGGCCACTGCAGCATGGCGAACGACGCCACGTTGCGGCCTAGCCCCGGCCCGGTCCATTCCGCCGAGCCCGCGCCGATGTCCTTCGGCGCATCCTGCACCACCATCACCTGCTCACGGTCGCTCGGATCCAGTTCGAGCTGGCGCACGAAGGCCCGCGCGCTCCCCACCGACTCGATCGCGTGAGCCTCCAGCACGCCCATGCCACCGATCTGGTAGCTGAGCACGACCCGGTCGCCATGCAGATAGAGCCCCCGGTAGCGACCCCATTCCTTCGGCAGCGGCCCGAACGGCTCGTGCCGCGGATCGCCCAGCGCGCCATCGGCCGCCGCCCACCCCGGCGTCGGCGCCGACTCCGCCACCAGCCGGCCGCGGTAGCGGCACATCGGCCCGTGGGCGCCGTCATAGGCGGTCCCGCGCAGGTGCAGGTAGCCACCGGTCCAGGCCGCCGACAGCCGCAGCAGCTCGGTGTCGAACGCCGCCCCGCCGCGGTCGCCGAGCCGCACCACCACCGCCTTGTTGCTGAAGTCTCCGAGCGGACTCCCCTCCAACGTCGTCATCAGATAGGGCCCGTATTCCATGCTGTAGGGCCAGCGCTTGGTCTGGGCAGGGATGGCGACGGCGAGCGCCGTCAACACGAACGGGAAGGTTGCGCGCGACATGATCGGGCGGCGATCTTAGCCCCGGCGGCGCCGCCCCTACCATGACCCTTCCGATCGGTTTCGTCCTCGACGCCAGCAACCTGTGGCGGATGCTGCCCGGCACGCCGCTCGTGGTGCTCGACCGCATCGCCGCGGCCCTGCGCGCCCGTTTCCCCACGCACGACTGCATCCTGTTCGCCGACCGCTCCCTGCCGGGCGAGGCGCCCGCCGCCGAACAGGCCGACTTCGCCCGCCGCCGGGCCGACGGCTCGCTGCGCCTGCCGCCCCCCGGCGAGCCCGCCGACCCGCACCTGCTGGCCCTGGCCCGCGACCTGCGCGCCGTGGTGGTCTCCCGCGACCGCTTCCGCGAACACCGAAGCGCCCGCCTCGACGTGCCCGTGCTGACCCCCGCCTTCAGCGCCGACGGCGCGCTCGCCACCAGCCACGCCCTGCTCCACGCCAGCGACCGCCGCCTGCTCCGCATCGACGTGGCGCAATGGCTGCTGCAGCCGCGCCCCTAATCCGCTTCCGGCCGCGACACGCCCGCGGTCACCGACCAGCGCAACGCCGCCTCCACCGACATCGACACCTCGCGCACGTTGGCCCGCGGCACCGTCACCGTGAAGCCGCCGAGCTGGTAGCTCATCGGCAGGTAGACCGCCACCCGATCGCCCTCGGCGAAGTCGGCGGGCAGGTCGTCGAAGCTGTCACGGGTGACGAAGCCGATCAGCTCCGCCTCCGAGCCCGGCATGCGCACCATCACCACGCGCCGGAACGGCTTCTGCTCGGCATTGCCCAGCAGCCGCACGATGTCGACCATCATCCCGTAGATGCTCTTGATGACCGGGATGCGCTGCAGCGCCCGTTCCAGGACGCCGTAGATGCTGCGCGCCACGAACGTGTACATCAGCATCCCGACCAGCAGGATGAGGCCGATGGCGACCAGGAACGCCAGCCAGCGCGGCACCTCGACGTCGAACAGCTTGAACAGGTCGGTGAGCATCGTGCCGCTGGCGACGACGGCCCAGTAGACGAGGTAGCCGGTGAGGGCCAGCGGCAGGATCGCCGCGAGGCCGCGCAGGAAGAGCTTGGCGAACAGGCGCATGCGAGGTCCGGATCGGGTTGCGGCACAGGGTAGGCGGCGGCCCGCACGGAGCCGAGGGAACTCGCCGATGTCCCTCGGGAACGACACCCACACCACTCCCGGACCCTGCCCGGCGGGGACATCGATTGCGTAAATGCATTGTTGATTGATAGTTATGGCGTTGCAGCCGGCCAGGTATCGTTCTTGCACCGCCGGGAGCCCTCCTCACCCCCGGAAGGTTGCGATGACCTCGACCCCCGCGCTGCGCACGATCCTCTCCCTCGCCCTGTCGGCGACCCTTGGCCTGTCCGCCGTGGCCCAACGCCCCGGCGTCGAGGTGCGCCCGGCGCCGCGCCCACAGGCCCCTTCGCCGGCGCCGCGTCCCTCGGCTCCGGCGCCCCGGCCCTCGGCGCCGGTCGACACGCCGCGGCCGACACCGGCGCCGCGCCCGAGCTACACGCCGACGCCTTCGGCGCCGCGGCCTTCGGCGACGCCCCGGCCGACGCCGGCGCCGCGCCCCACCTACACGCCGCCGGCCCAGCCGCAGCCGACCCGTTCGCCCGGCGTGACCTCCCGGCCGACGCCAGCACCGCGCCCCACCTACACGCCGCCGGCCCAACCCGAACCCACCCGTTCGCCCGGCGTGACCTCGCGGCCGACGCCGGCGCCGCGGCCGACCTACACGCCACCGGCCTCGCCGACGCGGACGCCCGGCGGGAGCCCGCGACCGACCTACACGCCGCGCCCGTCCTACACGCCGCCGAGCGACGCCACGCCGGGCGGCTACGTGCCGCCACGGCCGACCAGCCGCCCGCCGACCGTGGCGCCGACGATGCCCGACATGCCCGGCGCGACGCCGCGGCCGAACCCGCGGCCGGCGCCGCCCGCGGTCGGCGGCCCGGCGCGGCCCATCGGCAGCTCCAGCGCCGGCCGTTCGTCGGTGCGCACGATCTATGAACGGCCGGACGTCGATGCCGGGACGGGCGCGAGCCCGACGCCGGGCGCCTCGCCGGCACCCACCTCCCGGCCCCGGCCGGTGACCGGCGCCGATCTCGACACCCGCTACGGCGGCGGTCGCGCGGTGCCGCGCCCCGCGCCGCGTTCCGATGCGGGGGCCGCACCGCGACCGGACGCCCGCCCCAACGCGCGCGGCGACGTGCGCACCGACGCCGGCAACCGCTACGTCGGCGCCCGGCCGCGCGGCACCGAACTGCCCGGCGCACAGCCGCGCCCCGGCGCCGCGCCGAGTCCACGGCCCAACGTCCGCCCCGGCGCCAACCCGCGCGTCACGCCGGCCGCGACCGCCGGCGGGCCCCGGCTGCAGCCCCGCACTACGGTGCCGCCCGGCGTGCTGATCGCCGCCGGCGCCGGCGCGCCGCGCCTGCTGCCACGCTCGGGCTACGCCGGCCGGGTCGGCGGCCGCCACCGGCACGGCGGCCTCTACTACACCGGCTCGGGCTGGAGCGCCTGGTGGAACTGCAACGCCGCGCTGACCTACGGCCTGTCCGGCGCGGTGTGCTGGTCCTACGGCGCGCCGGTGTTCGGCGCCTGCTGGTATTCGGCGTGGGATCACACCGCCTGGTGCCACGACTCGTGGTACTACCGCCACACCTGGAGCTGGTGGACGCGGCCATGCTACGCGACCGCCTGGTGGTGGTGGCCGTCCTGGTGCTACGTGCCGTCGAGCTTCGGCTGGTACGCGCCGTCTTCGAGCCACGTGATCGTGGTCGAGCGCGAGGTCGAGGCGCCGGCCCGCGTCGAGGTCGTGCACGTCGGCGGCGAGGCGCGGGTACCGGCGGCGCCGGCGCCGGAACCCACCGCGGCAGACCTGGCCCAGCGCTACGTCAACCTCGGCGACTTCTACTTCCGTGAGGAACGCTTCGCCGAGGCCGCCGAGGCCTACGCCCGGGCCCGCACCTACGCCCCCGACGATCCGTCCCTGCACTTCCTGCTGGCCGACGCGGCATTCGCCACCGGCGACTATCACTTCGCCGCGTTCCTGATCGCCGAGGCGTTGCGGCTCGACCCGGCGATGGCGCAGGCCGAGGCCGACAAGCGCCTGTTCTACGGCAAGCCCGCCACCTTCGAGGCCCAGCTCGCGCGGCTGCGGGCCTACCTGGAGGAGAAGCCCTACGACGCCATGGGCTGGCTGGTGCTGGGCTACAACCTGAAGTTCGCGGCCCAGCCCGAGGCCGCCCGCGCGGCCTTCCAGCGCGGGCTGGCGATCGATCCGGAGAACCGTGCGGCGAAGCTGTTCGCGGCGGCGCTGGCTCCCGCGGCGCCCGCGCCGGCCCCCGCGGCCGCCGAACGCAAGGACGGCTAGGCGCGGCAAGGGTGGAAGCGCCCCCCTCGGCGGCTACGCTTCCACCCTCCTCATGCAGCGCCGCATCGACACGTATCTGAAGGACCTCCTCCCGGAGGAGAAGTTCGACTTCTACGCCACCGTCCGGGACTTCGCCGACGCGGAGATCGCGCCGCACGTGCTCCGGTGGGAGCGCGAACACGTGCTGGTGCCGCCGGACGCGATCGCCAAGATGGCCGATCTGGGCCTGTTCGGTCTGCCGATCGCCGATCAGTACGGCGGCCAGGGCGGCGACCACACCGACCTGGTGCTGATGGGGCTCGCGCTCTCCTATCACAGCCACTCGGTGGCGATCACCCCGGGCGCGGCCTTGTCGCTGGGCGCCAAGCCCCTGCAGCTCTGCGGCACCGAAGCGCAGAAGCAGGCCCATCTGCCGGACCTGGCCGCCGGCAAGCGGATGTTCGTGTTCGGCCTGTCCGAGCCCGGCCGCGGCTCGGATGCCGCCAATCCGCAGGTCACCGCCGTCAAGCAGGGCGATCGCTGGGTCATCAACGGCGAGAAGTGCTGGTCGACCAACGCCCACTGGGCGAGCCACATCATCGTGCACGCCCTGACCGACGCGAACGGCCCGAACGGCCGTCGCTCCACCTGCTTCATCGTGCCGATGCAGCAGAAGGGCGTGCACTACCAGGAGATGTCGGGCAAGCGGGTGTGGGAGCAGTCGTCGACGGGCTCGGTGATCTTCGAGAACGTCGAGGTGCCGCACGACGCGATCCTTGGCGAGGAGAACAACGGCTTCAAGGTCATGGTGACCACGCTGAACGGCGGCCGCCTGTTCATCGCCGCCATGGCGCTGGGCTCGCTGGCCTTCGCGCTCGACAAGACCCGCGTCTATGCCGAGGAGCGGATCCAGTTCGACGAGAAGCCGATCGGCCGCTTCCAGCGCGTGCAGGACGTGGTGGTCGACATGGACATCGCGCTGGAGCGCGGCGTGACCTGGCTGCTGCACCTCTGCCGCCTGTTCGACCAGGGCCGGCTCGGCCGCGAGCAGGCCGCCAAGGTCAAGGTCGACTGCAGCCGCGCCGCCAGCGACCTGCTGGTGCGGGCGATGGAGGTCTGCGGCGGCGTGGCCTGCCTCGACGAGTTCGGCCTGATCCGCCATCACAACGACCTGTTCGTGACGCGGGTCGGCGAGGGCAGCAACTTCGCCCTCAAGGACCTGATCGTGCGGCCGCTGCGCGACTGAGCCCGGCGGCCGCGGGTCAGCGCAGGACCTCACCGGGACCGTTGCCGATCCGCAGCAGGTCGAAGCCCGGCTCGACGCCGAACCGGGCGGCGAAGGCCGGCCCGACCCGCGCCGCCACCGCGTCCGCCGCGCCCGGCCGGATCAGCGCGATGGCGCAGCCGCCGAAGCCCGCGCCGGTGAGGCGGGCGCCGAACACCGGCTCGCACTCCCGCGCCAGGTCGGTCATCACGTCCAGTTCGGCGCAGCTCACGTCGTAGTCCGTCGCCGTCGAGCGGTGGCTCTCGTCGAGGCACCGGCCCAGCGTCGCGTAGTCACCCTGCCGCAGGGCCGCCACGCCGCGGGCGATGCGCCCCATCTCGGTCACCACGTGCCGCGCCCGCAGGAAGACCGGTTCGGTCATCGCATCCCGGGCGCCCAGCAGATCCGCCTCGGTGTAGTCCGCCAGGTGCGGCAGGTCGCGCACCTGCATGCGCAGGATCTCGTGGGCCTGGGCGCACTGCGCCACCCGCTGGTTGAAGTGGCTCTTCGACAGGCTGCGCGGCTTCCGCGTGTCCATCACCAGCACCTCGCAGCGCGCCGGGTCGAACGGCACGTGCTCGTAGCGCGGCCCGGCGCAGTGCAGCAGCAGCACGTGGCCGGCGCGGGCCAGCGCCGAGGCGAACTGGTCCATGATGCCGCAGCGCACGCCGACGAAACCGGTCTCGGCCCGATGCGCCAGCAGCGCCAGGGCCTGCCGGTCGAAGCCGGTGCCATGCAGGCCGTCCAACGCCAGCGCCGTGACCACCTCGATCGCCGCCGACGACGACAGGCCCGACGCCATCGGCAGGTTGCCGCCGAACACCAGGTCGACGCCCCGGCTGATGCCGGTGCGGGCGGCGAAGCTGTGCCAGACGCCCAGCGGATAGCCCGCCCAGCCCCATTCCGGCCGCGTGCGGTCGTGGACTTCGGTCACCGCCACGTCCACCCCGAGCGGCTGGTTGGTGCTGCGCAGCCGCAGCAGCCCCCTGTCGTTCAGCCGTGCCACCGCGTGGATGCCCCGGTCCACCGCCATCGGCAGCACGTCGCCGCCGTTGTAGTCCAGGTGGGCGCCGACCAGGTTGATCCGGCCCGGCGCGAAGAAGACCCGCTGGCCGCCCCCGCCGAACTCCCGGAGGAAGCGCGCCTCGATCTCGTCCAGTCCAGCTCCGCTCGGTTCCGCTGCGCTCATCCGTGATGCCTGCGCGGGTCGATGCTATACCCTCCCCACCGCCGCAACCACCAAGCTTCGACCATGGTCATGCCCGCCCTCGCGTCCTACCCGCACCGCCCCATGCCATGGCGAACGGCGACCCTCGCTGCCCTGCTGGCCTGCCTGCCGCCGGCCACCGCCCAGGACCCGCCCGCGCCGCCGGCCGCCCAGGCCACCCCGGCCGCGCCTGCGAGCCACGTGCCCGAGCTGCGCTATCCCAGGGACCGCAAGCTGCCGGTCTGCACCGTCGGCAGCCGCACGCTGACCCTCGAGGACCTGTTCCAGCACCTCGAGCAGCGCCACCAACCGGGCCTGCGCGAGTTCCTCGCCACTGATGCCGGCCAGCTCCTCCTGCAATCCGACCTCATCGCCGTCTGGGCCCGCCAGTTCGCCGACGTCACGGCACTCGCCGCCGAGGCTCAGGCCCTCGAACGCACCGCCGGCGCCGAGGAGGCCCAGGCCAGGGCCCTGAAGACCGCCTTCGAGGCCTACCTCGCCCACTACACCGAGACCCTGGCCCAGGCCGGCGCCTCCACCGAGCTGTCGCAGAACCGCGTCAACCGCCTGCTCCAGGACTTCCAGATGAAGCGCGGGCTCGGCAGCGAGATGCAGGGCTGGCTCGACCACCTGGAACCCGACGACTACACCGACAAGGAGCTGCGCGACTACTTCAACGACAACCCGCAGGTGTTCGGCGGGATGGTCACCGTCCAGCACATCCTGGTCCAGCACCGCGACGCCGGCACCGGCCGCCTGCTGGACGAGGAAGGCCAGCGCCGGGCCCTGGCGCGGCTCGCCGACGTACGGGCGCGGCTGCGCCCCGACGGTTCCAACTTCGCCGAGGTCGCGACCCTGATGTCGGAGGACACCCGTACCGCCCGCAGCGGCGGCGAGTTGGCCAACGTGATGCGCTTCGACGACCGCCTGCCCGCGATCCTGTGCCGTACGGCCTGGCAGCTGAAGGACGGCGAGACCAGCGAGGTCGTCGAGAGCCAGTACGGCTACCACATCGTCCACCGGCTGTCGTTCAACTGGCAGCGCCACGTGCTGTTCACCGAGGACGCGAAGCCCG
The DNA here is from genome assembly GCA_964565715.1 of uncultured candidatus Brocadiaceae bacterium. Lineage (GTDB taxonomy): Bacteria > Planctomycetota > UBA1135 > UBA1135 > UBA2386 > CAZMGG01. The sequence continues at coordinate 16,547 of CAZMGG010000003.1, read as the reverse complement.
GGATCCGCATCGTCGTCCACCGCGCCAACCAGGAGGACCTGTTGTTCCGGCTGCGGCAGAAGCACGACGTGCGCCTGCACCTGTGATCGGCGCGCGGGGCGCTACCGCAGCCCCTGCCAGACGAGGTACCAGAACGGGTTGAGCACGGTGACCGCGATCAGCTTCCAGCGGAAGCTGTCCTTGCTGGTCTTGTGCCGGAACGCGGCCATCGCGGTCCAGGCGCCGATCCAGCCGGTCAGGAACGCCAGCAGGAGCAGATGCGCCTCCGGCACGCGCCGCCACCGCCGTGCGGCGCACAGCTTGTCGAGGCCATAGACGGCGAACGCCAGCGCGTTGGCGACGAGCACGACGTACCAGATCCAGCGTTCCACGGCGGCATGATGCCGGTGGTTGCCTTGGGCAACAACCGCGGCGACAGATTCAGGGTGCCAGCCGTATCAGCCGTAAGCACGGTAGTAGACTCGACTTCGCCCGTCAGCGACGACAGGAACAGTACTGCCAAGTAACTGGTGGGTCCTGAATTTGACAGCTCTCCCCAGCGCCGGGACATGGCGGAGTCGTGCAGCCTACGTACCAGAACGTGATACTCAGTTTCAGCATGATCAGGCATTCCTGGATCGGCGAAGTGGGAGCACCGTTGGGACAAAGGCACATCTTGAACACGTCACCCGTGCTGGATGCGAATTCCCTCTCGTCACAAACTACGGGGTCGGTCGTGTCATTACCCGCCTCACATACCAACTCCCGGTTGCATGATACCTGCAGCGTTGTGGAGTGAACCTGTGTCGAGGCTCGACAATCCGCCTTGACGTCCTGTCCACGGCCGTCATCGGCAGGCCTTGCTGGCGCAACCTCAACATCCAAACACACCCGCTCTCTTGCCTGACCAGCCTCCAGCCACTCCTCGCCACAACACAGACTGAAAGAGAACAGAGCTGCTGCCGTCACCGCGGCGCCGCCACCGAGCCACCACCTGCTGGATAGCATCATTCTTGATCTCCCGATTTCACTCGCGGCAATCGAACACCACGTCCGCATCGCTGCCGGAAACAACGATCGTTCGAGAATCGACCGAGTTCAAACTCGCATTGATCAGGGTCAGTGAGTACTCTCCATTCGCAACCCAGATGTGGTACACACCTGGCTCCCTGGGGAGAATCACCCCGAACCCATGTCGGGCCTGAGCAATACGCACGGAACAGGCCGAAGTTGGCCGGCCGGCAGCATCTCGGACTCTGACGGTCAGACCAGCAAAGTCGGCAGGTGCGTATTCCACCCGTGACTCCGCATGTCGGTCGATACTCACCCGCATGCCCCGCTCACCCATGTCTCCGAACACATGCCTGGGTCCCACCCGATAGGATCCAACCGGAAGATCCAGCGAGACCAAGCCCAGCTCGTCTGGCTCCCCGACAGCGCTCACGGACTCCCTTCCGCTGGGATCAGCACTCTCGACCAGGATGCTGCTTCGCGTCGCCACGACCAAGCGTCCTGTTTCGAGCCGCGGCATCTTTGCCGTCACGACGACCGCGTGGCTGGGCTCCCAAGAACCCACCGGCACGAACAGCATCTTGACCGGGTCGCAGGCCCGCGCCCCGGTGGGATCCAGGAGCTCGAATGAGCCCCCATGAATCTGTCGACGCTCCTCGCGCAGTGCGTCACGGCTCATGAGCCGGTAGAAGACGTAGGTGCGGTCGTATTCGCGTCTCCAGTCAGACTGGCTCACGGGGTAGTCGGCGACACAACGTCGCAAGACGGTCGCCTGCTGTGCAGTGACATCCTTGAGTCCACGAGGATAGGTTGAGCTGGCGCCAAACCAGATCTTGGCGAGGCGCTTGTCGCGCTCCTCCCCCTCGACAACCACAGCCATGGTGGCCACATAGACTTGGGCCAGATCGAAGTCGCAGGTGGCATCACGACCTGAAAACAGGATCCGTCGCGCCACGGCCGTGGAGTTGTCAGACTGCCGTAGCAGCGGCACAAGACCCCGCTTGTACGCGGTTGCGACGACGATTGGTGGACAGCCTTCGACCCGGTACGCCCCCGTGGAGTCCGTGTTGACGGTCAGGTCGTAAGCCATCAGGCCATCCCGGGATGCACCCAAACGAGAGACCGCAGCGCCCCTGGCCTCGGGAGTGGGCGGGCGGGCATCCTCGACATCGCATCCGCCCACCGAAACCACAACGGTTGCATCTGCGACGGGCTCCCCTGCGACGTCCACGACGTGGCCCGATAGCACGTGGCCGATTGCCAGACGTATGACTACTCCCGCAGCAGCGTCGCTGTAGAGCGCAGTGGAGGGGACGAAGCCGGGCGCGGAGGCACTGATCATGTCGCCCGGCCGACATGGCTCCGCGACTTCCCAGAAGCCATTCTGACAGGCTTGCCCTACTGGCTTGCCATGCGCCCAGATGGTTGCACCGGAAACCGCCTCACCTGATTGCTGACTGATCACGTGGACGGTGGCTCGGCGTGCCACCGCCGAGCGTTCGGGCAAATCTGCCGTAGGTGGCGCGGGGGTGACGGCAGGCGGGGCAGCGGTGGCACTGTCAGGGCTGGGGGTCGGGTGACCTGGTCGCGCCTCATGGCTCCCAAGGAGGAGCCACACGACGACGGCAGCCAAGCCAAACACCGCGAGGGCCATGATCGCCCGGTGGGCCCGAGTCACGGGCGGCGGCCGCGAGCCAACTGCCACTCCCGATGCCGATGCGCGAGGCCGAGAGCTTTCTATGGGAGGCACTTGCACCGTCTCCAGTTGCCCGTGGTGGTTTCGGGGTCACACTTCTGGGGCGGATCGCCTTCAACCACCGGACACTCGCCAAAACAGACCAGTGCGACTGGCTCCCATACATCGGGGTTCTCGGATACCAACTTCAATGACAGGGTGGCATGGCAGGGTCCCTGTGTGACGGGAGTTGCATCTTGCGCACAACGACATGACACGAACTTCTTGGTGCCCACAATCTGCTCGCGGTGATCACAGGGATTGTCCTGCGGCGAGGCGCAGTTGGGCGGACACTCCGCCAACTCCAGGGTCTGGAAGTGCACTTGGGTGGCCGTCATGCAAGAAGCGGGGTGGCGCATGCCACGAAGCAGACGATCAGACGGAGCGATTTGATGGCCACGGCCTGGGATGGTAGCGCCCTCCCCCTCAGCCGTGTCAAGTGCTGCCATGCCAGAGCATCTGCCACTTCAGCCGGTCGGCGCCCACCCCGCAAGGACGCTCCCGCGCCGCGATCGGCAGCACGGCGGAGAGTCCAGCAGGTACCATCGCTCCCGATGTCCGTCACCACCGACGACCGTCACTTCCTGCAGATCGCGCTCACCGAGGCCGGCGCCGGCTTCGCCGAGGGCGGCATCCCCATCGGCGCCTGCCTCGTCGCCGACGGCCACCTCCTGGGTGCCGGCCGCAATCGCCGCGTGCAGCAGGGCAACCCGATCCTGCACGGCGAGATGGACGCGCTGCAGCGGGCCGGGCGGCGCGACGCCGCGGTCTACCGCCGCGCCACCATGTACACCACCCTGTCGCCGTGCGCGATGTGCAGCGGCGCCATCGTGCTCTATGGCATCCCGCGGGTCGTCATCGCCGAGAACCGCACGTTCCGCGGCGAGGAGGACTGGCTGCGCAGCCGCGGCGTCGAGGTGCTGTGCGCCGATCTCCCCGAGGCGATCGCCCTGATGGAACGGCTGCAGCGCGAGCGGCCGGCGCTGTGGAACGAGGACATCGGCGTGCCCTCGTAGCCCCGACCCCGGCACGGCCCTAGACTCCCGCCGCCGTGACCGAGCCCACCGTGACGCCTGCCGACATCGCCGAAGCCGCCAGCGCCATCCAGGGGCGGATCGTGCGCACGCCGACGGTCACCGCCACGCGGCTCGGCGAGCTGACCGGCACCGAGCTGTCGCTGAAGCTCGAGAACCTGCAGTTCACCGGCTCCTTCAAGGATCGTGGGGCCTGCCACAAGCTGCAGGCCCTGCAGGCCATGGGCACCGCCGGCGTGATCGCCGCGTCGGCGGGCAACCATGCCCAGGGCGTCGCCTGCCACGCCACGCGGCTCGGCATCCCGTCCACCATCGTGATGCCGCTCAACACGCCGTTCGCCAAGATCGACCGCACCCGCGCGCTCGGGGCGGAAGTGGTCCTGCACGGCGAGTCGGTGGCGGAGTGCGCCGACCACGCGCGCCAGCTGGGCGGCGAACGCGATCTGGCCTTCGTGCATCCCTATGACGATCGGCTGATCGTCTCCGGCCAGGGCACGGCGGCCATGGAACTGCTGGCGGACCGGCCGGACCTCGAGGTGCTGGTGGTGCCGATCGGCGGCGGCGGCCTGATCGCCGGCATGAGCGTGTGGGCCAGGTCGGTGCGGCCGGATCTGCGCATCGTCGGCGTGCAGACCGAGCTGTGCCCTTCGATGCAGGCGCACCTGCAGGGCCACAAGGCACTGCTGCGCACCACGACGCTGGCCGATGGCATCGCCGTGAAGCGCCCCGGCGCGCTGACCGCCCCCATCGTGCAGCGGCTGGTCGACGAGATCCTGCTGGTGGACGAACGCCATCTCGAACGCGGCGTGCAGCTGCTGGCCAACGTGCAGAAGGTCGTCGCCGAGGGCGCCGGCGCCGCCGGGCTGGCCGCGATCCTGCAGCATCCCGCGCAGTTCCAGGGCCGGCGCACCGCCGTCGTGGTGAGCGGCGGCAACATCGACGCGCGGCTGCTCAGCACGGTGCTGCAGCGCGGGCTGCAGCGCGAGGGACGCATCGTCCGCATCCGCATCGAGATCACCGACCAGCCCGGCGTGCTGTCGACGGTGGCGCGGCTGATCGGCGAGACGGGCGCCAACATCATCGAGATCGAGCACCAGCGCCTGTTCAGCGCAGTGCCGGCCAAGCAGGCCGAACTGGACGTGGTGCTGGAGACCCACGGCAAGGACCACGTCGAGCGGATCCTGGCCGGCCTGCGCGAGCACGGCTTCCCGGCCTGGGTGTTCTGAGGCGCCGCTCAGAACGGACCGGCCACGCCGGTGCCCGCGTTCGACACCACCGCGCCGAGCGCGTTGGCGGCCGGGTCCAGCACCAGGCCCTGGGCGTGGAACCGCGTGCCGATCAGGCCCGGCGTGCCGGGCAACGGCCAGTGCAGGCGGGTGCGGCCGCCGGCCAGGACGACGAAGCCCAGGAACTCGGGGGCGGTGCGCAGCCAGCAGCCCGGCATGCCGAACGGCGTCAGGTCGGCGGGCAGGGCACCGCCGCTCCACTGCAGGTCCGAGAAGCCCACGGCGATGGCCGCGAGGCCGCCGCCGGTGCCGCTCGCCAGTTCCAGGCCGAAGGTGGTGCCGAGCACGGGCAGGGAACCCGGCGCCGGCAGCAGGAGCGGCACGCCCTGGGTGCCCATGCAGCCCGCACCGCCGGGCAGCCAGCGGGCGATCGGGCCGGAGGTGTACTCCCAGGTGTCGGCGAAGAGGGTGCCGTTGTAGCCGCCGAACATCACGATCCGGGCGGCGGTCGGGTCATGGGCCCAGCCCAGCCCTTCGCGCAGCACCGGCGTGCCGGAGCGCTGATCGGGCCGCCAGGTCTTGCCGTCCCAGAGCCAGGGTGCGGCATCCGATCCCAGGCCGCCCCAGGTCACCACCGCCTGCTGGTACACGTCCCAGGTCATGCCGTGGTTGATGCGCGGCGACGGCGAGCGGGTGGGCGCCACCTGCCGCCAGGTGGCGCCGTTCCACAGCCAGGTGTCGTCCAGAGAGGATGTCGCGGCCCCTGCATTGCCGCCGAACAGGACGATCGTGTTGTTGGCGAAATCGGGCGCCATGCCGTGACACCATCGCGCCGAGGGCGAACCGGCGGGCTGCAGCATGGCCCAGTCGGTGCCGTCCCACCGCCAGGTGTCACCGAGCACGGGCGAGCCGAGGTTGGTGACGCCGCCGCCGAACAGAAGGACCGTGCCCGTCGCCGGATCGAAGGCCAGACCGGGCTGGCGCCGCGCCGGCGGCCGGCGCGTCGGCTGCCGCTGGACCCAGTTGACGCCATCGAATTCCCAGGTGTCGTCGAGGTCATTGGCGGTGATGCCGCCGCCACCGAAGAGCAGGATGCGGCTGCGCACGACGTCATAGACGAGCCGGTGGCAGCAGCGGGCGGTGGGCGCGGCCGTCGTCGTCGGCGCCCGCCAGTTGCTGCCATCCCACTCCCAGGTGTCGCCGAGCACCACGCTGCCGCCGCTCCAGCCACCGAACATCACGGTGCGGGAACGCTGCCAGTCGTGGGCCATGCCGTGCCAGGCCCGGACCGCCGGCACCAGGCTGGACGTCTGCGCGCTCCAACCCGACTGCGCCGACGCCGCTGCGCACCATGCGAGGATCGCTCCCACCGCCGTCAGGCGTTCTCGGTTCCACATGGGCGCCTGTCTATCCCGCGGCCGGGCGCTGTCCAGCCCCTCCCGTCTTGCGCACGCCGCCACCCGCGTCCACCATGGCGTCCTCCGCCCGGAACGAATGCCCAGCCGCCGCACGTCGATCGCACGGCCGCAGCCGGCCGGTGAGGCCCGCACCGCGCTGGCCGCGGTCGCTGCCGCGGTGGCCGCGGCGCCGGCAGAGGAGCGCGAACGGGTGGCGCAGCAGGGCCTCGGCGACCTGCTGGAGCCGTGGCAGGCCGGTCGGGCGCCGGACTTCGCGCCCGATCGCCTCGCGGAGCTGCTGCCGGACCTGCTGGACCGCGGGGCGCGCAAGCGGGCGGGGACCTGGTTCACCGACGCCGGGCTGGCCGGACCGATCGTCGCGCGGACGCTGGGACCGCTGCTCGACGGTGACCGTGACCCGCGCACGCTGCGCATCGTCGATCCGGCGGTGGGCTGTGGCGCGTTCCTGCTGGCGGCGCTGCGCTTCCTCGGCGAACGCACCGGTCTGCCGCGGACCGAACTGGCGCGCTGTCTGCACGGCGTGGATCTGGAGCCGCTGGCCGCCGCGCTGGCGGCGTGGTGCGTGTGGCAGGCGATCGGCGATCCGGCGCTGCCCATCGCCGCCGTCACCGGGCGGATCCGATGCGGCGACGGCCTGCTCGATCCCGCCGCCGGCACGTTCGATGCCGTGCTCGGCAATCCACCGTGGGAGACGCTGCAGCCGAGCCGCAAGGAGTTCTTCGGCGCGCTGCTGGCGGATCATGGCGGCCTCGGCGCGCGCACCGCGGCCCGGCGGGAGCAGGACCTGCTGGCCGCGGATGCCGACGCCGCCTCGCGCTGGCAGTCCCTGCAACAGACGATCGCCGCCCGCGCCGCCGTCCTGCGCCGGCACTTCCGGCATCAGGGCCCGGGCAAGCTGCACACCTACCGGCTGTTCACCGAACAGGCGATGCGGCTCCTGCGGCCGGGCGGCCGGCTCGGCCTGCTGCTGCCGGCGAGCCTCTACTTCGACCGCGACGCACAGGCGCTGCGCGAGCTGCTGCTCGACCAGTGCCGATGGGAGGAACTGGCGGCCTTCGAGAACCGCCGGGGCCTGTTCCCGATCGATCGCCGCTACCGTTTCGCCGTCGTCATCGCGCAGCAGGGCGGCACCACCACCGCGCTGCGGGCGAGCTTCGGCCACACCGAGCCGGAACCGTGGGCCGACGGCAGCGCCGGCACCGTGTCGTATCCCCGCCAGGCCGTCCCTCTGCTCAGCCCGCACTCCGGGACGCTGGTCGAACTGACGGCGCCACGCGATCTGGCGGTGCTGCAGCGCCTGCACCGGCATGGCGCGCCGTTCCTGATCGACGCCGGCGGGCCGCTGCGCTTCAGCCAGGGCGACTTCAACATGACCGCCGACGCGCGGCACTTCGTGGGGCGGGATGACGCCGAGGCACGGGGCTGGCGGTGCGGCGACGACGGCCGGTGGCGGCAGCCGGGCGCGGGCACGCTGCGAGGGCTGCTGCAGGGCGGCATGGTATGGGACTTCCGCGCCACCGCCGGCGCCCATGCCGGCGGCGCCGGCCACCGCACGCGCTGGCGCGACGCCGCGCCGGGCGAGCTGCGGCCGCAGTTCCTGGTGGCCGACGACGCGATGCCCGAGCGCGCCGATGCGCCGCGGGTCCTGTTCCGCACCATCTCCAACGCCACCAATGAGCGTTCGGCAGTGGTGGCGCTGGCCACGACGGCCATGGCGGCGGGCAACTCGCTGGGCGTGCTGACGCCGGCCGACGACGACCCGCTGCCGCTGACCACCTGCGCGTTCGCCTGCGGCGTGATGGGCTCGCTGGTCTACGACTGGGCGCTGCGCCTGCGGCTGGTGGGCACCAACCTCAACCGCTTCGTGCTGGCCGACACGGTCTGGCCCCGCGTCGAGGCCGCCCAGCGCGCGGCGATCGCGCAACTGGCCCTGCGGCTCGCGGCGGTCCACCCGTGGGATCACGCGCTGTGGCGCCTTGCCTTGGCCGAAGGGTTGGTGCCGGCTGCCGTGGTCGCCACCCCGGCCGAACGCTCCGCCCTGCGCATGCGGCTCGACCTCCTGGTGGCGCGGGCGTTCGGTCTCGGCGGCGACGACCTGCGCTGGATCCTGCGCGACTGCGACCGGCCGGTGGCCGCCCTGCGCACCGCGGCGGGCCGGCGGGACCTGCCCGGCAAGGGCTTCTGGCGCATCGACCGGGCGCTGCCGCCGACCCAGCGGCACCCCGTGCGCGTGCTGGGGGCGCTGGCGGCTCCGGCAGCGCCCGCCTCCCCTCAGGCGGCCCGGGACGAGAGCAGCCGTCGGACGTAGGCCAAGAGCGTCGCCTCGTCGCCGAACGTCTCGCGCGCCCGCGGGTCGTGGGCGAAGACCACCCGGGCGATCGCCTCCACCTGTTCGGGCCGGTCCAGGAGGCGCGCCGCGAAGCGGCCCTGGGTCGCCACCAGTTCCTCCAGTCCCGACAGCAAGAGCGGCCGCGGCCGCACCACGACGGGCAGGCCCGCTGCCACCGTCGTCCGATCGTCGTTCACCATCGTCTTCACGGTCAGCTCCTCGTGCTCCTCGCGGGTCGCCCCAACGGGCCGGCCGATCGATCACTCCCACGAGGGAACATCGCCGCACCGGGCCGTCTGACGCCCATCGCGACCCGATATTGCAGGGCCGCATCAGGACAACGGGAAGACGACGTGAGGCGAAGGGCCTCGACGTCGATTCGGCGGCGCCGCTACTTCTTGTTCGTACGGTTGGCCGCCTCGAGTTCGGCGGCGACGTCGATGTCCCACTCGACGGTCTCGCCGTCGGTGATCGTACGGGTGATGCGGATGTCCTCCCTCCCCTGCTGCCGCACCACCGCGGTGTAGGTGTCCGGCGGCACGCTGCCGAACTCGTACCAGCCCGAGTCCTCGACCTTGTCGGTGCCGCTCATCAGCCGCCGCATCACGGTGAGCGTGCTGACCCGGTTCACCACCGGCTTGCCCTTGCCGTCCAGCAGGGTGATGTCGGCGATCGGGATGCTCGACTTGTCGATGTTGGTGCCGCGCACCTTCAGCGTCGCGCCGCGCACGATGCGGAGCTGCACGTCGATCTGCGCGTCCTCGGTGACCAGCACGTCGCCGGTCTGGCCCGTCTCCAGGCTGCCGTCCTTGTCGGCCCGCAGGTCGTAGGTGCCCGGCGTCAGCCCGGCGATCTCGAAGCGACCGTCGGCGCCGGTCACCACCGGCCGCTGCTGCATGCCGAGCATGTCGGTGAGCGGATTGCGCCGCTCGCGGCGGTTCTTCAGGTCGCGGTTGCTGTAGTGGATCTCGGCGCCGGGCACCGGCTGGCCGCTGCCGTCGATCACCAAGCCGGCGACGCGACCGGCCAGCGGCACCGTCACCAGCAGGTTCTCGATCGGCGTCACGCCATCCACCAGCACGTTCTCCAGGCTGGCCTCGCCGTACTTGTTGCGGTCGCCGCCGCCACCGCCGCCGCGCCGGCCGCCGCCCAGGCGGTTGTTGGCGACGAGCCGGTAGGTGCCCGCCGCCACGCTGCGCAGGGTGAAGTTGCCCTGCTCGTCGGTACGCGCCTGGTTGAAGCCGTTCTGCGCGATCAGCCCCAGCAGCCCATCGCTCTCCTGCAGCGCGCCGTCCATCGCCCCCAGCGCCACCTGCACGCCGACCACCGGCTGCCCGCGGCTGTCCAGCACGCGGCCGGTGATCCGGCTGGTCGGCAGGTCGATGTCGAAGCGGAACTCGTGCACGCCCTCGGGCACGTCCACCGGCATCGTGGTCTGCATGGCGCGGCCCTGGAACCGGCTGATCTGGAACAGGTAGCTGCCGGGCTTGATGCCGGGCAGCTGGTACTGCCCGTCCTGGCCCGCCGCGCCGGCCCGCACGCCCATGCCGAAGATGCCCTCGCGGTCGTTGCCGAGCACGGTCACCAGCGCCCGCGGCACCGGGCTGCCGCTCTCGCGCACCACGCCGTAGACCCGCACGCCGTCCTCGCTCTCGTCGTGGATGTCCATGCGCGAGATCCGGCCCTGCCGCACCGTCACCGTCTTCAGCCGCATGTTGTTCATCAGGTCGAGCATGATGTTGTCGCTGCGCTCGTCCATCCGCGACTTGAAGACGATGTACTGACCCGGCGGCAGGCCATCGATGCGGTACAGCCCCTGCTTGTCCGTCGTGCTGCTCTTCATCGCACCGGCCTGCACCGACACCGCCATCACCATGGCGTCCGGCAGCGCCCGCATGCCCACCCCGGTCAGCGTGCCCTCGATGCCGCCGCCCATGTCCAGTTCGATCCGGATGCCCTCGGTGTCCTGCCCGGCCGTGATCTCGACGTCCTTGGCGCTGGCCTTGGCCAGGTCCGGATGCCGCGCCGTGAAGCGCCACATCCCCGGCTCCAGCGACCGCACCTCGAACCTCCCCTGGCTGTCCGACATGGCGCTGCGCCGCCCGTTCATCGACGACATGCCGAGGAAGTCGAAGTCCTCCGGGTCGATGTTCACCTGGAACGGCCCGCGGTTGCGCTGCTCGCGCTGCTTGTAGGCGCTGACCTGCGCGTCGCCCACCGGCTTGCCGGTGGCCGCGTCCACGACGATGCCACGGGCCAGGTCGCCCTCCTTCAGGGTGAACACCAGTTCCTCGCTGGTCTGGCCACCCTGCAGTTCCACCTCCTGGCTCTCCGCGTCGAGGAAGCCGTCGGCGCGCACCCGCACCCGGATCCGGCCCGGCGGCACGCCCCGCACCTCGAACACGCCGCCCTGGCTCAGCACCTCCTGCCACGACCCGTCGATGCCGCCGCGGCTCTCCATCGAGCTGCCCTCGGGCATCTGCATCGTGCCCGCCCGCCCACCGCGCATGCCGCCCCGCATGCCCGAACGGCCGCCGCCGCCCATCCGCATCTCGAAGCGCGCGCCCCGTTCGTCGTCGGCCGCCGTCGCGCCGCTCTGGCCATCGCCGCCCTGCGCGCTGGCATCCGCCGGCCGCGCCGGCCGGCTCGTGGCTTCCACCCGGAACCGCGTCAGCGGCTTGCCCTCGGTGGTCAGCACCTTGCCATGCACCACCGCGCCGCGCAGCAACTGCACCTTCAGGTCCTTCTCGTCGAGCTTCACGCCCCAGCGCACCGCCGTCGTGTAGCCCGGCTTGCTGGCGGTGATCACCAGCTGGTCGCCGGCCATGCCCGCCGCCCGGAACACCCCGTCGCTGCCGCTCTGCACCTCGATCCGCCGGATCTTCAGCATCATCTTCAGGAAGTCCGGATCGTTCGGCCGCTCGAACGGCCGGATCTCCACCTTGGCATCGGCCAGCGGCGCGTCCTGGTCGTCGACCACCTTGCCCACCACCGTCACGCCCTCGCCCAGCCGCAGCTCCAGGTCCTCGTACACGCCGCCGTCCACCACCGCGCGTTCCTCGATGTTGGACGGCGCCAGATCGTCGGCCGCCGCCAGGAACGCCACCCGCCCGGCACTCACCCGTTCGATCCGGAAGCGCCCCTCGGCATCCGTGGTGATCGGCTCCTTGCGCCCATCCGCCGAGAACAGCACCCGCGACACGTCCAGGTAGACCATCGCCACATTGGCGCCCGCCACCGGCCGGCCATCGGCATCCAGCGCCCGGCCCGCCACCGTGGCGCCCTGGTGCCCGCGGATCACCACCGGCGTCACCTGGCCCTCGCGCACCTCGAGACCGTGCACGTCCTCCAGCGCCATCTCCGGCGACGCCGCCGAGATCGCATAGCCCGCCCCCGGCGGCACGCCTGGCAGGTCGAAGCGGCCATCCGGCCCGGTCCGCGTCTCCAGCCACCGGTACTGCCGTTCGGTCAGCTGCGTCAGGAACGCATTCAGCCCCGGCCGCAGGCTCACCGTCGCCCCGGCGCTCGGCGCCCCGTCGGCGCCCAGCACCACGCCCTGCACCCGCCCGCCCGGCGACGCCCGCAGCTCGACGTTCTCGGTGAACTCGCCGCTGGCCAGCCGCGCCGTGCCCGGCGTGCGCACGAACCAGCCGTCGCTCCGCCCATCGAGGAACACGCGTCCCGCCGGCAGCCCGCGCAGCTCGAAGCTGCCATCCGCCGCCGACACGGTGCGGCCCAGCTCCTCCGCCGGCAGACTGCTCTCCTCGAACATGCCGCCGCGGAACAGGCCGCGGAACCTCGCCTCCAGGCGCTCGAAGCCCGGCATCCGGCGCATGGCGACCACCTCGACCCCGCCGATGGGCACGCCGGTCCGCGCATCGACCACCTTGCCGCGGACGCCGGTCTGGCGGGACTCGTCGGCGATGGCGGTGCGGGCGGGTTCGGCGGTGGCCTGGGTGGTTGCGCCCTGGGCTGCGCCCAGCGCGCCGTCGGCGCTGGAAGTATCTGTGGATTCTTGGGTTACGTTCGCGCCTGGATTGGCGACTGGCGCCGGATCGGAGCCGAAGAGCAGGAAGCCGAGCACCCCGAGCAGGGCAACGACGAGGATGGCGACGAGGGTGCGTTGGTTCATGGCGGTCGGCGGGACGGCGGAGTTGGCCTAGGTGGCCCGCCGGGGGACGCATCTGTCATCCGCCGCGGCGGCCGCAAGTGTGGGCCGGTTCGACCGATGCGTCGCTCCGGTTGCAGCGGCTGGGCGGCTGGTGCAAGACGAGAAGCCGCGCACGTCTTCAGCTCTTCGGCAAGCCGCCAACCGCCAACTGCGACGCTTGGCGATCCGGCGTCGCCTATCGGTAGACCTCGAGCACCTCCGACGGGAGCGGCAGACGGATCACGCGGGCCTCACGCCCCTGCCCATGAATGCACGCGGCGCCCACCTCCTTCCAGCCCGACTCGAACTCCGCCAGGAGAACGAAGTCCCGCGAGGCCGGAATGGCCATTTGCGATCGATCCCCCACGACAGGCTGTTCGCGCACGATCCTGAGCACGCGGTTGTGCAGGCCGGAGAAATCCTGCTCGAAGAACCGATGGCTCCCCGCCACGACCATCTGGTCGGGCGCCTTGCCCCGAAAGTCGCGCTCGACGGAAGCCAACGCAAGGGATCGCGGGAGAGTCCCTCCCTCGGATCCCTCGAACCGGATGGGGATCATTTCATCGCCATGGAGGGCAACCTGCACCCTAGCGGCGGCTCCAGGCTTCAATTCGACCAGTGACAACCCCGACTCGATCCACTGCTTCGAGTCGGGAACGATCGCCAGGCAGTAGGACCCTTCCTTCAAGTCGGTCATCCGCAGGATGCCATGAGGATGAACGCCGCGATGCCGGACATCCCTGCCTCCCAACGCCGGGGCCAGTGACGACCACTTGTTCTGGAACAAGCGCACTCCGTACTCGGAGACCGGCACCTTGGAGGCCGCGCCCACAACCTCGATCTCCAGGCTGCAGTTGGCGACAAGTCGGCGCACCCGCAACACGAAGGAACGCTCTTGCCATGCCACCTCTTGTATCCGGCTCTTTGGTTCATAGTCTTGCTCTGGCCACGTCCCCCCAGCGCCCGTGACCAATACGCTTACGATGTCGGGCGACTGACACGTCTCCATTATGGTGAAGAGGCCATTGTCCGCGACCGGCGCTTGCCCGCAAGTGCGCCACATCATTCCCGCCGAATCACGATACTGTGCAATGACCTGTGCGCCACGCTGCGGCTCGCCAAGCTCATCGACAACACGCCCAACGATCGACCTCTGGATCCGCGGGTCCACCACAACAACATCGAACATGCCATCGCTGGTCGGCGGCACCTCGCAGGGAATGGGCGACACAATGTATCGGTCGCCCAGCGTGAGGAAGTGGGTCACACGACGCAGCGTCACGGCCGCCGTGCAACCCGACCCGTCCGTCATGAGTGTCCGGTCGGAGTATGGCGAGAAGGAAGTGATACGCACAGACTGATCAGGCACGGGATCGCCCGACTCGGTCCTGACTCTGATGGCAATCGTCCTGGCCTTGTACAAGAGTCGCTGGCCGACGTCTGCCACCTCATCCCGGACCACAACCTTCTCGAGCACATAGCCTGGAACAGCGATGCTCAGAACGGTCCGGGACGCGCCCGCAGCGCTGTCGAGGGATTCGAGCGAGAAAGCTCCGGTCTCGTCGCCGGTGGCCAGCAACTCCGATTCTGCATTGGACGGCTCGCGCCTCAGCCTGAAGTATTCGACCCGGGGCGCGATTCCAAGACGAGTCTCCGCATCAACAAGGCGCCCCACAATGGTATTGGCGCCGACGGCCCGCTCGTGGAGGGCGGGTTGTCGCGACACACCATCGACCTGCCCATGTGCCATGGCCGCACCCTCCGAGGGAGCAGGCGGGCCGGAGGCGCCAACTGGCTGTGGAGGCGTCTCGGCACCAACCGGCCAAGACAAGACCATCACCAGAAGGCCTACGACCAAGACTCCGGCAGCGAGCAGGCATGCGAGCCGCGAAGAACTGCGCAGGTGTAGCAGGGGGCGGTCCAAGCTGTAGACACTGTGCGGGACGCCCCCTGGCTGCGCAAGGGCTGGACTCGGCGCTCGGACCAGCAAGGCACTCCCCGGTCGGAGGAGGCCTCGCAGTGGCGCAAGAGATACGCCGCGGATCGCGGAGACGATAGCGACCTGCTGCCTGCACCGTAGCCCACCCCATGCCGGAGCAGCCCCTCAGCCACTCAGTAACGAAGGATCCACTCGACACGATCGATCCACGTGCCCTTGGGAACCAAGCGAGGTCGCAGTTCCTCCATGCGCCGAGCCAATTCGTCAACACTGATCTCACCGCGGATACTGGCCTGGTTCACCGCGTTGTTCTCGGCCTGAGCAGCCTCCATATCCTTGATGCGAGTCATCCGGGTCTCGCGCGGCAGGCTGTTGAAGCTGGCAACGATGGCGGCAATCCGATCGCGAGCGATGCCCTCCGCCACCTGCGTCGCTGCATCGATGTCGCCTCCCGATGCCACCTTGATCGGAATCAGGATGCCCACCCGCCGCGCTCCCAGGCGCGCTGCCGCTGGCAGTATCATCGGGTCGATTCCCGGCACTGATGTTCTTGGCAGTGCCGTGGCGTCGATCGTGATGTACTCATCCCTCTCCATCATTTCGATGGCCTGCCGGATCTTGAGCACCGCGACCATGGCCCGCGCCGCCGCCGCCGCATCAGACTTGTCAATGGAATCAACGTACGAAAACGCCCCCGCCAGCTCTTTGCCGAGCCTCTCAACGATGCGGGCCTTCTCCTCCTGCGAAAGCGGGGCATACACCTCAAGGCCAAGGCTCGAGCCGAGCCGCACGAGAGCCTCGCGACCGACATTCGAACTGTTGACTGCAGTCGTTTCCGGTCGCTTCCCCGCGACCAAGTCACCTGCCCGAGTTGTCGTGGAATCCACTGCTGCATCATGCGCGACACCGACGTCGATCTGCATGTTATGCGATGCTGATGCTGGGTCGCGACAATCTTCCCCCGACTGCCCCCCGGCTGCGATTGCCATGTAGACCATCAGTGCCAAGGCACTGACAACCACAGTAATCACCAACGCCTTCACAGGCCACCTCGGTCGATCTTCACCATCGCATGACGTCGCTTCATGAGCCACGGCCTTCGCCGACTAGTGATGCTGAATCACAAACGCTTAGCATCCTGCGCATTGCGTCGTGAGACTTGCATCGAGCAGCACTGCTCCGGGGCCTCCCCCTCCAACGCCCGCACAGCGGACCAGAAGCCTCGTAGTCGCAAGCCCAGGACATCCGGGTTTGTCACCTCCGCCAGCCACAATCGTACTGGCACCCAGGGCCACGGGGACCTGCGCAGACCCAGTTACATCGACCAGGATTCCCGCGGGACAGCAATTCGCCGCCGGCGCACATCCATTGTAACTAATCTGGATCGTGAACGAAGGTCCCTTGCAACTCGTAGTAGGGCATGCACCTGGAGCACCGGGAGTCCATCCAAGGACCAGGACACTGATACATTCGGTCGTCCCGTCCCCGCAGAAGATGTTCCAAGTAGGGAACGTAAGGGCATCAGACTCCTCGCAGTCGGCTGGCGCCAGTACTTCGGGGGCCATCGATTCAGGGGCCGACAGAAGAGGCAAGAAGGAGGCAACCAGTAGGGAGCCCACGAGAATCAACTTGGTCATGCTAGTCTCCGTGGAGTGGGTCAGGGCTTGGGGTCTTGGGGGCTTGGGGGCTTGGGGGCTTGGGGGCTTGGGGGCTTGGGGGCTTGGGG
>CAZMGG010000002.1:0-111835 GCA_964565715.1 uncultured candidatus Brocadiaceae bacterium | reverse complement strand
TGCCCCCTCCGCCACTTGCGGGCGCCGTTCAGCGCCACGCGCCGTCGAACTTCAGGCTAGGGCCGCGGCGGAATCGTGCCCGTCCGGGCGCGATTCCCGTCGTCCCTCGGGATACCGCGGCGTCCTGAACGCCGTGTGGCAGCGAGCCCCGCACCTCGCGGGCGCGCGATGCGACCGAGGAGGCGACGAGGCACGATGCGAGGAATCGCAGCAGGGCGGTGGTCTGTACCGGAGTGGGTGTGGGCGGTGTTCGCCGCGGTGGCGGCGCTGCCAGCGCAGCAGTTCGACGTGGCACTGGCCGACGAGGCGGTGCTGGCGATCGAGCACAGCGGCCACGGCCAGCCGTCGGCGGCCCGCATCCCCATCGGCGTGCTGCCCTATGGCAGCGTCCGCAGCGAAGCGGCCGCCAGCGGCGCCACCACCGGCCTGCTGCGCCTGCGCGCCCGCGAGGAATTCGGCGCGCCCTTCTTCGCGGCGGAGTTCGAGGTCGACCTGCCGACGGTGGCATCGCGCGGCGGCGCCAGCGCGATCAGCCGCGGCGACTTCCTGCTGCGCTGGTCGGCGCCCGCACCGGTGGCCGGCGCGGTCTCGATCACGCTCGACGTGGTGGGCTCCTCGGGCCCGGGCCTGCTGGGCGAACTGTTCGTCGACCTCGGCGCCGACGGCACCTTCGAGTACTCGATCGCCGGGCCGTGCGGCTGCGTGCAGACCCGCGAGTTCCCGTTCGCGATCGGTCCGAACGGCGGGCTGATGCGGATCCTGCACGTCGGCAGCACCCGCTCGACGACGGCGCAGGCGGCGAACTACCGCGCGCGGGTGCAGCTCGCCTTCCTGCGCGACACCAGCCCGGCGGTGCCCTGGCGGCGCGGCTGCGCCGGGTTGCAGTGGGTGCGCTGGACGGTGGGTGCGGCCACGGTGGGCTTCGACCGGTTGCCCGGCCCCGGGCGGCTGCTGGTGCTGGGCGTGGGATTGCCCGGCAGCGCGCCCCCGCCGTTGCCGGGCGCCGTGTGTCTGCCGCACATGGACGTGGCGGTGACGCGCGTGGTGACCGCGCAGAACTGGATGCTGGCGCCGCCGCCGCTGCCGCCGGGCGTCCAGGTGGTGCTGCAGGGTTTCGTGTTCGAGGGCGGGGTGGTGCTGCCGACCGATTCCTGGCTCTACGGCTGACGCCGGGTCGACGCGGCGTCGGCCTCGTCGGCGTGCGCACCCCTGGTCCGGGTCCATCCAGGCGAGTAGGATCCCCGCATCGGTTGCGTATGGCTTCGATCGCGAAGCTGGACGCAGGGAGTGCCTGGAGGTCTTGCCCATGAGTCGGCTTGCTCGCTGCCGCCATCCCATCCCATCCCATCCCATCCATCTTCGTGGTGGGGTGGCGATCGGTTGCCCCGGCGCCGCAACGATCGGGGGTGCACCATGGAGGGGCATGAGCCGGAGACCGGTGATGGGCTCGAGCCCACGGTGGCCGAGATCCAGGCGGTCCGACGGGCCGCGGCCCAGATCACCCGGGGAATCACGGGCTGGAGTGCGGTGATTCGTGAGGTCGGCGACCAAGTCGAGCAGGAGTTCCGGAAGAGCCTGCGTCAAGGCATCCCATGGCAGCAGGCTGCAGAGCTGGCACAGAGCCATGTGCCGGAACTGGCCCGCGCGCTCTTGGCGCGGCGGGGACCCGGGAGGGTGCGGCTGGGAACGGGATGCGTCTGCGCTGCGGACTTCGAGGCCTACCTCAGGGGAGATGGAGATGCCTTTGCCCGGATTCTTGAACAGTTCCTTCGCCCCAACATGTTCCACGTATTGCGCAGGAGCCATCCGCAGGTGCAAGGCGCCATCCATGACGATTGGGCGAGCGAGGCCCTGATGCGCCTCTGGCGATGGTGGCGGCGTAGGCCGGCCGACTTGCCTCCGACGCCGATGGCGCTGCTGAGCTACGGTAGTCGGACCTTGGAGCGGGTGATCAAGGATGAAGGCCGGAAGCAGGCAAGGCGCGGCTTGGTGACTGGGGGCGGTGACATGGGCGAGTCGGGAGACGCGGTCGCGGCTCCGGGCGGTGCATTCGCGGACATGGGAGAGTTCGTGCTCGCGACGCTGGGCGCCTGGGAACAGCGGCTTCCTGTGAACGCCCCGGCCGCCCTGCTCGCGATCCTCCCTGCGGTCGCTGCACTCGCCCGCAGACTCGGGCGATTCCCATGTGTGGCAGACCTGATCGGGCAACTCGGCCTCACCGAGAGGACGGCACAGCGTCGCCAGCAGGAGTTCGCTCGGCTTCTCCGGCTGGCCATCGAGGACCATTTTGCAGAATGAGGGAAATCCACTGGCGCCGTTCAGGCCTGGCGACGTCTTGGATCCTGCGGGCACGCATGGGTGCGTGTCGCACTTCCAGCGTCCGATGAGGCCAGAGGAGAGTCGAGTAATGCCCAGAATTCAGACCCTGATCGCCTTGACCTTCTTCCTGCATGCACTGTGGTCATCGGCCGAACTGCTGGTGCCGCCTGTGACGCAGGTGCCCTGCAACGCCAAGATCTTCGTTGATCCACAGGGCTTGATCTACGACTGGACCTGCCCCGACGGGGAGACTGATTGCCCCTCGACTCGTACTTGCCAGAGGTACGCCGAGCCCATTCCTGGTCAGACATATTCGTATGGCAAGTGTCGTTGTGTAGACTCGGAAGGCAACACTGGTGGCGGACCCGACTGCAGGACACTGATACTCATTGATAACGACAAGGCGGTTCCATGGGAGTTGCGCTGCTACAACATTGATTGTTCCGATCCCGACCCGCCCAATTGTCAATGGGAGCATCAAGGACCATACACCCCCGGATCCTACGTTCCATGCTCGTGCACGTCCTAGGAACCAATGACTGGATCAGGCCAACGCCAGGGCATCTCATTCCCGCTGCTCTTCCTGTTCCTGGCATCTGCACTGCTATGGCTATTCGTCATGGGGGTCGAGCCACGCGCGGATGCTCCCAGCCGAGCCGAGGTGGGCTCGGCACCTGGAGCGGGCCCCATATCGGCACGCGATGAGTCACATGGCGAGTCACAGCCGATCCGGGTGGCCGACGCAGCGGGAGTCAGTCTGCATGTCATGAACCAGAAGCGGCGGCCGATTCGTGGAGCCATCATCCATTTGGTTGCCGATGACCGGTTGGCCTATCGTGCCTCCGAGTTGAGAACCCTGGGTTCCACGGACGCCTCTGGCCATTGCCGTCTCTCGGGCTGGCCAGGCCCTGGAAGCGAGCATCGGGGGCAGCGAATGCTTCTGGTGACTGCACGCAACTACCTGGCAAAGAAGCTGATCTTGAACGACGAACCGGGTGTCTACGAGGTCGTGCTCGACGACGCACACTTCCTGCGAGTCCGGCTGCAGAACATCGCAGGCGGCCCGATACCGGACGCCAGGGTTCTGGTGTACAAGCAGGGAGTCGATGCTGACGTTTGGAATGGGAGCAGCAGCGAGATCGCCGACATTGCGGCATTCCAGGGTGACTCAGGGTTCTGCGTGCAGGCATGCGATGCCGACGGCGTCGCGATCTTCTCTCTGCCACCCGGCGACTATGGTGTCGTTCCGTCGGCGCTTGGTTTCGCTCCGACCAGGAGCCTGCCCTTGCAAAGCCCCGTGGCAGGGGAGGCCCGCGAGGCAGTGCTGTTCATGGCGGATTTGTGGGCGGCACGGCTGGATACGTCAGAGATGCCAGCGTCCTCCATACTTGGCACGGCGATCAGTGTCGATGCGCCTGCGCGGGAATGGGAGGTGTTCTCGAGTCTGTATGCCCGGCTGGCAATCGGACGTGCTCGAGAATCCCTGGGCGCTGGCGGCTTCCTGGCAGTGATAGGCGACAGGTATGCCATTCGAGAGGGTGTGTCTCCGCCTCATGCGAGTGTCGCATGCCTGGTCGCGGGCGTAGGTTGGATCGAGCAGCGAGTGGAGCTCGCAAGGTTCGCCGAGGGAGTGCAGCCCCAGCGGCTGAGGTTGCAGCAAGGCCAGGCCCTGGGCGAGCTCGTAGTGGATGATGTGCCGGGGGTCAGCCGGGAGATTGTCAGCCAGAATGTGGCGTTGTATGCCGAGCCCCCGAGCGGGGGGCGCGGCATCAGGTTTTCAGTAGAGCCTGGATGGTCTTACTCCTTGCCCATTGGGAAGTACTCGGTGATGAGCCATTGCCTGCGCGATACACAGGGGAAGGATGCAGGGAAGGAAGATCGCGATGGGGAGCACTTGACTGATGTAGTGGTCAGGGCCGGAGCCACGCAGCGGGTGCATCTGCCACCGGCGAAGCTCGGTTGGCCGCTGGACATCACGGTTCGCTACAAGAACGGAACGGCCCCGCCGGCTTGTTGGTTGTCGGTGGAGGACGAATCAACGGGGCGTGTCTGGCGAAGGGGATCCCCCGGTGGTCGTACGCCTACCAGGCTCATCGTCCGGGATGGCTTGTACTCGATCGAGGCCAGGATTGGAGGCTACAGGGGCAGGGTGAAGGGGGTGGCAGTAGGAGCGCCCGGTGGCCACGTTACTGTGGTGCTTGAGTGAGGGCTGTCTACGCTGTGTGTGTCCAGGCGATCGCCCTTAGGACCTTCCTGGCTCTGGTGCTGGGAATCGCCGGTCTCGCAAAGCTGTTGGGGGGACATGACGCGATGTTGGCATTGCCAGCGTCGATGTACTACTCCGCGGCTTGCTCAGAGATCGTGATGGCGGGCATGCTTTGTGTTGGGGGTCGGTACGCCAGGTGGGCGTCGATCGGGGCGATCGTGCTTTGTGGGATGGGCCTGCTGGTGTCGCATTGGCTGGGGCCGGCGAAGGCCTGCGGGTGCTTGGGCCGACTGTTGTTGATGGGATGGCACGAGCACATGGCCTGGGCGGCAATGACGGGCTGCCTGGGAGCCCTTGTGTGGGCCGCCTGTCCCCCTGCAGGGCGTCCGGCAGGACAGCGATCTTCGCGGTGAACCACCGGACGCACGGGCGTCGGCTGGGCGCATCTGGGATGGCGTGCAGGTGGTTGGGGCACCCGCTGGACGAAGCTACGGCTGACGCCGGTTCGACGCGGCGTCGGCGGCCGGCCGTCACCACCACGCCCCGCGCCGGGTAGGATCCGCAACTCGCCCCCGCCGTCGTGCCCGGAACGCGCCTTGCAAGCGCCGGCGGTCGCATGAGAGCAGGAACATGAACCCGACCGCCGCTCGCCTGATGTTGGTTCTTGCCGTGGTCTCGGGCGTCGCGTCCCGAGCCCAGTCGACGGTGATGGTGCCGGCGGTGTCGATCGGGGGCAACGCCCAGGGCGTCGGCCCCTGGTCCCATGCCGCGGTCGATGCCCGACACCAGATGATCTACGCCGGCAGCCGGCTGCAGTACCTCGACGGCCCGCTGCAGATCCACCGGCTGCGCTGGCGCACGCGCGACAACTCCCACGCCGGCACCCTGGCCAACGTGACCGTGAAGCTCGGCCACGCCGGCCGGCCGTGGGACGCGCCCAGCACCGTCTACGCCAACAACCGCAGCGGCGACGAGGTCGTGGTCCACTCCGGGCCGGTGACCCTGCTGGCCTCCGCGCAGGTGCCCGGCGGCCCCGGCAACGTCTTCGTCGACATCGCCCTCGCGACGCCGTTCGTGTTCCACCCGACGATGGGCGATCTGCTGGTGGAACTGGAATGGAGCGGCGGTGGCCTCGGCGGCGCCACCCTGGTCGGCCGCTCGGAGTACGAGACCGTCAACGGCGTCACCGCCGCCACCCACATCTGGCGCAGCGGCAACAACGCGCTCGGCTACGCCGACAACTGGACGCGGAACGGCGCGCCGCTGCTGCTGCTCGACTACGGGCCCGCGCCCGGGCATGCGCATCCGCAGCCGGTGGGGCCGGGCTGCGTCGACCGGCGGGCGACGTTCTACGAGGCGTTCGTCACCGACTTCGACCTCGGTGGCACCGCGGCCGCGCCCCGGGCGTTCCGCTGTTCTCCGAACGCCGCTGGCGGCTACGACGTCGCGGAGGTGGGGGGCGCGTGGTTCACGCCGGCCTCGGCGCCGCTGCCGAACGGCACCGGCATGGTTCCGCTCGGCTTCACGTTCCCCTTTCCGGGCGGCAGCACGACCAGCATCACGCCGAGCGTGCGCGGCTTCGTCTGGCTCGGCGCCACCGGGCTCGATGGCGTGCCGATCCACGTCGGCCCGCTGCTGGCGGAACCGGCGCGCATCGCCGTCTGCTGGGCGGATCTCACCCTCCAGGCCGGCTTCCCGATCCCGCTCGTGTCCGGCACGGTCCACTTCGACCGCGATGCGCAGACCGGCGCGGCGGTCTGCAGCTGGCTCGGGCTGCCGTTGCGCGGACCGAACCAGCCGCCGTTCCAGCAGTGCACGTTCCAGCTCGTGCTCGAGCCGGGCGGCGCGTTCGAGCTGCGCTATCGGGATTGTCCGAGCAACTGGACAGGGCGCATCGTCGGCTTCAGCCAGGGTCGGGGCGCGCGTGATCCCGGCCAGCGCGACTGGTCGGCGACCCTGCCGTTCCAGACCGGCGGCGAGAGCCTGCCCCTGCGGCTCCGCGCCGGCGAACGGCCGGTGCTGGGCACGACCGTGCCGCTGCTGCTCGAGCAGGTGCCGCAGGGCGTCGTCTTCGCCGGCCTGCTGATGAGCCTCACCGACGTGCCCGGTGGCCTGTCGCTGGCGTCGGTGGGCATGCCGGGCTGCTGGCAGCAGGTCGGCGGTGCGATCGCGGTCCTGCCGGCGGGGGCCAGCAGCCCGACGAGCACGGTGCACTGGAGCCTGCCGGCGCTGCCGGCATGGAGCGGGCTGCGCGTGTTCGCCCAGGGCTTCGCGTTCGCGCCCGGCACGACGCCCGCCGGCGTCGTCAGCAGCAACGGGCTGCGCCTCGAACTCGGCGTCCGGTAGCGGTTGGCTACGCCAGCGGGCACAGGGCCCGCACGACCTCGGGGACCGCGCATGGCCGGCGCGTGCCGGGATCCAGGAACACCAGACCGAGGCGGGCTTCGGCCACCAGCGTGCCGTCACGCGGCCGGCTGACGCGGTAGCAGAGGTCGACGGCGACGCGTTCGGGCGGCGCGAAGCCGAGCGCGACCAGCAGTTCGTCGCCGGCGAACGCCTCGGCGCGGTAGGCGATCCGCGCGTCGGCCATCACCAGCGGACTGCCGCCGCAGTCCCGTTCGCTGAGGCCGTGGTGGCGCAGGAAGCGGAAGCGCGCCTCGTGCAGCAGCGACAACAGCCGGTCGTTGCCCAGGTGTCCGCCGTAGTTGAGGTCGGTGACGCGCACGGTCAGCGTGGTGGCGAACGGCAGGTGCCGGGGCAGGTCGAGGTGCAGGCGTGGCATGGCTGGATCCTACGGTTACGGCGGCGGGGCCTGGCGCACGGCGATGAGCTGCGCGACGAAGTGCCGCTCGGGGGCGTCGGCGTCATGGCCGGTGGCGCCGACGATGCCGGCGGCCATCGCCAGCGGACCGACCGCCGGGGCCAGCCGGTAGTGGATCAGCACCGTCGGCCGGTCCCGCCAGACCGAGACCGTGCACTCCAGGCGCTGCGTGCCGGGCGGCTGGCCTGGCGCCGCGTCGACCAGGCGCGGGTGGGCGAGGCCGGCATTCACCTGCAGGCGGGCGCCGATCAGGCCGATCAGCTCGGTCAGGTCGGGCATCACCGCCAGCCGCTGCATCTGGTAGCGGAGCGCCGCGTTGTCGGCGAGCGCGTCGAGCAGGTGCGCGAACAGGATCGTGCCCCATTCCTGCTGCCGCAGGAACAGCGGCCGCGCCGTGCGGGCCGGGCCGGCATCGATGGGGTGGCCGCGGGCGGCGAGCGCGTAGGGGAACAGCCCGGTCTCGAACACGATCCGCGGCACCACCGAGCGGGCGTCGCGATGCAGCCGCCTTGCTTCGTCGAACACCCGGGCGCGCACGGTCGCATGGTCCGTCTGCAGCGTGCGCTCGAACTGCCGGCCATCGAGGCGGCGACGCAGGGTCACCTCGCCCGCGGGCGGAACGGGATCGTCGGTGGTCTCCAGCAGCAGGAACCAACGGCGCACCGAGGTGGCGTCCCAGGACTCGATCGCGAACAGCAGCGCGTCGCCGGGGCGGAAGCTGCCTTCGTCGAGCTGGTCGGGGAAGCCCTCCAGCAGGTCCCGTCCCGCTGCCGCCAACGCGGGATCCACCGTGCGCGTTTCGCGGAGTGCGAGCTGACGTTTCGCCGCTTCGTAGTCGACCGTCCGGGTCGCCGGCGGACCGCCACAGGCGGTGAGCAGCAGCACGGGGACGGCGAGGACGCGGATCATGGGAACGGTGGGCGCGGGCGGGCGGCAGTCTCCCCGGTGCCAGGGGCGCGGCCAAGGCCTGAGCGCGGGGCTGCATCCAGGAGCCTGGTGCCGGCGAAGACCCCACCATGCATCGCATCCGCCTCGTGCCGTCCGTCCTCGCCCTGGGCCTCGTCCTGCCGAACACGCTGCCGGCCCAGGAACGCCTGCTGCAGCCCGCGGACCTCGCCGCCCGATCCCTGGCGGCCCATGCGCTCGGCGCCGGCCTGCGGGCGGAGGCAGCGGGGCCCGGCCTGCGCACCGCCGTGGCGGTGGCGCATTGGCTCCTGCCCACGGGGTCTGCCGCGAAGGCGCGCCTGGGCGCTGCGCTCGGCCAGGACGACGCCACGTTGCGGCTCGGCGCCGCGGCGCTGCGCGACGACCTCGGCTTCCGTCCACTCTGGGAGGCAGAGTTGCCGGTTGGCGTGCCGGGCTTCACCGCCGTCGATGAACTCGAGCTGCGCCACTACCCCGCCTACCGCATGGCCCGGACCAGCATGCGCGGCGGCGGCATGGGCGCGTTCTGGCCGCTGTTCCAGCACATCCAGCGGCACGACATCGCCATGACCACGCCGGTGCAGATCGACTACCAGCCGGACGGCGAGCGTGCCGCCAGCATGGCGTTCCTCTATGGCGCGCCCGAACTCGGTCCCACCGGCGAGCAGGGCCGGGTGGAGGTGGTCGACGTCGCGGCGATGACCGTGCTGACCATCGGCTCCCGCGGCTACGACCGGCCGGGCCGCATCGCCGAGCTGAAGGCCCGCATCGACGCCTGGCTCGCCGCCCATCCGCGCTGGCAGGCCAACGGCGAGCTGCGCACCATGGGCTACAACAGCCCGTCGGTGCGCGACGAAGCCCGCTACTTCGAGGTGCAGGTGCCGGTGCGACGCACGGCTCAGAACAGCAGCCGCACGCCGAGCACCACGGCGAAGTCGATCTCGGCGCGATGATCGAGTTCCTGCAGGACCGGCAGCTGCACCGACAGCTCGCCGGTCCACTTGCGGGCCTCGTACATGAGCCCCGGCGCCAGGAAGGCCTCGTGGTCGCCGTTGGTCTCATAGCGGCCGTTCCACTCCAGCACCCCGTACCAGGCCGCGTGGGTGTCGGCGGCATATTCCTTCGGGCTCACCCGGTAGAGCCAGGCCGCATCGTGGCGCAGTTCGTCGGCGCGACCCGCCGTGCTGAGGGTGGCCTCGACGCTGGCATTGAGCCCGTGTCGGCCTGACACGCGGGTGTAGACCACGCCGAGCATCGGATCGGTGGAGTCACGGGCGAACCAGGGCGCGATCGAGCGGCCCGAGGCGGTGTCGAGCTGCAGGCCGAACAGCAGGCCCAGGCGCTGGGTGTCGATCGGGCCGGTGTCGTGCCGCCAGAAGCGCCACTTGCCCAGCAGCCGCACGTCGCCGATGTCCAGTTCGCTGTCGTCCTGGAAGCTGCCGGCGCCCTGGAAGTCGGCGTCGCGGATCCGCAGCGGCACCTCGGCGCCGAGCGTCAGGTCGTGGCGGATGCCGGCGAACAGGCTGGTGAGCGCGATGCCCTCGCTGACGTCGGCGCTGCCGCCGGGCAGCCGTTCCTCGCCCTGGTACCAGCGGAGCTGCTCGCGCAGCGTCACGCTGCCGACGCCGGGCTGGGTGGCGGCGTTGGTGTTGATCGCCTCCTGGGCAGCGGCCGCCGAGGCCAGCAGGAGGAGCGCCAGGCCACTCCGGCTCATTGCGACCTGCCCTTCACCGCGGTGACGGTGAAGCCGCTGTCGCGCACCGCCGAGGCCAGCTCCAGCACGCTCGGGTGGTGGCCGGGCAGGAAGTCGACGTCGACGCGACCCTGGCCGAGGTCCACGGACACGGCGGCGACGCCGGGCACGCGCTTCAGCTGCAGGTCGATGTTGGTGGCGCACTGCGGGCAGCCGAGCCCCAGCACCGAGATGGTGGCGGCGTCGGCTGTGATCGGCGCCGGATCGCGCAGCTCCGGCGGCAGGTCGGTGGTGGTGGTGGCGCAGCCGGCCAGCAGCAGGGCGCTGGCCAGGAGCAGATGACGGAAGGCGGACGGAACGGCGGACGCGGACATGTTGGGATCCTCTGTGGCATGGGTGGGAATGGGAGCGACGCGGGTGATCCGCCGGGCGGCGGGGCGGGCGCACGGTCCGCGGGGTACAGACCGGTGGCCCTGGCGTCGGTCCTAGAGGAGCAACACGCAGAAACGGAGGTGCCGGCGCAGGGCCGGCGGCGGCGGCGAGGCCGGGCGGGCCTGCCGGTGTGCCGGCGGCACGCGTTCGCCGGCGAACGCGAGGCGCACGGGCGTCGGCGGCAACGACCAGGGCTGCGTCGGCGGCGCCGGCACCAGGGCCGGCGGCGGTGCGGGCGGCAGTTCCGGCGCGCGGCAGCGGCAGCGGTCGGGGTCGGGCGTGCCCTGGTCGGTGCAGTGGCACGGTCCGGGCGCGCAGCAGGTGCGCGGCGTCTGGCTCGCGCCGCCCGGGCCCTCGAGGACGGCTGCCGCCGCGCTGGCCTCCCGGGCCCCGGCGGTGAGGTCCGCCGGCCGCAGGCCCAGCCCGACGCAGGCGAGCGCCAGGACCAGCAGCAGGAACGAGCGGAGCGCGGTCACGCGGGGCGGATGATAGGGGGCGCCGGCGCGGCCACAAGCGGCCGGCGGTCCTACGGCAGCCGGCGCCGGTCGCGGGCGTCGTCCTCGAGGCTGCGCACGAGCTGCTGCAGCCGCTCGAGGCGGTCCTCGACGACCCGCACGCGTTCGTCGGCCTGCCGGGCGCGGAAGGCGGCGAACAGCCCGACCCAGACCAGGCCGAGGGCCAGCGTGACGATGCCGACGCTGGGCGAGAACCACGTGCTGATGGCGTTCTGCATCAGCCGGTCGAGGAACAGGGAGCCCAGCAGCAGGGCACCCATCAGCACGTGGAACTGCCGCTCGCCGAGGCTCTGCATGCCCGGATGCTAAGAGGCCCGGCGGCGACCTTCTACCGCACCAGCTCCCGGGCGCGGTCGACCACCTGCCGGAAGCCCGCGGCATCCAGGTCGGCCCGGTCCAGCAGCGCGCCGAGGTCGTCCCAGCCGAACGCGCCGGCGTGGCCGCTGCCGCGCAGCAGCATGCCGAAGGCGGCGGCGGCCGCCGCCAGCCGATGATCCCGGGAGGGCTCCACGCTGGCGGCGCCGCTCACCGGGAAGGCCAGCTCGCGGGCGGTGTCGCCGAGCGGCGGCTTCCAGCGCAGGCGCAGGGTGGCCAGCGGCGAGCCCTCGGCCGGGATCGCCGCGGTCGCCGGGCTCGGCGTCGAGGCATCGACCGTGGCCACCAGCGCCGCCCCCGGCGGCACGATCTCGTAGAGCGCGGTCAGCGCGTGGCCGGCGCCGAGTTCGCCGGCGTCCTTCTGGTCGTCGCGGAACTCCTGGGCGGTGAGCTGGCGGTTCTCGTAGCCGATCTGCCGCCAGGCCACGACCTGCCGCGGATCGAACTCGACCTGCAGCTTGACGTCCTTGGCCACCGTCATCATCGAGGCGCCGAACTGCTCGACCAGGACGCGGCGGGCCTCGTGCAGCGAGTCCAGATACGCGTAGACGCCGTTGCCCTTGTTGGCGAGGCGCTCGAGCCGGTCGTCCTTGAGGTTGCCGCGGCCCACCCCGAGCACGGTGAGGAACACGCCGTCGTTGCGGCGCTGCTCGATGAAGGTCTCCAGCTCCTGCGGATCGCGGATGCCGACGTTGAAGTCGCCGTCGGTGCAGAGGATCACGCGGTTCACGCCCTCGGCCACCTTGTTCTGCAGGGCGATCTCATAGGCCTTCTGGATGCCGCCCTGGCCATTGGTGCTGCCGCCGCTCTCCAGGTTGGTGATCACCAGGTGGATCTGGTCCTGGTCCTTGCCGGTGGCGGTGGGCAGCGGCACCTTGACGCCGCTGGCGTAGGTGACGATCGCCACCCGGTCCTGGGGCCGGAGCTGGTCGACCAGGAGGCCCATCGCGCGCTGCACCAGCGGCAGGCGGTCCTGCGGCCGCATCGAGCCCGACACGTCGAGCAGGAACACCAGGTTGCAGGGCGGGATCTTGCTGGCGTCGATGGCGCGGGTCTTCAGGCCGATGCGGAGGAGCTGGTGCTCGGGCTGCCAGGGGCACGGACCGAGCTCGGTGCGCACGCCAAACGGCTCGTTGCCCGGCGGCTCCGGATCGCGGTAGTCCATCGCGTTCAGGATCTCCTCGACGCGGACGGCAGCCGGCGGCGGCAGCCTGCCCTCCTGCAGGAAGCGGCGGACGTTGCTGTAGCTGGCGGTGTCGACGTCGGCGGCGAACGTCGACAGCCGTTCGGCCTTGGCGAACAGGAAGCCGCTCTCGCTGACCTTGGCGTAGGCCTCGGTGTTGGGGTCGGGAGCCACAGCTGGCGCGTTGCCGCTGGGGGCGCCCACGTCGCCCGGACCGCGGTACTCACCGCCTGCTCCGGCGCGGCCGCCGATCCGGCCGCCGGCGCCGCCGCCGAGGCCCACCGCCGAGTTCCATTGGTTGCTCTCGAAGGCGCTCTCCCGCGGCGCGGGCGGGCCGGCGGGGCCGGGCGTGGACGGTCCGGCGGGCGATGGACTGGGGGCGGCGCCGAGCTGGTCCTGCACCGCCCGGAGTTGTTCTCGCTTCTCGGTCAGGGCCTGCCGGACCTCGGCGCCGCGTTCGGCATCGGTGAGCGCCTGGGTCCGCGGGTCGTCGGCCGGCGTGGTCGGTCCGGTGGTCGCGGTCTCGCTGCGCGGGCTCGGCTCGGGGTTCGGCGGGGTGGTCTGCGGTTCGCCGCTGCAGGCGACGACGAGGAGACCGGGAAGCAGCAGGTGGGCTCGACGCATGGCGGCGGGGCAACGTCGCCGGTCCCGGGGAGTTCGCGGTTTTTTCGGCGAGGTCACCAGGGCAGCGTGAAGGCGCGATCCAGCTTGTCCTGCCCGGTGACCTCGAGCGGCGCGCGATGCACTTCGCCGTTCGGCCCGGTGAAGGTCAGCAGGTAGCTGCCGGGCAGCAGGTAGCCCTCGAAGTGCGCGCCGCCGTGCGTGCTGCCGGTCTGCCACGCCGCCGGCAGGATCCGCTGCACGCCGGCCCGCGGGTCCAGGCGATCGACCCGCAGGGTGGCCCGCCGGTGGAGGCCGCCGCCGGCCTTGCCGCCGCGCAGGCGCGCGTAGGTCCGGTAGCGGACCGGCAGGTCGGCGCTGGTGACCTCGCCGAGCGTGACCTGGGCGGTGGGCGGCTCCAGGATCTCGATGGGCTGGAAGCAGACAGCCGGGCCCAGATCGTCGGTCACGGCCTCGGCGGCGGTCTCCAGGGTGAATCCGCCGGCGGCGAGCTGGTCGAAGCGCAGCACCGTCGGCCGCCTGCCGCCGGCGATCTCGGCCTGGTTGGTGGGCGGGCGGCGGTCGGGGGCCGGACCCTGCACCACCTCCAGGCGCAGGGCGGCCGAGGCCGGGACCGGCTGGCCCCTGGCATCGACCAGCCGCAGGTCGAGGGCGCCGGCGGGCTCCAGGTCGAGGGCCAGCACCTGTTCCGGCTGCTGGTCGGTGATCCAGATGGTCGGCAGCGGTGGCGCCCGGAAGCCGCGCAGGTCCAGTTCGAGCGTCCAGGTGCCGGCGGGCAGGTCGCGGGCGTGGAGCTCGCCGTGCCGGCCGACCTTGCCGCGCAGGTCGAGGGCGTCGGGGCCCAGCAGGCGCACCGGCACGTCGGGCACCGGGGTCTGGTCAGCCTTGCGCCGCAGGATCAGGTGGATGGCGCCGGGCGGCAGGCGGAGGTCGGCGGGCACCGGCTGCTCGTCGACGGTGACATCGACGGCGGCGGCGGCGGTGGGCGGGCGCGGTCCGCTCTTGCCGAGGCGCGGCGGCGGCTCGGCCACGAGGCCGTCCCAGACGACGCGCACGCTGTGCTGGCCACCCTGGATGCGGGTGCGGTACTGGCCCAGCGAGTCGGTGCGGGTGGCCTCGAAGACGATCGTGCCGCGCCAGTCGTGGCCCAGCACGTGCACGTCGCGCTCGGCCACCGGCCGGCCGCTGCGGCTGACCAGGCCGTAGACCGCCGGATCGGGCGGCAGGCGGCCGCGGCGGCCGGCGGACCCCGGCGGCGGCTCTGCCTCGCGGCGTTCGTGGGCGGCTCTGGTGGGCCGTGGCGGAACGGTGCCATCGACGGGGTCGCCTGCCTCGGCCGTGGCGGTGGCCGCCCTGGCCGGCGCAACGGCCGGGGTGGGTGCGTCGAGGCCGGGCCCGGTGCCGAGCCAGCAGAGCAGCGCGGCTGCCAGGGCAGCCGCGGCGATCAGCAAGGTCCGGCGCACGGGGCGATGGTCCAGGGCGGGAGCAGGCACGGCAAGGGCCACGCGACGAGCGGCGGCGGCCCGGGCTCCGCGTTGCGGCGATTTCCCGGCCCCTCGGCGCCGCGGTGGAGCGGGCGCTCCGCCCCCGGCATACTGCTCCCCCCGATCGCCGGACCAGCCATGTCGAAGCAGACCTACGACCCCGCCACCCTCGAGCCCCGCTGGCAGCAGTTCTGGGAGGAGAAGAAGGTGTTCCGCACGCCCAACCCGGGCGACCCGGACTTCGACGGCAGCAGGCCCAAGTTCTACGTGCTGGACATGTTCCCCTACCCGTCGGGGGCGGGCCTGCACGTCGGCCACCCGGAGGGCTACACCGCCACCGACATCGTCGCCCGCTACAAGCGGTTGACCGGCCACAACGTCCTGCATCCGATGGGCTGGGATGCGTTCGGCCTGCCCGCCGAGCAGTACGCGATCCAGACCAACACGCATCCGGCGGTGACGACGAAGCGGAACGTCGACACGTTCCGGCGGCAGCTCAAGGCGCTCGGCTTCTCCTACGACTGGGATCGCGAGTTCGGCACCAGCGATCCGGGCTACTACCGCTGGACCCAGTGGATCTGGAAGCGGCTGCACCAGCAGGGTCTCGCCTACCAGTCCGACGCGCCGGTGTGGTGGTGCGAGGAGCTCGGCACCGTGCTGTCCAACGACGAGGTGGTGAACGGCCGCTCCGAGCGCGGTGACCATCCGTGCGAGCGGCGGCCGCTGCGGCAGTGGATGCTGAAGATCACCGCCTGCGCCGAGCGCCTGCTGCGCGACCTCGACGGGCTGGAGTGGAGCGAGTCGCTGAAGGCGATGCAGCGCGAGTGGATCGGCCGCAGCGAGGGCGCCGAGATCGACTTCGACGTGCAGGGCCACCCGGGCGAACGGATCCGCGTGTTCACCACGCGGCCCGACACCCTGTTCGGCGCCTCGTTCATGGTGCTGGCGCCGGAGCATCCGCTGGTGGCACGGATCACCACCGCGGCGCAGCGGTCGGCGGTGACCGACTACGTGCAGCAGGCCGCGGCGAAGAGCGAGCTGGAGCGCACCGAGCTGCAGAAGGACAAGACCGGGGTGTGGACCGGCGCGTTCGCGCTCAATCCGCTGTTCCCCGCCGACGATCCCCGCGCCCGCATGCCGGTATGGGTCGCCGACTACGTCATCGTCACCTACGGCACCGGCGCGATCATGGCGGTGCCGGCGGGCGACGAGCGCGACTTCGCCTTCGCCCGGAAGATGGACCTGCCGATCCCGCCGATCTTCGCGCCGGCGACCGGCGACGCCGGCCACGACGCGGCGGTGGCGCAGGGCACCAAGTGCTGCCCCGAGGACGCGCCGTTCGCCGCGCACTGCCGGAACGAAGCGGGCCTCGACCTGCGCGGGCGGTCGGTGCCCGACGCCAAGCGGGCGGTGATCGACTGGCTGCAGGCCCGCGGCCGCGGCGAGGCCAAGGTCACCTTCCGCATGCGCGACTGGCTGTTCAGCCGGCAGCGCTACTGGGGCGAGCCGTTCCCGGTCCTGCTGACCGACGACGGCGTCGAGCTGGTGCCGGACGATCAGCTGCCGGTGACGCTGCCGCACATGGACGACTTCAAGCCCGGCGGCACGCCGGAGTCGCCCCTGTCGCGGGCCACCGACTGGGTGGTGACCACCGACCAGAAGGGCCGCAAGGCCAGGCGCGAGATCAACACCATGCCCGGCGCCGCCGGGTCGAGCTGGTACTTCCTGCGTTTCTGCGATCCGCGCAACGAGCGCGAGTTCTGCAGCAAGGCCGCCAGCGACTACTGGATGCCGGTGGACCTCTACGTCGGCGGCACCGAACACGCGGTGGGGCATCTCCTGTACTCGCGGTTCTGGACCAAGGTGCTGCACGACCTCGGGCTGGTGCGCGACAGCGAGCCGTTCCGGAGGCTCTACAACCAGGGCATGATCCAGAGCTACGCCTACCAGGACGGGCGGGGCGCGATCGTGCCGTGGAGCCGCGTGAAGGAGCGGGGCGAGGGCTGGGTCGACGCCGAGTCGGGCGAGGCCCTCAGCCGCATCGTCACCAAGATGTCCAAGCGCTACGGCAACGTCGTCAACCCCGACGACGTGGTGAAGGATTACGGCGCCGACACGCTGCGGCTGTACGAGATGTACATGGGGCCGCTGGCGGACAGCAAGCCGTGGAATCCGAAGGACGTGCCCGGCGTGCACCGCTTCCTCGGCCGGGTCTGGCGGCTGGCGGTGCCCGAGGACACCGAGCAGGGCGCCTGCCACCCGTGGCTGCGGCAGGACCGCGCGCCCGACGCGGCCCTCGAGAAGGCGCTGCACCGGCTGGTGCACAAGGTGCAGGGGGACATCGAGCGGATGGCGTTCAACACCGCCATCGCGGCGATGATGATCTTCGTCAACGAATGCACGCCGCGGGTCGAGGCGCTGAGCCGCGACCAGGTGCTGCGGTTCGCCCAGGTGCTGTCGCCGTTCGCGCCGCATCTGGCCGAGGAGCTGTGGGCCCGGCTCGGCGGCCAGGGTCTGCTGGCGCATTCGCGCTGGCCGGTGGTGGAGGCGGCGCTGCTGGTGGACGACGAGGTCGAGATCGCGGTGCAGGTGCTGGGCAAGCTGCGCGGCCGCGCGGTGGTGCCGACCGGCGCCGATCAGGCGACCATGGTGGAACGGGCGCGGGCGGCGGTGGCGGAGCACCTGGCCGGCAAGACGGTGGTGAAGGAGATCGTCGTGCCCGGCAAGCTGGTCAACTTCGTCGTGAAGTAGGGCTGTGTGCTACCCGGTCAGGACCTCGTCGAGGGTCCTGGCGGTCAGGATGGCATCGGCCCAGCGCTGCATGTCGGCGACGGTACCTGACCGGACCCGCTGCTCGATGCCGGCAGGCAGCGGGCCGAAGCGCGTGGTCATCTGGCGCAGCAGCAGGTCGGCTTGACCCTCGGTACGACCCTCGGTACGACCCTCGGTACGACCCTCGGTACGACCCTCGGTGTGGCCCTGCTTGCGGCCCTTCTGGATCAGTCGTTCGGCGGTGGACATCACTCGTTCCTCGGCTTGTGGCCCGATCAGTTCTCGCAGCAGGCGGCCCAGGCGGCCGCCGGACATGTTGGTCGTGTAGAGCACGTAGGAGGATAGCGCGCCGAACGCGTGGCTGGGATCCCTGGCGTGGACCTCGACCAGCAGGTCGCGCCAGCGACGCAGGGAGTCCTCGACAGTGCGCACCCGGCGCTGCGGCAGGAACTGCAGGGAGAGCAGGGTCAGCCGGCTGAGCCTTGTCATGGGCAGGGAACGCACCGCCGCCTCGTCGACGCGGGCCAGGTCCTGGAACAGGATCCGCGACCAGGGCTGGAAGCGCTGCAGGGGCGATGGCCCAGGATCGGGCCGTCGCCGGCGGCGGTCGA
Organism: uncultured candidatus Brocadiaceae bacterium; assembly: GCA_964565715.1. Taxonomy (GTDB): domain Bacteria; phylum Planctomycetota; class UBA1135; order UBA1135; family UBA2386; genus CAZMGG01. The sequence continues at coordinate 93,879 of CAZMGG010000002.1, read as the reverse complement.
TGCCCGGGTGCCAGGGCCGCCGGCCATGGTGGATGACCAGCGGGATCACCGTGGCATCGGCGGCCTGCGGATGCAGTGTGGCGTGGCGCTCCCGCACCAAGTGCACGTAGCGCTCGACCTTGCGTGCGGTCCCGGGATCGGGCCGGCTCTTGTGCTCGGCGAGCAGGTAGGCGGCATGCCTCGGATCCGTCACAAGGCGCGTGGCGAACAGGAGATCGAGCTGGCTCTCCCGCAGCCGTTCGTCGAGGAACCCAGGCTCCACCGGCGCCAGGGCGGCCCAGTCCAGCCCGGCCGCCTCCGCCGGGGTCAGCGCCGCACGGAACAGCCCTGCGGCCTCCTCGGGGTTGGCGAAGATCTTGCGGAACAGGTGGTCGTGCGGTGTCGCCAGGCGGTTGCTCCGCCCCTCTGTGGGTGCGGAATCGCCGGCGGTTACCTGGCAGTCGCCGGAATCTGGGCTGCTCGCACCGCCGCTACGCCTCGAACTGCGTCCACTCGGCCCGGTAGGCGAGCCCCAGCCGCACGATCTTCTCCAGCAGGTCGCCGTAGCCGATGCCCGCCACCTCCGCCGACTCGGCGAAGTCCTCGCCGTAGGTGAGGTTCGGGTTGCAGTTCGCCTCCAGCAGATACAGCGCGCCGTCGCCCCGCAGGCGGAAGTCCATGCGCGCATATCCGCTCATGTGCAGCGCCTTGTAGATGCGCTTGCTGGTCTTCTCGATGGCGACGGCCGCGCCGTCGGGCAGGTCCCGCGCCGCATGCGTGCTGATGCCGTGCTTCTGCTGGTACTTGCCGTCCCACTTGACCTTGCGGGTCGCCACCGTGGCGCTCGGGTCCTGCTGGCCCAATGTGCCGAAGTCCATCTCCCACACCGGCAGCGTGGTGACGCGATCGTTGCCCAGCACGCCGACGTAGAGCTCGCGGCCCTCGATGAACTCCTCCACCAGCGCGTCGGTCCGCACCTTGTCGTGGATGAAGCCGACGCGCTCGCGCAGCTCCTTCTCGCTCCACACCACCGACGACTGGGCGATGCCCAGCGAGGCGTCCTCGGTGGCGGACTTGACGAACAGCGGATACCGCAGCTTCTTCGGCACGCGCCAGCGCGGGCGGCGGCGGATCAGGGCGAAGTTCGGCGTGGCGATGCGGTGGTAGCTCAGGATCTGCTTGCTGAGCACCTTGTCGCGGCTCAGCATCATCCCGCGCGGGTTGCAGCCGGTGTAGGGCGTCCGCCGCAGCTCCAGGTACGCCACCATGTAGTGGTCGTAGTTGACGATGCCCTGGAACTCCTCCAGCAGGTTGAAGGCGACGTCGGGCTGCCAGTCGGCGAGCGTGTCGCGCAGCTCCGACAGGTTGTCGTAGAGGCCGAGCGCCTTCACCTCGTGGCCCTGGTGCTCGAGGAACGCCATCACGTCGTACTCGGTCTTGCAGCGGTCGATCTCGGCCTGGCTGAGGCCTTCCAGGCTGGTGGGAGGCACCAGCGACTCGTGCATGAGGACGAGGATGCGGAGGCGTCGCTTCATCGCGTCACAGGGCGTAATGCTCGCGCCCGCGGCGCAGGAAGTCGTGCAGGATCCGGGCCAGCAGCAGGAACGCCGGACGTTTGGTGGCGGCGCGGGCGCGATGCAGGCGCAGGTCCAGTTCGCGGGCGCGGGCGGTGGCCAGCTTGAGGACGTGCTCGATCAGATACGGGTGCAGGCGGGTGCGTCGGGCCAGCAGGCGGGCGAACTGCGGCGCGTTGGCGCGCAGGAAGGTGCTGGCCCGGGGACGGCGCGGGTTGCGTTCGGCGTGGCCGAACACGCGCAGCAGGCCGTGGTCGTAGCGGTCGGTCTCGCCGGGCGCGTAGAACTCCGTCTTCCTGGCGTAGTGGCGCCGCAGGGTCGTGCGGTTGTCCTTCAGGGGCTCGACGTGTTCGCGGCTGCGGACCGGCGGCACGAGGTCGCCGATCTCGGCCATCAGGCGATCGACGAACTCGAGCTTCCTCAGGGCCGGCCAGCCGGCGTAGTCGGTGCGCCAGGTGGAGTTGGGGCGCAGCCACACGGCGAAGGTCTCGGCGAAGTCCTCGCACGGGTGGCTCTGGGCGTACCAGTGACCGAGGTGGAGCACGAAGCGGCGGCTGCCGGGGCGTGGGTGGTAGGCCTCGGGATAGGGCCGCGACGCCGGGCCGAACACCTCCCGCCAGTCCTTGCGCCGGCGCAGGCGGTAGGCGGTGTCGATGGCGTGGCCGATCTCGTGGCGCAGGATGCGGCGCTGCCAGCGGGCCTCGCCGCCCTCGACGGTGTGCAGGAAGCGGCGCTCGAGCGCCATCAGGCGCGGATGGGCCAGGTAGAACGGGATCGCCACGCCGGGCACGCCGTCCGGCGAGAACCACTCGTCGCCGAGCCAGAAGTGCGGTCGGAAGCGGAGGCCGCGGCGGTCGAGTTCGCCCAGCACCCGCTCCAGGGTCGGCTGCACCGGCGTGCGGCGGAGGTCCAGTTCCAGGTCGCAGAGCCGCAGGTCCAGCAGTTCCTCGTCCGGCAGTTCGTGCCACCAGGGCTGCCGGCGGCGGGCGGTGCGGGAGCGGGCGGGCATGTCGGACCAGCGGATGGTAGGGACGGATCCACGGAAGACCAAGGTCGGGCCCGGGCCGTCGGTTACGCTCCCGCCCCGTGCAACTGGCCCTGCGCAAGGCATTGCTGACGTTCCTGGTGGCGGCGTTCGCCGGCCAGTCCGCCCTGGTCTACCTCGACGACACCGCCGACCGGACGCCGCCGCTGCGCGGCGAGGCGCTCGAGGGGCGGCGGCTGTGGCACGCGAAGAACTGCCAGGCGTGCCACCAGATCTACGGGTTCGGCGGCTTCCTCGGCCCGGACCTGACCAATGCCGCGCCGCGGCTGACTCCGGAACGGCTGCGCGAGGTGCTGACCGTCGGCAACGCGCAGATGCCGGCCTTCCACATGACCGATGCCGAGATCGCCGCGATCGGCGCGTACCTGCGGGCGATCGACCTCACTGGCGTCGGCGTGGCGCGGGCGCATCCGCCGCGCGATCCGCGGCAGGTGCTGGCGGCGGTGCAGGCCCACGCGGCCACGGCGCCTGCACCGGTGCGGCGCGGGCTCGACCGTTTCGTCCAGGCCTGCAGCGCCTGCCATGTGCCGCTGACGGCGACGCCGCTCGGCCCGAACACCGCGCCGGACCTGACCACCGTCGTCGACCGCCTGGACGAGGCCGGGCTGCGCGAGGTGCTGACGGTCGGCCGGCCGCTGCGCGGCATGCCGGCCTGGAACCTCGGCGACGAGGCCAGGGACGAGATGATCGCGCTGCTGCGGTGGTGGCGCGCCGAGCGCGAGGCGCTGCTCGGCAGGCTGGGCGGTGAACGGCGGCAGGGCCTGCCCTGGTGGGTGTACCAATGACCGGGATCCTCACCCAGCAGCCCGGCGGCGCCGCGGTGGCGAAGACCAGCGCGCCGGCCGCGCCGACCACGGGCCTCGACCGCACCGTGGTGGTGCAGCTCCGGATGGCGCTCACCTGCGTCGTCATCGCCGTGTTCGGCGGCGCCGTGGCGGCGCTGCACTACCTGCCGGCGGCGTCGACCTGGCTGAACGGCCTGGACCTGGGCCTCGCCCGGCTGCGGCCCCTGCACACCACCTTCGCCTCGCTGTGGATCTTCGGCGCCTCGATCGCGGTGATGTACCACTGGCTGAGCACCAGCCATGGCGGGCTGCAGCCGGCGGACCGGACCCGCTTCCGCTTCCACACCGCGTGCTGGCTGTTCGCCGGCGCCGGCATCCTGGTGACCACGCCGCTCGGCGTCACCACCGGTCGCGAGTACCTGGAGTTCCATCCGGTGTTCAGCGGCGCCCTGCTGCTGGGCTGGCTGGCCTTCGCCTGGACCTTCCTGCGCCGGCTGCGCCACGGCTTCTGGGCCCAGCCGGTCTACCTGTGGTTCTGGGCCGTCGGCGTCTGCTACTTCGTCTACACCTTCGTCGAGGGCCACGCCTGGCTGCTGCCGTCGGTGTTCGAGCAGCCGGTGCGCGACCTGCAGGTGCAGTGGAAGTCCTGCGGCACGCTGGTCGGGTCGTTCAACTTCCTGATGTACGGCTCGCTGACCTACGTCGGCGAGCGCCTGTCCGGCGACCGTCGCTACGCGCAGTCGTCGCTGGCCTTCTGGTTGTTCGGCGTCGGCTGCCTCAACTCCTTCACCAACTACGTGCACCACACCTACCACCTGCCGCAGATGGAGCTGGTGAAGTGGGTGGCGTTCGTCGTGTCGATGCTGGAGATCGTCATCCTCTGGAAGCTGATGGTGGACCTGGGCCGGATGCTGGCGAAGCGGGCGACCGGGCCGTTCTGCGGCCGCGGCGGCTGGCTGGTGCACGCCAAGTGGTGGACCACGGTGATGCTGGCCGGGTCGATCGTGATCTCGGTGCCAAACCTGAACAGCGTGATCCACGGCACCCACGTCATCGTCGGCCACGCGATGGGCACGACCATCGGCATCGACACCCTGGTGCTGCTCGGCACCTCGTGCTGGTTGCTCGGCGAACTGGGCGGCCGGCCGGCGCTGGCGGTGCTGGACGCGCCGTTGTCGCGGCGGCTGCTGCGCGGGATCAGCCTCTCGCTGGCGGTGCTGGTGGTGTGGCTCACCGCCGCCGGCACCACCCATGGCTGGTACCGGTTCCAGGGCGAGGCGACGCCGGACTGGGTGGTGGCCAGCCGGGTGGCGCTGCCGGCGGCGGGCGGCATCCTGGGCGCCTGCCTGCTGGTGACGGTGGTGCGCCTGCTGCGGCTCAGCCGCAAGCCCGCCTGACGATCCCCCGGTCGATCACTCAGAGCGGGCGATGGCCAGCACGTCGTCGAGCCCGACGAGGCCCTGGGTGGCCTTCAGCAGGCCGTCCTGCAGCATGCGGCGGTAGCCGGCGGCCACCGCCGCCTTCTCCAGGTCGTGATCCGAGCCGCCGCCGCGGCTGATCAGCCGCGCCATGTCGCTGCTGACGTACATGACCTCGTGGATGCCCATCCGGCCCCGCTTGCCGCGGCCGCGGCAGCTCTTGCAGCCCGCCCCCTTGCGCAAGCCCGGGGGGGACTCCTCGAGGCCGAAGGCCTCCAGCAGCTCCGGCGGCGCGGCGGTGGGCTCGGCGCAGTCGGCGCAGATCCGCGGCACCAGCCGCTGGCCGACCACGCAACGGAGCGCCGGCCCCAGCAGGTAGGGGGCGACGCCCATGTCGACCAGGCGATGCACCGAGCTGATCGCGTCGTTGGTGTGCAGGGTGGACAGCACCATGTGGCCGGTCAGCGCCGCCTGGATGGCGATGCCGGCGGTCTCGGCGTCGCGGATCTCGCCGACCATCACCACGTCCGGGTCCTGACGCAGGATCGAGCGCAGGGCGCTGGCGAAGGTCCGGTTGGCCTTGACGTCGACCTGCACCTGGGTGGTGCCGGCCATCTCGTACTCCACCGGGTCCTCGACGGTCACGACGTTGCAGTCCGGCGTGTTCAGCTCGCCCATGGCGGTGTAGAGCGTGGTGGTCTTGCCGCTGCCGGTCGGGCCGGTGAGCAGCACGATGCCGTTCGGGGCGGTGTAGCCCTTGCGGAACAGCTCCAGGTTGTGCGGCGGCATGCACAGGGCGCTGGGGTCGAGGGCGACGCCGCCGCGGTTGAGCACGCGCAGCACGGCCTTCTCGCCCAGCACCGACGGCAGCACCGACGCGCGCATCTCGATCTTCTCGCTGACGGCGAAGCGGCCGTCCTGGGGCTTCCGGCTCTCGCCGATGTCCATCCCGGCCATCACCTTCAGACGGGCGACGACGGCGCGGCCGAGGCCGGTGGGCAGCTGCTGCAGGGCCTCCATCGAGCCGTCGACCCGGACGCGGACGCGCAGCGCGTCGCGCTGCGGTTCGATGTGCAGGTCGCTGGCGCCGGACCGCAGGCACTCCTCGATGAGGTAGTCGACGAGCTGCACGACGGCGTCGTCACCGACCACGGTGCGCAGCTTGTCGGCGTCGTTGACGCTGGCCAGGTCCACCTCGGACTTCTGCAGCCGGGTGATCAGGCCCTCGATGCCCGTGCGCCCCTTCTCCATCCGCTCCAGGGCGCGCTGGATGGCCTCGGCGGTGGACATCACCGGCATGACCGGCATGCCGGCGACCTCCTGGATCGCGTCGATCGCCAGGATGTCGAACGGGTTGCGCATCGCCACCGACAGCATCCCCTCGGAGTCGTCGACGGCGACGGCGCCGTAGCGGCGGGCCACGTCCAGCGGCAGCTTGTGCAGCACGCGCGGATCGAGGCGCTTCTCGTCCAGCGGATGGAAGCTCAGGCCGAGGGACTCGGCCCAGGCCTGATGGCAGGCCTGCAGGTCGACGATCCCCAGCTTGGCGAGGTGGGCGAACTGGTCGAGTTCGGAGCCTTGCACGTCACGCAGGATCTCCGTGAGCAGACGGGGGTCCTGGTCGGCGGCGACGGCGATCGCCTCGAGCAGCGCTGGTTGGACTCCGGGCACGGTCCCGCATCGGAAAACCGGCGCCGGCGACTCAAGTCGCCGCCCCACGACGGATCGGCCGGTGGCAGGGCGGGGTGGCGGGCCGGGCGTCGTCGGCATCGGCACCGCCGATCCACCGGCGGCTCAAGTCGCGCCGCCGGCCGGCCGATGGGGCTCCCATGAACCACAACCAGGCAGTCAATGCCCAACGCTCGCAGGGCGGTTTCACCCTGGTCGAGGTCATCGTCGTTCTCGCGGTCGTCCTGCTCCTGACCGGCATTGCGGTGCCGATGATCAGCGGCTACATGGAGGATGGGCGTCGCGCGAAGGCCGAGGCCGAGATCAAGGTCATCGCCGGCGCACTCACGTCCTTCTACAAGGACCTCGGCATCATGCCGACCCGGAACGGCGCGGGCACCAACAACACACGCTACGTGATCATGACGGGTGCGGCGCGGCCGACCACCAACCCCTACGCCGCGGGCCACCAGTGGGCCACCTGGGGCATGAACGCCAACTTCGGCGACGTTCTCGACGATCACCTGCTGAAGAACCAGCCCAACGCCAGCACCACCGCCGCCTACCCGACCACCGGCAGCAACCGTTGGCGCGGCCCGTACCTCGCCGGCCCGGCGCCGCTGGACCCGTGGGGCCGCCCGTACGTGATCAACGTGATCTCCTCCTGGATCAACAACGCGACCAACTACAAGCGCGTCTACGTGATCTCGGCCGGCCCGGACGGCATCTTCAACACCAGCTACCTGGCGACGGCCAACACTGCCATCACCGGCGACGACATCGGCATCATCCTGACCGAGAAGCCATGACGGTCGCCCGGCGGCCGCTGGGCGGCGCCGAGGACTGACGTGCACGACACCCCGTCGGCTCGCCCGGCGGGGTGTCGTTGCGTACCCGGAGCAAGGCGCGGTCCGGCACCCCGCCGGAGTGACCCGGGGTGCCAGCAGCGGCCGCCGGCTCCGTCCGCACCGTAGACGCCGCCGCATGGGGACTTGGCCGCGTCCCGGATCAAGTCGGGACGCGTCAACGGCCGAAAGCCCGCCCATGCAGCGTGTCGGCAGTGCAGACGGCCATCGGCCGCGGGGTGCGCGATGAAGTTCCGCACCACGTACCTCGACGGCGACGGCGACAGGGTCACGGCGGTCCTGGAGGCGGCCGACGACCAGGAACTGCACGAACTGCTGCACGGGCGCGGCCACACGCTGCTGAAGACGCGCGTCGTCGCCGAGTCGAGCAGCTCGGTCGGCAACGTCCGCATCCATCCCAAGAAGCTGCTGATGTTCGTGCAGTCGATGGCCGGTGCCCTCGACGCCGGCGTGCCGCTGCTGTCGACGCTGGCGGCGCTGGCGGATCAGGAGCTGGACGAACGGCTGGCGCAGATCTACCGCGAGATCGGCGAGCGGGTATCGAGCGGCGAGCCGCTGTCCGAGGTGCTGGGCGCCTATCCGCGCTCGTTCCCCTACGTGTTCTGCGCGCTGGTGCGCGCCGGCGAGCAGTCCGGCAGCCTGCCGGAGGTGCTCACCTCGGTGGGCTCGTTCCTGGAGTGGAAGATGGAGATCGCCGGCACGGTGAAGCTGGCGATGATCTACCCGACGATTCTTGCCATCGCCGGCTACGGCCTCGTGCTGTTCCTGATGGCGTTCGTGATCCCGAAGCTCAGCTCGATCCTGTCGAAGGTCACCAACGACCTGCCAGCGGCGAGCCGCCTGATGATCGACATGTCGGGCTTCGTCGCCGCCAACATCCTCTGGATCCTGCTGGCGTCGCTGGCGGCGGCCGTGGCCATCGTGCTGCTCGGCCGCTCCGACTTCGGCCGCGGCATCTTCGCCGCGGTGTTCGCGCGGCTGCCCATCGCCAGCAACGTCCTGCACACCCTGAACGTCGCGCAGTTCTGCCGCAACATCGGCGTGATGCTGCACGCCGGCATCCCGGTGACCGGCGGCCTGGAGCTCTGCGCCAACGCCATCACCCTGCGCAAGACGCGGCAGGCGATCCTGGACGCCAAGGACCGGATCATGGGCGGCAGCCGGCTGACCGAGGCCCTCGAGGAGATGCAGTTCCTGCCGCCGGTGGCGATGAGCATGGTCCGGGTCGGCGAGGAGGCCGGCAAGCTGCCGATCACCTTCGAACGGCTCAGCAAGGTCTACGACCGCGAAGTCAAGGAGGCGGTGAAGAAGGCGCTCGGCATGCTGGAGCCCATCGTCATCGTTCTGCTCGGCGTCGTCGTCGGCGGCGTGGCGGTGCTGGTGATCAGCACGATCTACGGCGCCATGAAGGGGATCGGCAAATGACGCAGCGCCGGCGCCGGGAGGGCGGTTTCGCCCTGCTGTTCCTGATGGTGGCGCTCGCCGCCACCGGTGGTGTCGTCGCGCTGATGCTGGGCAAGGGCACCGCCCTGCGCGCCGAGCTCGCCGGGGTTGCCGAGCAGCGGCTGGCGCTGGTCCGGGTCAACGCCGCGGCGGCCTTCGAGCAGAACGGCGCCTTCCCGGCGGGACTGACCGCCCTGGCCACCGCCACCGGCCTGGATGCGGCCGGCACCTGGCGGATCGACCCGTACGGCATGGGCCAGGACCTGCGCTGGACCACCGCCGGCACGCCGGTGGTGCTGACGGTGCGCAGCGTCGGCCCCGATGGGCTGAACGCCACCGCCGACGACCTGCTCTTCGCGCTGGACAGCCAGGTGATGGGCCGCGATCGCACGCGCGAGCGGCTGCGGATCATCCGCGCGAAGCTGCTGCGCAGCGCCTACCGCGACGCCGGGTCGATGAGTGCTGGCGACCGAGCCAATCTGCGCACCTGGCAGCGGCAGTACGTGGCGGCGCGGCGGTCCTACCTGCACGCCTCGACGGCCCAGCGGACCGCGCTCGACGCGCAGATGACGACGCTGGAGACGAACATCACCAACTTGTGCGCCGCCCACGGCTGTCCGCCGTTGCCGGCCACGGTGGGCGCGATCATGGCTGGAATCGGACTGCCGCCGACGATGGCGGTGGACGGCTTCGGCCGGAACATGCTGCGCAACCTGGCGGTGGGCGTGGTGAGCGCGGGCGGCGACGGAACCGGAGGGACGGTCGATGACATGTAGACGACAGGACGGCGGCTTCACCCTGATCGAGGTGGTGATCGTGCTCGGCGTGCTCGGCCTGCTGCTGGGCTCGGCGATGCCGCTGGCTACCGCGATGATGGATGCTGACAAGCGCGCGGAGGTGCGGAGCGAGCTGACCGCGATCGGCAACGCGCTGGAGGCCTACTACTTCGACCGCGCGGCGTGGCCGGCGACGCTGACCGACGCCGGCTTCCTGAACGTCTACCTGCAGCCCGGCACCGGCGACACCGGCGTGCAGGACTCGTGGGGCGGCAACGTCAACTACGTCTACGCGGTGAACGCCGGCGCCAACATGGTGACGGTGCACAGCCGGGGCGAGAACGGCATCGACTCCGGCGCCGCCAACGAGGAGTTCGTGGTGCGGGTCTACGGCGCCGCGCCCGGGCTGCAGAAGACCCGGCAGCGCCTGCGGATGATCGCCGAGGCCCTGGCCAACTTCGTCGAGGCCGGCGGCAGCCTGACCGGCACCTGGAGCACCGATCGGGCGGCGATGGGCCTCGGCGCCGAGTACGCCAACGACGGCTTCGGCGTCGCCTTCCAGATCACCGCCGCCACCCTGACCGTGCGCAGCGCCGGACCCGACCGGGTCATGGGCAACGCCGACGACCTGACGCTCTGAGGCCATGAAGCACACCATCATCGAGCTGGAGGAAGGCGCGCTGTCGCTGACCCTGGTGACCGTGTCCGGCAAGGCGACCCGGGTCGAGTCCTGTTTCCGCATGCCGTTCGCCGAGCTGCATCCGGCCACGCTGGGCAGCACGCTGAAGGCGCTGATGACCGAGGTGCCCGACTTCGACTCGGTGCACGTGGTGCTCGGCGAGCGCCGGATCCAGCACTTCGTCAAGGAGGTGCCGAGGCTCGGCGTCGACGATCTGAAGGCGTTCGCCACCCGCGAGGCGCTGCGGCTGGGCGGCATGTCCGCCGGCGCGAAGCTGCTGCTGCGGGGGCGCGTGCTCGGCAAGGCCGGCGGCGGCCGTCTGCGGCTGGCGGTGACCGCCATGGAGGCGGCGCTGTGGGAACCGCTGGCGGCGGCGATCGCCGAGAACGGCCTGAAGGTCGGCTCGCTGTGGTCGGTGGAGGAGTGCCTCGGCATGGCACTGCGCGGCAAGGATTCGGCGCGGGTGGGCGTGGTGGACTTCTCGGCGGCGCGGGCCCGCTTCGCCGTCTGCGTCGATGGCGCGCCGGCGCAGGTGCGCCGGTTCATGGTGCCGGGCGCTGACGTGGTTGAAGGCGACGACACCACCATGCTGACGGCGCAGCTGGCGATGGAGGTGCCGCGCACTCTGGAGTACCTGAAGGAGACCGGCGGGGCGCAGCCCGATTGCCTGCTGCTGAGCCACCGCATCGCCCGGGCCGACGAGGACCTGCAGATGTTCGCCGAGGTGGGACTGCCGGCGGCGCGCTTCGTGCCGGCGGCGGAACTGGCGCCGGGGCAGACCATGCCCGGCATGGCCACGCTGGGCCTGGTGGCGCGCCTGGCCGCCGGCCGGCTGGGGCCGTCGCTGCTGGACGGCGTGACCATCACGATCCCGGCCTCGCCGGTTCGGCTGGTGGTCGGACTGGCCGCTGGCCTGCTCGGCTGCGTCGGCGTCGCCGGCGCGATGGACGTGCAGGGCGAGCGGGCGGCGGCGGAGGCCGCGCTGGCGCAGCACGCGGGCGAGCGCCGCCAGCTCGAGCAGGAACTGGCGGACATCCAGAATCCGGCGCCGGTGGTGGAGGTGCAGAGCCCCGACCAGGACCGCATCCAGGAGATCCTGGCGCGAAGGCGGCCCAACAGCCTCGCCGTGGCCGGCGTCGCCAATGCCGCCGCCGACAAGGTCCTGCTGGACGCGATCGAGTTCGGCTTCGAGGACAAGCTGATCATCACCGGCTCGGTCGCCGGCGAGACGCGCCTGCAGGCGTTCATGACCCTCAGCGAGTTCACCGTGGCCCTGCGCGAGCTGGGCTACCTCGCCAGCGAGGGCAAGGAAGAGGTCAACGAGGTCGAGGGCAGCACCGGCCGCCTGCGCTTCAAGTTCGTGTTCGCCTGGAGGAAGCCGTGAAGCTCGATCCGGTCAAGCGCGCGATCGTGCCGTGCGCCGTGCTGTTCGCCGTGGCGGCCATGGGCTGGGCCTGGCTGGCGCGCAGCGGTGCCGCCGCCGCCGCCGCCGCCGCCGAGGCCGCCCAACAGGGCGTCGCCGAGCTGAAGGTGGCCGTCGAGGAGGCGCGGCAGCATGCCGCGCCGGACCCGGCGGTGGCGCAGGGGCCGAAGTGGCGGCTGCCCGACTCGCCCGAGGTGACGACCACGCTGCGCCTGCTCGGCACCGTGGCCGAGTCGGTCGGCGTGGTGATGGATACGATCCGGCCGCTGCCCGCCAACGAGCCGGGCCGGCAGACCTTCGCGCTGGCCGGGCATGCGGCGGCCGCCAAGGTGTGCGAGTTCCTCGCCGCCATCGAGCAGCATCCGCGGTTGCTGCTGATCGAGAACGGCAAGGTGCGCGCCGGTTCGGCCGACGAGGTGACGTTCGAACTGGGGCTGGCGACCTTCCACACCGGGGGGACCGGCCAGTGAGCAAGAAGAAGGGTGACCAGAAGGTCAAGCTGGCCGTCGCCGGCGTCGTGCTGATGCTCGGCGTCGGGTGGACCGTGAAGAGCGTCGTCGGGCTCGGCCGGCCGGCGGCGCCGTCGGTGCCGGCGTCGGCGGATCCGCCGCCGGCCGATGGGCCGGTGGACCCGATGGCCGGCAGCCAGGGCCCGCAGGATCCCGCAGCGACCGGGCCCCGTGACCTGCTGGAGGCGATCGGTTCCTATCAGCCGGGGGCGGCGGTGACGCATTCGTTCCGCAAGCCCGAGGCGACGCCGGTGGGCTCCGCGCCCGGCGGCGAGACGCGGCCGACGCCGACGGGACCCGTGACCCTGTGGGAGGGCCAGGATCCGCCGGAGCTGACCATCGGCATGGTCCTGCGCGGCGGCGCCGTGCAGCGGGCGGTCATCGACGGCGTGGTGGTCGGCATCGGCGACGCCGTCGGCGGCGGTGAGCTGGCGCTGGTCGGCAACGACGGCGTGCGGCTGGTGGTGGCGGGGCGCACGCTCTCCTATCCGCTGGGCAAGGGCTACCCGCTCGAGTTCGCGCCGGAACTGGCGCGCCGGCAGGCCGCCGCCCAGGCCGCCCAGCAACAGCAGCAACAGGACGGAGGGGCCGGTGGCGGTGCGGCCGCGGCCGGCGGGGAGGCGACGACCGGCGAGGCCGGCGCCGACGCCACCGCGGGCCCAGCACCGTGTCCGCCGGGCAGCACCGCGGGCCAGGCTGCCACCGGCACGGCGGCGCCGCCGTCCGCCTCACAGACACAGATTCCGAATCAGGAGCGCAAGTGATGCACTGGATCAAGGGGACTCTGGCCGCCGCAGTGGTCGGCTTCGCGGGCTGCAGCCTGCTGCAACCGGCGGCGTCGGCGCCGCAGAAGGACTCGGAGAGCGCCGTCGGCGCGCCGGTCTACCAGCCGATGCTGGTGGTCGGCATGCCGGCCATGCACGTCGGCACGCGCGACGGCCGGCCGGTCGAGGCCATCGCCGGTCGCGACACGCCGATCAAGGACGTGCTGCTGGCGATGTTCAAGGATTCCGACATCAACCTGCTGGTCGAACCGACCGTGGGCGATCGGACCATCACCTTCGACATCAAGCGGTCGACGGTGGAGGAGACCTTCGAGGCGCTGCTGCGGACCCTCGATCTCGGCTACCAGTGGGACGGCACGTTCCTGCGGGTCAGCGATCGTGCGCGGCAGACGATCTACGTCGATATCCTGTCGGGCGGCTCCGGCGGCGGTTCGTCCGGTGGTTCCAGCGGCGGCTCGTCGGGCGGCTCCGGCGGCAGCTCGGGCGGTTCCGGCGGTGACTTCTGGCAGGGACTGGAGACCAACCTGCCGCGGCTGGTCGGTCCCGACGACCGCGTCATCGTCAACCAGGCAGCCAGCACCATGCACGTCGAGGCGTCGCCGGCGGCGATCGAGCGCCTGCGCGAGCTGATCGACACCACGGTCCGCCGCCGCAACGCGCAGGTGTCCCTGGAGGCCCGCATCCTCGAGGTGCGGCTGAACGACGACTACCGGCTGGGCATCAACTGGGCGCTGCTGCCCGGTCTCCTGCACACCAACAAGACCGCCCTGGCGCCCGGCGGCGCCGTGGTGACCCAGACCACCGCCGCCACCGGCGGCGCGCTGAACTTCGGCGTGCTCGACAACAACGACTGGGCCGTGTTCGTCGACGCCCTCGAGACCCAAGGCCAGGTGCGCGTGCTCAGCAGCCCGCGGGTCGCCACCATGAACAACGTGGCGGCGACGATCAGCGTCACCGACCAGATCCCCTACGTCGAACGCGACGTGCTGATCGAGAACGGCGTGTCGCGCACCGAGTACACCCTGCAGTTCGTCGACACCGGCGTCTCGATCCAGGTGACGCCGATGATCGGCGAGGACGGCATGGTCACGGTGTCGGTGGCGCCGCAGATCTCGGAGCAGACCGGCACGGCGGTGACCCCCGACGGGCTGATCAGCCAGCCGATCATCAGTTCGCGCACGACCAACTCGGTGGTGCGCGTCGCCGACGGCCAGGCCATCGTGCTGGGCGGCCTGCGCAGCACGCGCAAGACCGAGAGCCGGAGCGGCGTACCGTTCCTGATGGGACTGCCGTGGATCGGGCCGCTGTTCTCCAGCACCACGCAGACCCGCCAGGAGGTGGAGCTGATGCTGGTGCTGGTCCCGCGCATCCTGGATTCGGCATGGATGGACGAGGAACTGCGCCGCGGCGCGCACCGGCTGGCGTCGCTGCGGCGGCCGTTCGTCTGGAACTCGCTCGGCCTGGACGGCGATCGGCCCGAGGACTGGTCCGGCGGCGTCCTGCAGAACGCGCCGTTCGCCGCCCGCGAGCCGGCGCAGCGCTTCCCGGACCCGTTGCCGCCGGCGCAGACCGACGACCAGGGGCTGACGGTCACCCGCCAGGGGCTGGCGACCCGGCTGATGGATCGCGCCCAGGCGGCGATCGACAACGGCCAGCTGCGGCAGGCCGTGGCGCTGCTCGACGAGGCCCTTGCCCTGCAGCCGCGGCGGCTGGAGGCCCTGGTCAGCGCCGGCGTGCTGCTCGAGCGGCTCGGCAATCGCGGTCGTGCCCGCCTGCTGCTGGCCCGTGCCCTGGAGATCGCCCCGGACGACGTGCTGGCGCTCACCGCCCGTGGCGCCCTGGAACTGGCCGACGGCAGCCCGCAGGGCGCCCGCCGCTTCCTGCAGGCGGCGCACCAGAAGGACGGCAGCTCGACCACGGCGTCCAACCTGGCCGGCGCGATGCTGCTGTGCGGCGAGGTCGCCGAGGCGCGCAGCCTCCTGCGCAAGGTCGCCGACCCGCAGAGCCCGCCGGAGCTGCACGCCAACCTCGCCTACGCCGAGATCGTCGGCGGCAACCCGGTCGAGGCGGCGGCGGCGCTGCAGCGGGCCCTGGTGGCCGGCGCCGACCCGCGCAACCCGCGGATCAACGCGTTGCAGCGCATGCTCGACGAGGCCGCCGCGGCCGCGACCCCGGCGCGCTGAGCCGCCGGCCGGCGCATCAGGCGTCGGCGGCGGTGCGGAAGCCGGCGAAGATGTCGCGCCGGTCCGGCTTGAAGAAGTTCCGCCAGGTCGTGCGCAGCAGGCGCGACCGCGTCGCGAAACAGCCGCCGCGCAGCACGCGGCGGGAGCCGAACCAGGGTTCGCTGTACTCCTGGTAGGGATCGCGGACGAAGCCCGGATAGGGAGCGAACGGCGAGGCCGTCCACTGCCAGACGTTGCCGATCATCTGGCGGCAGCCGTACGGGCTGTCGCCCTCGGCCAGCGCGCCGACCTCGGCGCAGTGCAGGGACCGCGCGTCGAGGCAGGCCCGGGCCGGCGTCGGCGGCCCGTCGCCCCAGGGCCAGGCCGGCTTCGGTCCAGCGCTGCATCCGCGCGGGCCGGTGGCGGCCAGCTCCCACTCGGCCTCGGTGGGCAGGCGCCGGCCGCGGGCGCGGCAGAAGGCCTCGGCCTCGTGGGCGTTGACGTGCAGCACCGGCCGGTGCGGGCTGAGCGGCCGCCAGCGGTCGAACTCACGCACCAGCCAGCCGCCGCGGTCGCGGCGCCAGCACGCCGGCGCGTCGGCGGCGTGCGCCTCGCGCCAGCGCCAGCCGGCGTCGTCCCACCATTCCCGCCGGCGATAGCCGCCGTCGTCGACGAACGCGGCGAACGCGGCCTCGGTGACCGGCGCGCGGGCGATGCGGAAGGGCGCCACCGTCACCGCGTGGGCCCACTTCTCGTTGTCGAAGACGAAGTCGCCGCCGGGCGTGGCGCCCAGTCGCAGTTCGCCGCCGGGCACCAGCACGTCGCCTTCGTGGTCACCGCCCACGGGTGCCGGCGTCGGCGGCACCGGCAGCCGCGGCGGCGGGTAGCCCAGCGTCTGCCGCGTGTAGAGCAGCGCCTCGCCGTGCATGTCCTCGTGGAACAGGGCGAGCCGCGCGAAGTAGCGCAGCTCCGGGTCGGCGGGCGTCGCCAGCAGCTCCGCCGTGGCCGCCGCCAGGGTCTCCGCCAGGTAGCGCCGCGTGCGGTCGAGATCCGGCAGGACGAGGCGCCAGCGGCTCCAGTGGGCGACCTGCGCCGAGTTGTAGCGCGTGTCGGCGTGCTCGATGAGGGGCTGCCGGCCGCGGGCATGGCGCAGCATCCAGAACTCCTGGAACCAGGCGGCGTGGCCGATCTCCCACAGCGGCGGGTTGACGATCTCCAGCTCGGGGCCGATCCACTGCTCGCCGCGCAGGTCGTCGACCATCGCCAGGGTGAAGCGGCGGGCGTCGTGGAGGGCCTCTTCGAGGTCCGCGGCGATGCGAAGGTCGGTTCCGGTCACGGCAGCAGCTCCTGCAGCAGGCGGCGCCAATCCTCGCGCTCGCGGGCCGGCCGCACCATGGGCTGCAGCGCGTCGGTGCGCGCCTGCAGCGCCGCCACGAACGGCGGCTCGCCGGTGCGCGCCAACAGCGCCGCCAGGGCGGCCTCGTCGTCCACCGGGAACAGGCCCGGGTGGTCTTTGCCGAGCACGCCACGGTTGCCCGGCACGTCGGTGGCGAGCACCGGCAGGCCGGCGGCGATCGCCTCCGACAGGACGTTGGCGCCGCCCTCGCCGTGGCTCGGCACCAGCAGGCAGTGGCTCCCGGCCAGCAACGCGAGCGCGTCGCGATGGCGCAGTTCGCCGAGCCAGCGGAAGCGCGGGTTGGCGCGGGTCTCGGCGGCGGCGGCTTCGCCCAGCGCCGGGTCGAGGGCGGCGCCGGCGAGCACCACCCGGACCCGCGACGTGGCGGGCAGGCGGCGGGTGGCGGCGGCGGCCAGCAGCGGGTTCTTCACCGGCCGCAGGTGGCCGAGCACGACCACCTGGAACGCGTCGGCGACCTTCGGCCGCGGCGCCACCGCGGCCGCCGACTGCACGATCACCCGCACCCGCGGCCGCAGGTCCGGCGGCAGGACCTCGCCGGCGAGCGGTTGCAGGGCCAGGATGCGGGTGGCAGCGCGCAGCGCGGCCAGGGTCGCCGGGTCCGGGACGAACGCCGGATAGACGTCGGTGCCGGCCAGCAGCACCAGCAGTGGCCGTTCCGGATGGGCGCCGGCGAAGGCCCGCGCCGCCGCGGCGCTCTTCGTGGCATGCACCGCCACCAGCACGTCGCACGGCCGCCGCCAGCGCACATCGACCCAGGCCCGGTGGCCCAGCTCGCGCAGCCGCAGGCTCCACCGCAGGGCGGTCACGCGATTGCCGCCGCGGCGCGGACCGCCTTCCGGCGTGACGATGCCGATCGTGGCAGGGGGCATGGCGGCTGCAGGATCGGGCATCGGGCCGGGGCCTCGCCAGGGGCGAGCGGGCTTTCCATGGCCGCGAGCGCCGGCCCTCCTAGACTGGGCCGGATGGTGTGCCTTCGCCGTGTGGTGGCTTCCCGTCGCATCGCGCTCTCGCTGCTGGCCGCACTGGTGGCCTGTCAGGGTGCGCCGCCCGAGTCCAGCGTCCGGCCCGGCATCAACGACGACTTCACCGACCCCGCCCTCGACGTCGATCGCATGGTGGCGCGCTTCGAGGTGGAGAGCCGCGAGGTGTTCGCCCATCGGGCACGGATCGCCCGCACCGTCGGGCTCGGGCCCGGCATGGCGGTCGCCGACGTCGGCGCCGGCACCGGGCTGTTCGTCGACTTCTTCGCCCGCGACGTCGGACCCACCGGCCGGGTCTACGCCGTCGAGATCGCGCCGAAGTTCGTCCGCCACCTGGCCGAACGGGCGGCTGCGCGGGGCTGGGACCAGGTGCACGCCGTGCTGTGCACGGACCGCTCGGTGGAGCTGCCGGCGGAGTCGATCGATCGCGCCTTCGTCTGCGACACCTACCACCACTTCGAGTACCCGCGCTCGACCATGAGCTCGCTGCGGCGGGCGCTGCGGCCCGACGGCGAGGTGGTGATCGTCGACTTCGAACGGATCCCCGGCGTCACCCGGCAGTGGCTGCTGGACCACGTCCGCTGCGACAAGGCGACGGTGATCGCCGAGGTCGAGTCGTTCGGCTTCCGGTTGGTGGAGGAGGTCCCGCTCGGCCTGCGCGAGAACTACTGCCTGCGCTTCCGGCGGACCTGACCGCGGGCCGCCCTCAGGCTACTTGCGGGCGGCCTTGCCGCCGGTGAGCTGGCCCACCAGGGTCGCCTCGTCGGGGAAGGAGTCGTCCGGCGTGCGGCGCTTGTCCCAGACCTTCTTGCCGTCGGCCACCACGATGAAGTCACCCTTGCCGCCGGGCTTGATGTCGACCTGGGCGCCCGGGCTGGCCTTGCGGATGCGGGCGGCCAGACTGGCCGCCTTCGGTTCGTAGTTTCAAACGACGCAGTATTCGATCGTCACCTTCATGGGGCGGCGAGTGTAGGCCGCCGCGCAGGCCTCTCAAGGCCGCCGGCCCGAACGCCTGCGCCGCCTCTCTCCATCCCTGCGGAAGGGCGCAGCCGCCCGGGCGGTGGTGCCGAAGCCGGGCGTCCGGTTCTGCGGGTCTGCCCGCCTCATCGACGCCCGCGGTGGGGCTGTCCGTGGTTCGGCGCCCGGCTTCGGGTGACGGTTGCCGGCTGGTCGCCGTCCCGCAGGACGGGCCTCGGCCGGTCCGGAGCCCTCCGCGTCGACCAGCGGATCGCCGCTAGTCGCGTGGAGGGCGTCGCTGGTCCGGTGGATTGTCCACGGTCATCGATCCTCCAAGTGATCTGTGGGTGATTGTGGGTCGAAGCCGGATCGGCCGGCGGGCCGATCACGACAGGCCCCACCCTAGCCCGGCCGCGCGCGCGCGCCAGGGGGCATCTGCGACCCAAAGTTCGTGCCGCGTGCGATTCCTGCTCCGTGCGTCACCGCGTCGTCCGTGCCGTCGCGTTCTGCGCCAGCAGCACGATCCAGCCGAGCACCAGCAGCACGCCGCCAATCGGCGTCACCGGGCCGAGCCAGCGCCAGCCGACCGTCGTCAGCAGGTAGAGGCTGCCCGAGAAGAGCAGCGTCCCCGCCGTCAGCAGTGCGGCCGCCGCGCCGACCCGCGCGCCGTGGGCCGCCAGCACCGCGCAGAGCAGCAGCCCCAGCCCGTGCAGGAACTGGTAGCGCACGCCGGTCTCGAACGCCTGCAGGTGTTCGGCGGTCAGCGAACCGCGCAACGCATGGGCGGCGAAGGCACCGAGGACGACGGCGGTGCCGCACAGCGCGGCGCCCCACAGGAAGCAGCGGCGATCGAACATCGCCGCAGCAGAAGCAACCGGCCCGGCTGCTGCAAGCCGGGCCGGCGGACCGTGCGTCAGCGGCAGTGGCGCACGTGGCTGTGACAGTGGTGGTGGCAGTGCTCGAAGATGTGGCAGGCGCCGAGGCAGGTCAGCGCCAGGGCGCAGAGCAGGGCGCGCAGCAGCACGCGGGATGGGTTCTTGGTCATGGGTCGGCCTCCGAAGGGCCGCACAGCGGTGACCGGGGCGAGGCGTTGTGCCGCGGGCCGCTGTGGCCGATCCCGTGGCAGATTCTCCTGCATCACCGCCCCAGCCCTGGTCGATGATGCACATCAGGAGCCGATCATGACCATGCCATCGCGCCTGCCGTCCCGCCTGTTGTCGCTGTTCGCCATCGCCGCGGCCTCGGTCGCGGTGCGCGGCCAGGAACCGCCGGCGCCGCCGCCGCCCTTCCTGCCCGAACTGGCCACGGCGGTGGCCGCGGCCCAGGAGGCCCTGCACACGCCGGTCGTGCTGGTGGTGGCCAGGGGTTCGCGGATCGTGCACCAGCAGCTGCCGGCGGCGGCCGATCCGGCCGCGCCGGTGCCGCTCGGCGACGCCTCGGCCCTGCTCACCGCGGTGGTGGTGCTGACCCAGGTCGAGCAGGGCCTGCTCGATCTGGACGTGCCCGTGCACCGCTATCTGGCGGAGTTCGCCCGGCCCGACAAGGAAGGCATCACCCTGCGGCAGTGCCTGGCCGGTACCGCCGGCCTGCCCGACCTGCGCGACGAGATGCGGCGCAGCCGCGACACCGCCGCGCTGCTGGAACACATCGCCGGCACCGGCCTGCGCGCCGAGCCGGCCACCGAGTTCCGGCCGGGCCCGCTGGGTCCGATCGTGGCCGCCGCGGCCTGCGAACGGCGCGCCGGGCGGCCGTTCCGCGCCCTGGTCGAGCAGTGGCTGGCCGCCCCCCTCGACCTCCGCACGCTGACGTTCGGCGACGAACGGGCCGTGGCCTCGCCGGAGATGGCGGCGCTGCTGGCCGCCGGCGACGGCGCCCGCCTGTCGCTGCCCGACGCCGCACGCTTCGCCGGCATGCTGGCCGCCGGCGGCCGGGTCGGCGCGCGGTCGGTGCTGTCGGCGGACGCGGTGCAGCAGATCCTGGCGGACCAGGAGACCACCGGCCGGCTGCGGGTGGCCAACGCCGACTTCGGCGGCGACGTGCGGCATGGGCTCGGCGTCTGGCTGCAGCGCTGGGACCGCAACGGCCGCGGCGAACGGGCGGCCGCGGTGGGCGGGCCGGGCTTCGCCCTGTGGGTCGATGCCGACATCGGCGTCGGCGGCGCGTTCTTCGCCGAGGCCAAGGCGGCGGCGCGCCTGCGTGCCCTGGCGCCGATCCAGGATCGCGCCCGCGAACTGCTGGCGGCGTCCGGCGCGGGCGCCGACGAGGAGATCGCGCTGCGGCATGGCGACCGCGACCGCGGCTACCTGCTGCACGTGCCGCCGGCGGCGGCGGTGGCGGCGCGGCTCGGCGATCGCCTGCCGCTGGTGCTGGTGCTGCACGGCGGCGGCGGCAACGGCCGCCAGGCCGCCGAGAGCACCGGCTTCTCGGCGGTGGCCGACGCCCACGGCTTCGTCGTCGCCTACCCGCACGGCACCGGCGTGCTGCCGCGCCGCCTGCTGACCTGGAACTCCGGCAACATCCCGGTCTACGCCCAGGAACACGACATCGACGACGTCGGCTTCCTGCGCGCGGTGGTCGAGGACGTGCGGCAGCGCCAGCCGATCGACGCCGGACGCGTCTACGCCACCGGCATGTCCAACGGCGGCATGATGACCCACCGGCTGGCGCGCCAGGCCGGCGACCTGTTCGCCGCGGTGGCGCCGGTGGCCGGCGCGATGAACTGGCAGCAGGGCGACGTCGGCGGACCGCTGCCGGTGATGATCGTGCACGGCGACGGCGACCAGCACGTGCTCTACGAGGGCGGTCGGCCCAAGCGCAGCACCGGCCGCGCCGGCGAGCGCGAGGATGCGTCGGTGCAGACGGCGGTGGAGTACTACCGGCAGCGCAACGGGCTCGGCGGCTCGTCGGAGCGGGTGACGGTGGGCACGGATGGGAAGCCCGACCCGGCGGGGAAGGTGCGCATCGAGACCTGGGCTCGCACCGCCGATGGCCAGCCCGCGGCCCCGGTGGTGGTGGTCACCCTGCAGGGCGGCGGCCACGCCTGGCCCGGCGGCGAACGCGGTCGCTACCGGGGCGCCGACGAGCCGTTCCCCTGGCCGGCCAGCGAGGCCATCTGGCAGTTCTTCGCCCAGCACCGCCGGTAGCGCGGCCCGGGACTACCAGAACAGGCGCAGCATCCAGCGACCGTCCTGGTGGCCGGTGAGCGCCGCGAGCCGCGCCAGCTGGTGCTTCCGCAGCAACGGCAGCAGGGCATCGATCGCCTCCCGCACCATCTCCGGGTCGAAGGCCGCCTCGGCGGTGGCCGACAGCATCGAGCGCTCCAGTTCGTCGAGCAGGGTGAGCAGCTGCCGGCCGATCAGCGTGTCCAGATCGATCAGCGTCTGCCCGTTCAGTCCCGGCGGCGCCTGCCGCGCGACGCCGCGCAGGAGCGCGGGCAGCGGCGGTTCGGCCGCCGGCGCGGGCGCGGCGGCACGGTCGAGGGTCCCCCGCAGCCGCGTCTCGGCCTCGGGGCCGAACGTCACCAGCAGCAGATCGTGGGCCACCGCCGCGTGGAACGTCGGCAGGAACATGCCGCCCATCTTCCGTACCGCGATGCCCTGGTGCTCGTAGCGCCCCTGGGTCTGCAGCGTCGGCATCGCCTTGTCGAGCAGCGCATCCCAGCTCGGCGCGAAGGCCTTGGCGTCCTTCAGCCGCACGACGAAGCCCCAGTCGACGCCGCGCTCGCGGTCGAGGCCGTCGAGCAGCGGCACGTCGCCGAACACCAGCCACTCGTCGGTGCCGTGGCGCAGCAGGTCCGCCACCGGGTCGAAGCCGAGCTCCTGTACGACCTCCTGGCGCACGCCGGCGCGGCCGCCGTCGCCGCCGATGACCGCGCCGATCGCGGCCTCGACGGCCTCGTACATCAGGAGTGCGTCGAAGCGGCCGGCCTTGCACTGCTCGCAGTCGGCTGGCAGCAGGTGGCGCAGCGCCGGCACGCCGGTGCTGGCGGGGAAGAACGCGCCGAAGATGCCGCGCGGCGCGTCCAGGAACTGCTGCGCCACCTCGATCTGCGCGTGCGAACCGGCGGTGCCGAGCGTGATGGTGTGCAGGCCGAGCGAGTCGAAGCCGAGCTCGCGCAGCAACGCGTTCTCGTCGTCGTCGTTGCCGCCGTCCGATGCCATGGCCCGCCGCAGCACCGCGACGTCGATGCGGGCATGCAGCACCGGACCGCGCGGTCCGGTGGCGGGCGCCGGCGCCGTCACCGCCAGCGCCTCGGCGAGGTCGATGCGGAAGCCGTGGTGGATCCACAGCGCGTCGTCCCGCACCACCGGCACGGTCAGCCATTCGTGGTCGCGGGAGGCCCAGTGCCGCACGGGTTGGCCGGCCACCTCGGCGGTCGTCACCGGTTCGTCGAGCAGGCGGCCGAGTCCGCGCTCCAGTTCCGCAGCCAGGGCGGCGAGATCGGTATGGCCGTCGCCGGCGGCGCGGATGACCAGGGCCATCGGCGGATCGGCGGTGAACTGCGCCCGCGGCCGGACGAAGCCGTGCACCGTGATCTGGCCGTCGTAGGCGAGCAGCCGCTCCTGGGCCGCCGCGTAGCCGTCGCCGACCAGACCGCCGAGCATCGCCTCCAGCCGCACCATGCCCGGCCGCCACAGCGCCTCGCCCTCCTTGCTCGACAGCAGCGAGCCGAGGTTGGTGGGCAGGAACGCGCTGCGCCAGCCGGCGGGACCGACGGTGCGCAGTTCCAGGAAGGGCTGCGGCGCGGCGGTCTCCTGGGCAGTCAGCGGCTGCAGCAGGAGCGGGGCGAGGACGAGGGCGCGGAGCGGGGCCATGGCGTGCATCACTGTCCCCGGTGGCCTCTGCCGGCGCGAGACTTTCGCCGGTGATCGCGCCCTCAGCCGCCGGCGGCCTGCAGACAGCGCGCCGCGATCCGGGCGCCGATCCGGGCGCTCTCGGCCCGGTCGTCACAGCCGCGGGTGAGCACCACCAGCACGAAGCGATGGCCGCGCCCGGGTTGCACGACCGCCGCGTCGTGGTGGATGCGGGTGATCCACCCGGTCTTGTGCATGACCACGGTGCCAGCCGGCAGGCCCGCCGGGATCATCTCCCGGTGTTCCTGCCCTGCCAGGATCGCCAGCATGGCGTCGCAGGACGCGGGCGACGCGGCTTCGCCCCGGGCGATCGCCTGCAGCAGCAGCAGCAGATCGTGGGCGGTCACCACGTTGTTGCGCCCTTGGGCGAAGGCCTTGCCGTCCTCGACGCCGCGCAGCACCTTCATCCGCCGCGCGCCGAGCCCTTCGACGGTGCGCTGCACCGCGGCCGGCGTCACCCGTTCGATCAGCAGGTTGGTGGCGAGGTTGCTGCTGCGGACGATCATCCGCCGCGCCAGTTCGCGCACCGGCACCGCGTGGCCGAGCCGTTGGAACAGCTCCGGGTCGCTGTCGCCAGCCGGGTCCAGCGCGAACGGCGAGCCGTCGACGATGCTGCGGAACTCGTTGCGCAGGATCACCGGCTGGTCCAGGTCCAGCCGCCCCTGGTCGTGCTGGCGGAAGACCTCCAGCAGCACGGCGAGCTTCATGGTGCTGGCGGCGTGCATCTCCAGGTCGCCGCGGATCAGCGCGGTGCGGCCGCTCTCCAGGTCGTGGTAGGCGACGCCGATCTCGGCCGGCGCCGCCGCGCGGCAGATCCCGTCGAGATCGGCGAGGAGCGCCGTCGCCGCAGGGTCGGGCCGGGTCGCGCAGGCGGCGAAGGCGAGCCACACCGCCAGGCAGGCCGGGAATCTCATCCGGCGAACTCGATCCAGCCGTGGAAGCGGTCGGGCCTGGCACCATCGAGCCAGCGGCCGCCGACCAGGGCCTGGAAGCGGTCGCGGATCGCCGCCGTCACCGGTCCGATCCGGCCGTCACCCACCGGGACGCCGTCCACCGCGCCGACCGCGGTGATCTCGGCGGCGGTGCCGCACAGGAACACCTCGTCGCTGGTGTAGAGGAACTCGCGGGGCATGCGTTCCTCGCGCACGTTGCGGCCGAGGTCCTGGCACAGCCGCAGCACGGTGTCGCGGGTGATGCCGCAGAGGATCGAGGAGCCGAGGTCCGGGGTGGACACCGCGCCGTCGCGCACGACGAACAGGTTCTCGCCGGACGCCTCGCTGACCGTGCCGTCGGTGTTCAGCGCGAGCCCCTCGTCGTAGCCGTGCCGCTTCGCCTCCAGCCGGATCAGCTGGCTCGACAGGTAGTTGCCAGCGGCCTTGGCCATCGCCGGCATGGTGTTCGGCGCCATCCGCTGCCACGAGGACACGCCCACCGAGATGCCCTTGCCGTCGTCGCGGCCGAGGTAGCGGCCCCAGTCCCAGGTGGCGATGACGGTCTCCACCGGGCACGGGGTCGGATCGAGACCCATCTTGCCGTAGCCGCGGAACACCAGCGGTCGCAGGTAGGCGGCCTTCATGCCGTTCTTCGTCACCAGTTCCTTGCACGCCGCCGCCAGCTCGTCCACCGACCAGCGCATCGGCATCTGGTAGATGCGCGCCGAATCGTGCAGCCGGCGCAGATGTTCGCGCAGGCGGAAGAAGCCCGGCCCGCGCGGGGTGGGATAGGCGCGAATCCCCTCGAACACCGCCGAGCCGTAGTGCAGGGCGTGGCTCATCACGTGGGTGGTGGCCGCGGCCCAGGGGACGAACGCGCCGTCGCGCCAGATCCAGTCGGTGGGCGTCATGGGTGCCTCGGCGGGCATGGTAGGGGCGGCGGTCCGCCGGGCCAGGGCGAGGTGGCTAGTAGCCGGCGCTCGCCGGCAGCCGCACCTCGAGGTCGCTCTGCTGGCCCGCGGCGAGCACGACGGTCCGCAGCGCGATCCAGTGCGGGCCGAGCGGGTCGCGGTCGCCGCGGACCTGGGCGTCCCGCCACAGCTGCTGCTGCCCCTCGGGGGTGCTGAGCGGGCGGGGCAGGATGCGCAGGACCACGGTCTCGCTGCCCAGTTCGGTCTGCACGACGCCGGCAGCATCGGTCGGCGGCAGGTAGGAGCCCTCCGGATCGCCGCCGAGCGCGTGCAGGCGGGCGTCGGCCACCGGCTTGCCTGCGGCATCGAGCACCGTGATCCGCACCTGCGTGCTGGCCAGCGCGAACGTCATCGCCGTGGTCTGGCCGCGCCCGACGCGCACCGGCGTCGGACACTTGAGCGCCACGCTTCCGCGATCCTCGCCGATCCGCGCGAACGCCAGTTGGTAGTCCCCGGCGAACATCCTCCGGACGAAGCGCCCCGAGCCGTCGGTGCGGGCGGTGATCCAGATGTCGTCGCCGCGCAGGCTCACGGCCTGGTCCGCCAGCGGCTGGCCGTTGAGCAGCACGAGGCCCTCGACGGTCCCGGGCAGCACATGGGCGAGGTCGAGGTCCTGGTCGGTGGTCTGGCCGTCGACCAGGGTCACCTCGCCGGCCCGATAGTGGTGGCCCATGCCGCCGCTGCCTGCCTCGTTCACGATCATGCCTTGGACCTGCACCTTCCAGGTTCCGGGCGGCACGCCATCGACGGCGAACGTGCCGTCGTCGGCGATCTGCAGGCCGGCGAGGTTGCTCGCGGTGACATGATCGGTCGGGAACCGGGCGCCGGTGTCGTTGGCGAACGAGAGGCGCGGCCGGTTGCCTCGGCTGAAGCCGCCGGCCGGGTCGTCGCCGCCCAGCCGTTTCAGCTCGGCCATGGCCTCCGGGGGCACGATCCGGCCGGTGAGGCGCGCGCCGCGGCTCACCCGCACGACCAGTTCGCCTTGCAGGTCGATCCGCACGCCGTCCATGCGGATCGGCACGTGGCCCGGCCCGGGCACGCAGATGCCGAGGATCCGCCCGGGCGGACCCCGCAGCTCGACGCGACCATCGGCGCCGGTGGTGCCCTCGTACAACACCAGGGCGTTGCGATTGCCGGCGTTCATCAGCCAGTGGTCGCGCTGCATCACCAGCCGCGCCTGATCGAGCGGCTGCTCGAACGTCTCGCACAGCTGCACCTTCGTCCCGGCCACCGGCGCGTCGTCACCGGCGACGACCCGCACGGTCCGCACCGCCGACGGGAGCGCGCGCAGGTCCATGCGGCGCGGCCCGCCCTCGTGGGTGAACTCGACGAACAGCCCGTCGCAGCCGAAGGCGGCCGGGAAGTCGACCAGCAGGAGCCAGTCGCCCCGCGACAGCCCTTCGATCACGGCGGTGCCGTCCGGGTGCCTCCCCTGCGTCCGCACGCGCGCGTCGATGGAACTCCAGCGGTTGCGGTTGCGCGGGATCAGGCGCACGGTGTAGGTCTCGACCGGCGCCTGCTGCGGGTCGCTGACGCGCAGGGTCAGCGCGCCGGCGCGCGTGACGCGGAACTCGACGCCGGTGGTGCCCCACTCGACCTGCCGCGGCTTGCCGTCCTGCACCTCGAAGGCGTGGCTGACCACGGACACGCCGGTGGCCTTCTCCTGCCCCGCATCGCGCCGGCGCAGCTCGAA
This sequence comes from uncultured candidatus Brocadiaceae bacterium, assembly GCA_964565715.1. Taxonomy (GTDB): domain Bacteria; phylum Planctomycetota; class UBA1135; order UBA1135; family UBA2386; genus CAZMGG01. The sequence goes on along the minus strand of CAZMGG010000002.1, from coordinate 66,964 downwards.
GGTGCCGTCGCGCCGGCTGGTGGTGCGGGCGTAGCTGCCCCGTTCGGAGTTGGCCTCGATGTCGATGCCGACCACCGGTCTGCCGGTCTCGTCGAGCACGCGGCCGGTGATCGTCGCCTGGGCCGTCGCCGCGGCGACGACGATCGTCAGCTCCTCGCGCGGTCGCTCGCCGCGCAGCGTGACGGTCTTCGGCGACTGCAGCTGGCCCTTCTGCGTCCGGACCTCGTATTCGCCGGGCACCAGCCAGTCGCGCGTGACGAAGGTGCCGTCGGCGCGGCTCGTGGTCTGTTCGCCCCAGCGCGGGGCGAGCCGGTTGCGGTCTGTGGCGTCGCGCCCGCGGCGCTCCAGGGAGACGTATTCTCCGCCCTGCGGCACACCGTCCGGATCGACGACGCGACCGGTCACCTGCACGCCCGCGCTCATCGTGACGTCGCCGACGTCCAGTTCCGAGCCCGCCGCCAGCGTGCTCCAGCGCCCGCTCATCGCGCCGCAGCCATCCCGGGTGACGTCGAGGGCGAACTGGAACGGCGGCGGCGGCCAGAACCGGAACACGAACGCGCCGTCGGCGGCGGTGATGACGTCGGCGGGCTGCTGCCAGTCCGGCTTGGCGCCGTGGTCGGTCAGCCACTGGTCCATGCGTTCGGAGTTGCCCCCCCAGCCGTGCAGGTGCACCTTGCACTCCCCGAGCGGCCTGCCGTCGCCGTCGACGCAACGGCCGCGCAGCGTCGCCGCCGGGTTGCCGGGCGCCGCGACCTCGCGGCGGGCAGGGGCGGGAGCCACGGCCTCGGCGGCGGCCGCCGGGACCGGTGCGGGCGGCTGCGCCGCGGTGCCGGTGACCGCGGCCTCGGCAGCGGCGGCGGTCGCCTGGTGGGATGCCCCGCCGGCCGGCCCGGGCGCCACGTCGTTCGCCGCCTGCCCGAACAGGAACCAGAGCAGCGCGACCGCCGCAGCCAGGGCGATCGCTGTTGCCGTGACGACCCCATGCCTCGCTTCCATGGGGCGGCAGCGTAGCGGGAGGGTGCTCGGAATGGCAGGACTCGGGCAGGCGCCGCCGTTCTGAGCCGGGCGGCAGGCCGGTAGCATCGGCCGCCATGCTGCGGTTGCTCCTGCCCGTCGCCGTCCTCGCGCTCGCCGCCCTCGGCTTCTTCGCGCTGAGCCGGGGCGGCGGCTCGGCGGCGCCGGCCACGGTGGCGGTGGCGCGCGGCACGGTGGTGCGGCAGGCGGTGGCCACCGGCGCCGTCGAGGCGGCCCTGGAGACCCAGGTCAACACGCGGCTCGCCGGCTTCGTCCGGCATCTGCACGCGGCGCCGGGCCAGAAGGTCGAGAAGGGCGCGCCGCTGCTGGAGGTGTGGCCGAGCCTCAGCGACGAGGACCTGCTGCGGGCCGAGCGCGCCGTCGCCGCCGCCCGCGAGGGCCGCGAGGCCGCCGCTGAGTTCGCCGGCGGCGAGCACCTGCTGGCGCACCTGACACGCTTCATGCAGGGCGAGCGCAACGTCGAACGGATGCAGCAGGCCGCCGATCGGGGCCTGCGGTCGGCGGAGCAATCGCTGCAGCTGCTGCGCGACGGCCGCGTCGAGGTCGATGGCCGGCTCATCGACTTCGTGGTGCGGGCGCCGGTGGCGGGCCACGTGCTGTCGCTGCTGCGGGAGGGCGATCCGGTGACGCCGGCCAGCAGCTACGGCATCGGCACCGTGGTGGCGGTGATCGGCGATCTCGACCGGCCGGTGTTCCGCGGCACGGTCGACGAGATCGACGTCGGCCGGCTGCGCGCGGGCATGGCGGCCCGGGTCACGCTGGGCGCGCTGCCCGGCGTCGTGCTGGCGGGCGAGGTGAGCGAACTGGGCCTGCGGGCGCGGAGCCGCGACAACGCCACGGTGTTCGACGTGCGGGTCGTGCTGCAGAAGGACGCGTCGGTGCCGCTGCGTTCGGGCTACTCGGCGGTGGCGGAGATCGAACTGGAACGCGCCGAGGACGCCCTGGTGCTGCCGGAGCGCGTGATCGTCTTCCGCGGCGGCCGGCCGCACGTGCTGCTGCTGCCGGCCGGCGGCGACGGTGCGCCCATGGAGCGCGAATTGCAGCTCGGCATCGGCGATGGCCTGCGGGTGGTGGTGCTGGGCGGGCTCGCCGACGGTGAACGCGTGCTGGAGCCGCGGGCCCGCTGATGGGCGCGTGGACCGAGGCCTTCGCCGGGCTGTGGCGCGACCTGCGTGGCCAGCGGCTGCGCGGCGTGCTGTCGCTGCTGGCGGTCGCCTGGGGCACCCTGGCCATCCTGAGCCTGCTGGCCTTCAGCTTCGGCTTCGAGGCCCTGTTCCTGGAACGGCAGAAGGGCATCGGCGAGGGCGTGGCCATCGCCTGGCCGCAGCGGACGACGCGGCCCTGGCAGGGCTTCCCCGCAGGCCGCCAGCTGCGGGTGCGGCGGGACGACGTGCTGGCCGCGCCGACGACCCCGGGCCTCGCCGGCATCACCACCGACCGCTGCCCCACCGGGCCGCGGCGCCCGCGCGCGCGCGTGCCGCGCGCGCTGCTGGCCGGCGTCGACCCGGCCTACGGCGACCTGCGGGCGATGACCGCGGCGCCGGCGGGCCGCTGGCTGCACGCCCTGGACCTGGCCGAACGGCGGCGCGTGCTGTTCCTCGGCGACGCGCTGGCCCGCGACCTGTTCGGCGGCGGGCCGGCGGTGGGGCGGCGCGTGGTGCTGCAGGGGGCGCCGTTCACGGTGGTCGGCGTGCTGCAGCCGAAGGAGCAGGACAGCGACTACGGCGGCCGCGACGAGAGCCGCGCCTTCCTGCCGGCCACCACCTTCGAGGACCTGTTCGGCCGCGGGCCCGTCGACGACTTCGTGTTCCGCGCCGCGGTCCCGACGCAGCACGAGGCGGTCACCGAAGGCGTGCGGGCGGTGCTGGCGGCGCGGCTGCGCTTCGATCCGGCCGACGAGCGGGCGCTGTCGATCTGGAACACCGCCGAGGAGCAGCGCATGCTCGGCTTCATCTTCCTCGGCTTCCACGTCGTGCTCGGCATCGCCGGGGTGGTCACCGTGCTGCTCGGCGGCGTCGCCGTCGGCCATCTGCTGGCCTTCCTGGTACGGCGCCGGCGGGCCGAGATCGGCCTGAAGCTGGCGGTGGGCGCCACGCCGTCCGCCGTCGGCCGCGAGGTGCTGCTGCAGGCCCTCGCCCTGTGCGGCGGCGGCGCCGCGCTGGGGCTCGCCGCCGCGGGCCTGCTGGTGGTGACCGTGCGGCAGACCGGCGCGGTGGCGCAGATCGGCGTGCCGCACCTGCCGGCGCCGATCGCCGCCCTGGCGGCGCTGCTGCTGGCGGCGGTGGGCGTCCTGGCGGGCTGGCTGCCGGCCCGCACCGCCGCCCGCCTGGACCCGGTGGTCGCCCTGCGCGGAGGAACGCCGTGAGCAGTGCCCTGCGCACCGTCGGCGACGAGCTGGGCGAGGCCCTGGCCGAGCTGTGGGCCGAACGTCGCCAGCTCCGCGCGGTGGTGGCGGTGCTGCTGCTCGGCACGCTGGGCCTGGTGGTGCTGATGGGCTTCGGCGAGGGCACCCACGTGGCGATGGATGGCGCGCTGCAGCGCAGCAGCGACCGGATGCTGCGCTACTCCGCCGGCAGCACGACGCGGCCGTTCCGCGGCCTGCCGGCGGGCCGCCACCTGCCGCTCACCTACGAGCTGGTGCAGGAGCTGGCCGACGTGCCCGGCGTGCGCGCGGTGAGCGTCGAGTTCCAGTTCCAGCGGGAGCTGCGCGGCAGCGCCGTGGCCAACGCCACCGTGCTCGGCGTCCAGGCCGACTATCCGGCGATCCGCGGCATGGGCGTGCGCCCCGACGGCCGCTTCCTGTCGCCCATCGACCTCGCCGAACGCCGCCGCGTCGTCTGTCTCGGCGAATTGCTGGCCCGCGACCTGTTCGGCACGGACGCGGTGGTCGGCCGGCAGGTGCACGTGGCCGGCATGCCGTTCCAGGTCGTCGGCGTCGTGCCGGAGCGGGTGATGGTGATGAACTACGGCGGCGAGGACGCCCGCAAGGCCTACCTGCCCGCCACCACGGCGATGGCCGCGTTCGGCCGGCGGCAGCCCCACTACGGGCTCGTGCAGGTGCAGGATCCGCGCGCGCACGCGGCGGTGGACGGGGCGGTGCGGGCCCGCCTCGGCGCCCGGCTGGGCTTCGACCCGCAGGACCAGCCGGCGCTGCGGCTCACCGACCATGTCCGCAACGCCGGCCAGATCCGCGACCTGCTCACCGGCACCCGCGCGTTCCTGTTCGTGATGGGCGCGCTGGGCCTGCTGGTGGCGGCGCTCGGCGTCGGCAACGCCATGTTCGCCCGCGTCGAGGCGAAGCGCCGCGAGCTCGGCCTGCGCCGCGCGCTGGGCCTCACCGCCCGCGGCATCGTGCTGCGCCAGCTGCTGGAGACGGTGCTGGTGGTGGCGGCGGGCGGCGGCGCGGGCTTCCTGCTCTCCGTCCTGCTGCTGGCCGGTCTCGACGCGCTGCCGTTCGACGCCCGCGCCAAGGGCTACCTCGGCAGCCCGGTGCCGTCGGCGTGGACCGCCCTGCAGGTGATCGGGCTGCTGGCCCTGGTGACGCTGGTGGCGGGCCTGCAGCCGGCCCGGGCCGCGGCGCGGGTCCTGCCGGTGGAGGCCTTGCGCCATGACTGACGTCCTGGCGGCATTGCGGGCGGTGAGCAAGGTCTACGACCGCGAGGGTGCGTCGGTGCGGGCGCTGGACCGCGTCGACTTCGCGCTGCGGCGCGGCGAGCACGTGGCCGTGCTGGGGCCGTCGGGCTCCGGCAAGTCGACCCTGCTGCACGTGCTCGGCTGCCTCGACCAGCCGACCCAGGGCGCCCACTGGTACGAGGGGCGCGAGGTCGGCCGGCTCGGCGATCGCGAACTGGCGGCGGTGCGGCGCCGGATCGGCTTCGTCTTCCAGGCCTTCCACCTGCTGCCGCACGCCACCGCGGTGCAGAACGCGGCCCTGCCGCTCCGCTACCAGGGCGTGCCGCGGCCGGAACGGGAGGAGCGCGCCGCCGCCGCGCTGCGGCAGGTCGGCCTCGGCGACCGGCTGACGCACCGGCCCGCCGAGCTGTCCGGCGGCCAGCAGCAGCGCGTGGCGATCGCGCGGGCGTTGGTCGGCGACCCGCCGCTGCTCCTGTGCGACGAGCCGACCGGCAACCTGGACAGCCAGGCAGGGCGCTCCGTGGTGGAGTTGCTGGAGGAACTGGTGGCGCAGGGCCGCACGCTGGTGGTGGTGACCCACGACGAGGGGCTGGCGGCGCGGGCGGCCCGGGTGGTGCGCATGCACGACAGCCGCATCGCCACCGACTCATCTTGAACGTAAGTATCTGTAAATAATATAGTTACGAAAGAGCGCGCCGGATCAGGTCCGGCGTCACCGCGGCCAGGGTGGGCGCCACCGCGTGGGCACCTTCCTGCTGCAGCTGCGTCGCCTGATGCGCCGACGGGATGCCGATCGCCCGCATGCCACCGGCAAGCGCCGCCTGGATGCCGGCGGGCGCGTCCTCGACCACCACGCAGCACCCAGGCACCACCCCGAGACCCGCGGCGCAGCGCAGGAACACCTCGGGGTCGGGCTTGCCGCGCGCCACCATGCTGCCGTCGACGATCACCGGCAGCAGCTCGCGGAGGCCGGTGCCGTCGAGCGCCGCCGCCACGTTCGCCGGCGGCGCCGAGCTGCCGAGCGCCAGCGCGAAGCCCTCGGCACGCAGGTCGCGCAGCACGGCGAGCGCGCCCGGCGCCAGCGGCACGGCGCCGCGGATCGCCTCGCGCCAGCGCCGCTCCTTCGCCTCGGCGAGCCGTTCGGCCTCGGCGGGCGGCAGTTCGCCGAGCAGCGCCCGGATCGTGTCGCGGTTGGTGCGGCCGAAGGTCGCCTTGAACATGGCCGGGGTCAGGTCCACGCCGCGGGGCAGGAGCACCTGCCGCCAGCTCGCGAGATGCGCCGCCTCGCTCAGGATCAGCACGCCGTCGAGGTCGAAAAGGACGGCGGCGGCGGCGGCCGGTTCAGGCACTGGTGGTGGCCTCGTCCGACTTGCTCGCAACGTCGGCGAAGCGCTGCCGGTCGGCCTCCGCCAGCAGCGCGGCAATGCGCTCGATCTCGGTGCGTTCGGCGTCGCCCTGCATCGAAAGGGGCACCACCGGCGTCGCCACCAGCTTCACACCGTTCTTCTCCTGCACGGCCTTCACGTCGTCGACCTGGAAGGTCGCGGTCTGGCCACAGCCGCCGCAGCGTTGTCGGCTGATGTTGAGCCAGCGGCTGGCGCGCGCGCTCGGCGGCGCCACCGAGGTGATGCCCGCGAGGCCCTTGCTGTGGATCAGCTTGCCGGGTGCCCCCTGATCGGCGGGGATCGCCACGGTTTCCTCGGGCTGCAGCCACTGGTTGCAGTCCTCACAGAAGCCCTGGCCGATCACCCGCGAGGTCGACAGGAGCACGCCCAGGCCGATCACCACGGCTGCCTCGATCGCCCAGAATGCCCACAGCACGATGCCGGTCGGCGTGAAGGTGCGGATCGAGTACCAGCCGTTCTCGGCCAGGAACTGCGTGAAGTCCCAGAGAGCGCCGGGCGAGTGGATCATGGTCCACAGCGCAGGCACCTCGTCCGGCGGTGCGTCGCGGCGCAGCAGCACCCAGGCGAAGAACACCCAGGCCAGGTAGACCGCCAGCACGCCGGTGACCGCGCCGTTGATCCGCAGGATCAGGGGATTGCGCACCTTGAGCCGATGGCCGGCGATCGCCACCGGCAGCGCGGCGCCGAAGCCGAGGCCGAGCACGAAGAGGAACGACACGTAGCCGGCGATCGGGCTGTAGACGTCGATCCAGGCGTAGGCGAACGCCGCGAGCGCGGCGCTGGCGATGCCCACCACCGGCAGCAGGAACGCCTGACCGGTCTGATTGGAGAACTCGAACGGCTGGTAGGAATGCATGGGGACCCTCGTCGCGAAGCCTAACGCGGCCCTTGGGGGCGAGCCAGCGGCAGGCATACAGTGGCCGCCCATGGTCGCCCGCCGCCTCCTGTTCTCCGTCGTCTGGGTTGCCGCCCTGCTGCCGCTGTCGCTGCTGTCGGTTCCGGCGCTGCCCGCGCCGCAGGGCCCGCCGGCGATCACGCCGGTGCCCTTCCATCAGGTCCGCGTCGACGATCCGTTCTGGACGCCGCGCCTCGAGCGGAACCGCAGGGTCACCATCCCGCACAACATCGCGCAGTGCCTGGCGACGCACCGGATCGACAACTTCCTGGTGGCGGGGAAGAAGAAGGACGGCGGCATGGTCGGCTACTGCTTCAACGACTCCGACGTCTACAAGGTGATCGAGGGGGCGGCGCACGAGCTGCGGAAGCAACGCGATCCGGACCTCGAGGCGAGGATCGACGAGATCGTGCAGGCGATCCAGGGCGCCCAGGAGCCCGATGGCTACCTCTACACGGCGCGCACCATCGCCGATCCGAAGAACATGCCGCCCGGCGGCGCGAAGCGCTGGTCCAACATCGACCACGGCCACGAGCTCTACTGCGCGGGCCACCTGTACGAGGCGGCGGTGGCCTACGCCGAGGCCACCGGCAAGGACGCGCTGCTGCGCGTGGCCCTGCAGAACGCGGCGCTGGTGCTGGCGACGTTCGGTCCCGGCGAGGGCCAGAACCCGTTCCCGCCCGGCCACCCGGAGATCGAGCTGGGCCTGCTGGCGCTGCACCGGCACACCGGCGAGGAACGCTTCCTGCGGCAGGCGCAGTGGTTCCTCCAGGCCCGCGGCGTCAGGACCCGCGACCGTCACCTGTTCGGCGAGTACTCCCAGGACCACCGGCCGATCCTCGAACAGGACGCCATCGTCGGCCACGCCGTGCGGGCCTGCTACCTGTTCGCGGCGCTGACCGACGTGGCGCGGCTCACCGGCGACGGCGCGGCGCTGGCCGCCTCGCGCCGGCTGTGGCAGGACATGGCGTCGAGCCAGGTCTACCTCACCGGCGGCGTGGGCTCGCAGGGGAGCAACGAGGGCTTCGGCTCCCGCTTCACGCTGCCGAACCGCAGCGGCTACGGCGAGACGTGCGCGTCGATCGCCAATGCGATGTGGAGCTGGCGGCTGTTCCTGGCGACCGGCGACAGCGCCTACTGCGACATGGCCGAGGCGGTGATCTTCAACGCCTTCCACAGCGGCTGGTCCCTGTCCGGCGACCGCTTCTTCTATCCCAACCCGCTCGAGTCGGCCGGCGCCGAACGGCAGGCGTGGTTCGGCTGCGCCTGCTGCCCGCCGAACGTCGACCGCTTCGTGCCGCAGCTGCCGGGCATGGCCTACGCCACCGGCAAGGGCTCGCTGTGGGTGACGCAGTTCGTCGGCGGCAGCGCCGATCTGGCGATCGACGGCGTGCCGGTGCGGGTGACGCAGCGGCACGGCTATCCCTGGCTCGGCGACCTGCGGATCGGCGTCGAGCCCGAGCAACCCCATGAGTTCGCGCTGCGGGTGCGGGTGCCGGGCTGGGTGCGGGCGCCGCTGCCGGGCGGCCTCTACCGCTACGGCGACGACCGGGAGCCGACCCGGGAGCTGCGGGTGAACGGCGAGCCGGTGCTGGCGTCGAACGACCAGGGCTTCGCGGTGATCCGGCGACGCTGGCAGAAGGGCGACCTGGTGCAGTTCACCGTGCCGATGCCGGTGCGGCGGGTCGTGTGCGACGAGCGGGTGTCGGCCAACCGCGGGCTGGTGGCGCTGATGCGCGGGCCGATGGTCTACGCGCTGGAGGGCCTCGACCAGCCGTCGCCGGCGGTGCGGTCGCTGGTGCTGGCCGGCGACGCCGAGGTGGAAGCCGAGTGGCGGCCGGACCTGCTGGGGGGCGTGATGACGCTGTCCGGCAGGGCGGTGCCGACCGCGCGGACCCTGGCGGGCGGCGTCGCGGCCGGCGAGGCGGGGCCGTTCACGGCGATTCCCTACTTCGCCTGGGCCAACCGCGGCCGCACGCCGATGACGGTGTGGCTCGCCGCTTCCCTGGCGGCGGCGCGGCCGGCGCCGGCGGCGACGCTGCTGCGCACGGCGAAGGTCACCGCGTCGTTCGGCGGCGACCTGGGGCTTCTCACGGATCAGCACGAACCGGCGGCGTCGTTGGATCCCGACGATGCGCATCTGCACTGGTGGCCGCAGAAGGGCAGCGCGCAGTGGCTGCAGGCCGAACTGCCGGCCCAGGCCCGGGTGACCGGCGTGCAGGTCTACTGGTTCGACGACACCGGTCACGGCGAGTGCCGGGTGCCGGCGTCGTGGCGGGTGCTGTGCCGGCAGGACGGCGAGTGGCGGCCGGTGGCGGCGGCGGACGGGTTCCCCGTGGAGAAGGACGGCTGGTGCCGGGCGACGTTCGCCGAGGTGGTCACCGACGGCGTGCGGATCGAGATCCAGAGCCAGGCGGGTTGGGCCGGCGGGCTGTACGAGTGGCGGCTGGAGGGGGCCGCGAAGTGAGGCGCTACCCCTTCTCCTGCAGCTTCTGCGCCACCGCCTCGACCTCGCGCCAGACCCGCAGCAGGTTGCCCGACCAGATGCGGCCGATCTGCTCCTCGGTGTAGCCGCGGCGCAGCAGTTCGACGGTCACGTTGAGGCTCTCGCTGGCGTCGTTCCAGCCGCGGATGCCGCCGCCGCCGTCGAAGTCCGAACCGATGCCGGCGTGGTCGATGCCGGCGATCTTCACCATGTGGTCGATGTGGTCGACGAAGGCGCGCACGTCGGCGGGCGGATGCTTGCGGTCGATCTCGGCAAGGCCCTCGCGGTACTTCGCCATGCGCGCCTCCAGGTCGCCGTCGGCGGCGCTGTCGCCGCTGCCGCCGCCGCGCCGGCCGCTGAGGCCCAGTTCCTCGCGCAGCTTGCGCCGCGCGGCCGCGTTCTCCGGGTTGCTCTTCACGAACTCCGCCAGCGCCACGCACTGCACCACGCCGCGGTTCTTCCTGATGGCGCGGAGCTGCTCGTCGTCGAGGTTGCGGGTGTGGTCGTTGACCCTGCGCGCGCCGGAGTGGGACGCGATCACCGGCGCCTTCGACAGGGCCACGGTCTGCAGCATCGTGTCGCGGCTGGCGTGCGAGACGTCGACCATGATGCCGACCCGGTTCATCTTCAGCACCGCCTTGCGGCCCAGTTCGCTGAGCCCGCCGTGCATGGGCTCGGCCGGCGTGTGTGAATCGCCGAGCTGGCTGTGGTTGTTGTGGGCGATCGACATGTAGCGCGCGCCGCGCGCGTGGAACTGCGCGATCAGCGACAGGTCCTCGCCCATCGGGTAGCCGTTCTCGATGCCGATGCAGGCGATCAGCCGGCCGTCGCGGTGGAGCTGCTCGACCTGGTCGGGCGAGGTGGCGAGCCCGATGTGGTCGGGGTGGAGACGGGCCATGCGGTGGATGGCGTCGAACTTGGCGTTGGCCTGGTCGAGCGCCCGGCGGTAGCCCGCCTCGGTGAGCGCCCCCTGGCCGACGTAGACGATGAAGAAGGCGCAGTCGTAGTGGCCTTCCCGCATCTTGACGAAGTCGACCTGCTGCTCGCCGCGCACGGTCGGGTCGTACTTGGCGCGGAAGCGCTCGCGGGTGGCGGGGTCCTCGGGCAGCGACTCCGGCGCCAGCAGCGCGTCGATGTCCTTGTGGGTGTCCAGCGTCAGCACGCGCTGATGGATCGCCAGCGCCTTCTGCCGCAGGGCATCGGCCTCGTCCTGGGCGGGGAGCAGGGGCAGCAGGAACCCGGACAGGAGCAGGGCGGGGGTGCGCATGGGCCCCTCTACGGAGCCCGCGCCCGCCCCGCTGGTCACCGGGTCGCCCTAGTCGATGCGCACGAACACCAGCTGGTGCATGTGCGCCGGGTCCGGCGCCGGCACCGGCGCGGTGAGGCCCGGCGCCAGCGGCGGCGGCGAGGCCGGCGAGAAGGTCGGCGAGGCCATGCCCGGGATGGAGCCGGTGGTGCTGGCGACCAGGAACGGCATCAGGAAGACCATCGCGTCGTAGGTCTGCTGGTCGTAGGCCACCACCACGTCGTCGCCGTCCAGGGTCGCGTCGTAGCCGAAGAAGCCGACCTCGGTGACGCGGAAGCCGACCGTCGGCGTGCTGGTGCCGAAGCGGCCGCCCGGGGCGGGGTGGCCGGACGGCAGGGTGGCGCTGGGCACGGTGCGGGCCCGGTTCAGCGTCCCGTCCACCGCCGGGCTGCTGCCGTAGTCGTCCCAGTGCCGCTGGCGCAGTTCGCGGCCGCCGGGGCTCTGGGTCAGCCAGAGCAGGTCGACCCGCCGCGCGGGGCCCTGCCGGCGGGCCAGCACGGTCGGCATGTGGGCCATGCGGTCGTCCACCAGTTCCTGCCGCGGGAAGGTCCGCCCGCCGTCCTCGCTCACCGCCAGCCGGACGCCGCCCGGCCCCTCGTAGGCGAAGAACACCTGCATGGTGTCGCCGCTGCCGATCGTCGCCACCGAGGGGTCGCGGCCGATGGTGGCGTCGCTCGCCACCAGCACGTCGCGCGGCAGGCCGCCCCAGGGGATCACGATGCAGCCGTTGTCGGTGCGGTTCTCGAAGCTGCGGTCCGGCAGGAAGGTGGTCCGCGTGTAGCCGTAGCCGATCACCAGGTCGCCGCCCTCGGACCAGGTCATGCCGGTCAGCAGCGGCATGGCGTCCTGGCCGGCCACGCGCACGGTCTCGACCGTGCCGAAGCGGTAGAAGGTGGGCGAGCCGCCGGGGCCGAACGCCGTGGGGGCGCCGCGCACGAGCTTCAGGCTGCAGATGCCGGCCTCGGTGGCCCACCAGCTCACCGCCAGCGAGTAGTCGGCGGCGATGGCGATCTGCACCAGCCGCAGGATGTCGGCGTGGGTCCCGGTCGCCAGGGTCAGCGTCTGGTCGAAGGAGGCACCCCGGTCGTAGCTGAGGGCCAGCTTCACGCCCTCGTAGGAGCTGCTCGCCACCGCCAGCACGTTGAACAGCGCGGCGATCTCGTGATCGCGCCAGTGGCCCGGGTCGCGCCCTTCCTCCAGCGTGCCGCCGCCGGTGACGGCGTGGGTGTTGTGGTCGTACTGCAGCCGCATGCGGTAGCGGCGGTGGTCGCGCGGATCGTTGCGATCGCCCTCGTAGGTCACCACCGAGGTGCGATCGCCCGACACCGCCACCGTCGGCAGGCCGAACAGCCAGGAGTTGCTGGAGTAGAGCGTGCGGCGATCGCGCTCGCCGACCGCGGCGCCGACCGGCGACGCCGGCACGTTGATCGCCGACGGGTCGCCGATGGTCACCCGGATCAGCGCCACGCCGGTGCCCACGGCGTCGGTGCTGCGCGCCACGAGAACCTGTTCGCGCTCGACGGAACCCGACAGGCTGATGCGGGCGAAGCCATCACCCCAGGCCTGCAGCCACGGGTCGGTGCTGACGCCGCCGGGCGCCGACGGAACGATGCCGGCGCCGGCCATCGTGTCGGCCGCGCCGCCCGTGCGGGCGCCGCCGTCGGCGGCATGGCCCAGTTCGAGCCGGGCCTGGCCCTGGTTGGCGTCGGAGCGGGTCAGCAGATCGAACTGGAAAGCGGCGCCCGCCGGCGTGGTCAGCTCATAGCAGTCCACCGGCTGGCCGGGCCGCAGGCCGAAGCGGGCGTAATCCACCTTGGCAGTCCAGGCGCCCGGCCCGGTGGGCACCAGCGGCGTCATGCCGGCCACCAGGAACAGCGGCGCGGCCGGCGTGTCCGGCGCCGCGGAGCCGCCGCCGCACCCGGCCAGCAGCGTTGCGGTCAGGGCGAGGTGAGACGTACGGCGGAGTCGGGCGTGGACCATGGCGCTCTCGGGCGGGGACGGGCCGACGATAGCCCCGTCCGGGCCCGGCGTAACGCCCCGTTCAGGCCCGCTGGGCCCGCATCGCCGCTGCCGCCGCTGCGATCCGGTCGTCCGGCACCCGCCGCAGCCCGCGCGCCAGGCGCAGCCGGGCCATGCTCCAGATCCACCACTTGCTGGGGTCGTACTGCCACCAGCGGATGCCGTTGCGGTAGTCCACCTGGAAGCGGTGGTGGAAGTTGTGGTAGCCCTCGCCGAAGGTCAGCAGGGCGATCCAGGAGCTGTCGCGGGCCGAGACCCGGTCGGTGTAGGTCTGCCGGCCGAACATGTGGGTCAGCGAGTTGATCGAGAACGTGCAGTGCCACTGCACCACCAGCCGCAGCCAGCCGGCCACCAGCATGGTGCCGATCGGGTCGCCCCACAGCAGGCCGACCGCCGCCGGCAGGCCGGCGCCGAACAGGATCGCCAGCGGCACGTAGTTGCGGTGCTGCCAGACCACCAGCGGGTCGCGTTCCAGGTCGCGCACGCGATCCCTGGTGCGGCCGTCGGGGTTGCGGTGCACGACCCAGCCGACGTGGGCCCAGAAGAAGCCGCGGCGGATGTCGTAGGGATCGCCGTCGTGATCGGTGTGGGCGTGGTGCTTGCGGTGGTCCTCGGACCAGGCCAGGGCCGAGTTCTGCACCGAGGCGGCGCCGAACAGCAGGTAGAACAGCCGCAGCGGCGCCGAGGCCTGGTAGGCGGCGTGCGAGAACAAGCGGTGGTAGCCCGCCGTGATGGACAGGCCGCACAGCGCGCCCCACAGCAGCGCGAAGCCGACGGTCCACCACGAGAAGTGGATCGCGGCGAGGTAGACGATCGCGAACGCCGCCACCAGGTGGGCGAAGCCGAGGAACACGAGGTTCACCCAGGCAATGCGGCCCTGTTGTGGGGCGAGGGTGGTGTCGGTCATGGTCGGTTCACCCGCAGGCATCGGCGTTTCCGGGGTTCGGAGCCAAGCCGAACTGGCGATGCCGGCCGGCGGTCCGGCGCGGGGGGTGGTCGGGTGCGGTCAGAGGGGTGGGGTCGGAATCCGGAAGGCGGAGGACGGTAGGGCGGGGCCGCGGCGGAGGGAAGGGGCGGCTTGGGGGGACCGGGGGGGGGGGCGGCGGGGAATCGGGCCCCGGGGGCCGGCCGGACCCGACCGGGCCACAGGGCGCACTTGCCGGCCCGGGACGGCTCCTCTAGGGTGCGCCGCGCCAGGGCCCGGTCGCGGGCGGCGGTGACGGAGGGAGTCCAGTTCAGGCTTCGGGTCGCATGAGCAGACAGCACGCGCAGGCGGATGTGGTCATCCTCGGTTCGGGGCTGGCGGGTTCCATCGCCGCGCTGTGCCTGCGCCGGCAGGGTCTGACGGTGGTGCTGATCGACCAGGGCACCCACCCGCGCTTCGCGCTGGGCGAATCGACCACGACGCCGTCCTCGCTCTGGCTGCGGATCCTTGCCGCCCGCTTCCAGGCCCCGGAACTGCTCCACATCGCCTCGGCGGAGGCCATCACCCGTCACGTTGCGCCGACCTCCGGGGTGAAGAACAACTTTGGCTTCCTCTACCACCGCGCCGGCCAGGCGGCGCCGGAGCGGGCCTGGCAGGCCATCATCCCGCAGGCCTTCCTGGCGGAGAACGAGTTCGAGAAGCAGGCGCCGCACAACGAGATGCACTACTTCCGGCAGGACATCGACGCGTGGTTGTGGTCGACGGCCCTGGCCGCCGGCGCGTCGCCCCGGCCGGCCACCACCGTCGATCGCGTCGAGTTCGACGACGATGGCGTGATCGTCGGCACGACCGCCGGCGAGACGATCCGCGGCCGCTTCCTGATCGACGCCAGCGGCTACCGCTCGCCGGTGGCCAGGCGGCTCGACCTGCGCGATCCGGTGCCGCGGATGCGCACCGACTCGCGGTCGTTGTTCACCCACATGGTCGGCGTCCGGCCGTTCGAGTCGACGAAGTCGGTGCCCGACAGCATGGCGTTGTGGAGCCAGGGGACGCTGCACCACTTCTTCGATGGCGGCTGGGTGTGGGTCATCCCGTTCGACAACCACCGGGACTCGACCAATCCGTTGTGCAGCGTCGGCCTCAACATCGACAACCGGCGGTTCCCGAAGCCGCCGGGCATGTCCGCCGCCGAGGAATGGGCGGCGTTCCTGGACGCCCATCCGGTGATCGGCCGGCAGTTCGCCGACGCGGTGGCGGTGCGGCCCTGGGTCGACACCGGCCGCGTGCAGTACACCAGCCGGAACTGCGTCGGCGCCCGCTACTGGCTGACGTCGCACGCGGCGGCCACCGTCGACGCGCTCTACTCGATCGGCAACATCAACACGTTCCAGACCCTGGCGACCGGCATCGCGCTGATCGTGCGGGCCTGCCGCGAGGACGTGTTCCGCCGCGAGCGGATGCAGCCGCTGCAGGACCTCACCGAGGCGCTGTTCCGCTTCCAAGACCGGCTGGTCTACGGCAACTACGTCGCGTTCCGCGATCCGCGCCTGCTGTCGACCTGGATCGCGCTCTGGTCGCTGACCGACACCGCCCGCATCCGGCGGATCCTGCCGGCCCTGGTGCGCTACGTGCGCACCGACGACCTCGGCGCCTTCGACTTCATCGAGCAGGATCCGGCGACGATCCTGACCGGCATGGGGATGATCACCGGCGTCACCGACACGGCGACGGTGCTGGACCAGCTCGATGCCCTGTGCGACATCATGCAGGAACTGGAGGAAGGGCGCGCCTCGGCGGACGCCACCGTGCAGCGGCTCGAACAGGCCGTGCAGGCCCTGCCGCACTACCGGATCGACCTCAAGGGGATCGAGGCGGCGTTCGCCCGGCAGCCCTGGGCCTACGAGCCGCTGGCGCGCCACGGCATCCGCGCCCACTGCACGGTCTTCCTGTCGCCGCGCGAGATGAACACCATCGGCCTGGAGGAACGATGCTGATCCGCAGGAACAACCTGTTGGCACCCTTCGACGGACCGGCGCCGGCGGCGACCCGGCAGATCGAGGCCGAGGGCCACACCGTGCTGCGCGCGGTGTTCGCGCCCGACGAACTGCGCGAACTGCGCGAGGAGATCCTCGAGGTCTACCGGCGCCTGCCGGGCGACCGGCGCGGCGGCATCCCCGACGCGGCGCAGGCGGAGATGTACCGCTACCAGATGTTCGATCGCAGCGCGCTCAGCCAGCGGGCGATCGCCCAGCCGCGGATCCTGGAGGTCCTGGAGCCCCTGCTCGGCGGCGACTGCCACATGATCAACTGCACCGCCTGGCGGAATCCGCCGGGGCCGGCCCTCGAGCCCCAGGCCTTCTACTGGCACATCGATGGCGGACCGCACGTGCCGCGTTCGCCGTCGGTGGAATGGCCGGACGCGATCCCGTACCCCATCTTCGTCGTGGCGGCGCACATCTACCTCGACGACTGCGGCGTCGACGATGGTCCGACCACGGTGATCCCGACCAGCCACCGCTCGGGCCAGCCGCCGCCCGCCGACCGCTGCACCGAGGCGGTCATCGAGTACCGGGGCCACCGGCCGGTGCAGCACGTCGTGCGGGCCGGCGATGTCGGCTTCTTCGTCTCGGACGTCTGGCACCGCCGCTCGCTGCCGACCGAACGCTCCCGCGGGCGGTTCTTCCTGCAGGCCAACTACGGCCGCCGGGACATCGCGCCGCGCCTGCTGCCGCCGGCCGAGGCCTGCCAGGCCGGCGAGGCGTCGCGGGCCCGGGCCGTCACCGCCCGCCAGCGCACGTTGATCGGGCTCCACCCGCCGGCGTTCTACGACGGCTGACGGAGGGTCGGACGGACGGTCAGGCCGAACGGAACCGGAGGCTCTGCACGCGCGCGCCGAGCGGCCGCGTGTCGCCCGGCTTCTGGTGGTCCGGGACCAGCGCGTTGACCACGAGGTCGAGATCGACCTCGCGCTGGGCGGCCAGGGCGCCGTGGAGCGGGATGCGGAAGTCCTGCCAGGCGGGCCGCAGCTCGCAGGCGCCGAGCGGGCGACCCTGGGCGTGCACCTCGAGTACCTGCCCGGCCGTGCCCGCGGCGGCGCGCACCACCAGTTCGCCGCCGCCGACGGCGAGCTGCACCCGGGCCCGTTCGCGGGTCCAGCGGTAGTGGGCGCCGTGGGCCAGTTCGGTCTCGTGCCAGCCCGACACGGCGCCGCGCTCGTCGCGGCCGAACTCGAGGAGGCTCGACCGGAAGCGCGCGCTGCTGTGGACCTCCTCGATCACCCGCAGCGTCTCCCGTGCGCAGCGCTCCCACGAGAACCGCGCCGCCTGGGCCAGCCCCCGGCGGCCCATCGCCGCCCGCAGGTCGCTGTCGTCGAGCAGTTCGGCGAGGCGCCCGGCGAGCGCCTCGACGTCCAGCGGGTCCTCGACGAACAGGGCGGCGTCGCCGGCGACTTCGGGGAACGACGCCACCCGGGTGGCGACCACCGGCGTGCCGCAGCTCATCGCCTCGATCAGCGGCAGGCCGAACCCCTCGTAGATCGACGGGCAGGCCACCACGGTGGCCGTGTTGTAGAGGCGCAGCAGCTCCCGGTCGTCGGCGTGCCCGGCGAAGTGGATCCGGTCCCGCAGCCCGCTGGCGTCGATCCGCTCGTACAGCGGCGTGCTCTTCCAGCCCTCGCCGCCGGCGATCATCAGCTTCAGGTCCCGGTGACCGCGCCGCACCAGCAGTTCGAACGCCTGCACCAGCGTGACCAGGTTCTTGCGCGGTTCGATGGTGCCGACGAACAGGATCCACTGCGCGGGTGAGCCGAAGGCGCGGCGGAGGCGGCGCGGGAGCCTGGTGCGGCGCAGCGGCCGGAACACCGGCGATGCGGCCAGCGGGATGGCCTCGACCATCGCCTCGGGAACCCCCATGCGGGCGATCATCTCGCTCCTGGCGTGCTGCGACACCGTGATGATCCGGTCGGCGACGCGCCTGGCCCGCTCGAAGTTCTCGGTGCAGAGGCGGGTGTTGGCCTCGGTGCTGAACTCCGGATGGACCTGCCAGGCGACGTCGTGGAAGACGCAGACCAGGCGGCGGTGATGGCGGCGCGGCGCATAGTGGAACGGGCTGAAGTACACGTCCGGGTCGTCGCCGAAGAACCGCTCGCGGTCGGGATGGGCGGCCCACCGGCGCAGCAGGACCCGCGTCGGCAGCCACCGGCCGAGCAGCCGGAAGTTGCCCTGGCGTGGCCGGAACGCGCCGGCGGGACGGGCCGGCACGCACTGGGTGACCAGCGGATGGAGGTCGTACTGGTTGTCGCGGTCGATGCGGGCCAGGGCCTCCAGCAGCGACCGCGCATAGGAATGCAGCCCGGTCTTCGGCTCCGCGGTCCGGGAGACGTCGATGCCGATGCGCATGCTTCGATTCCTCGGTACTCCACTCCCCTGCCGGCAGTCACGACTTCCAGGCGCTCCGGACCATCCGGAGCCGGAGACAGGATGCGTGGCATGGTCGTCCAGGTCAACCCACTGCCAACCCGTGCAGTCGGGCCGGTCTGCCCCTAGGTTGCCCGGCCGTGAACGTCGTCGTCGCCGAAAAGCCGTCGGTGGCCCGCGACCTGGCCAGGGTGCTGGGGGCGGGCCAGCGTCGCGAGGGTTGCCTCGAGGGCAACGGCTGGGTGGTCACCTGGGCGATCGGCCACCTGGTCGCGCTGAAGACCCCCGACGAGTACGACCCGGCCCTGAAGCGCTGGTCGCTGGCGCCGCTGCCGTTCGTGCCCGCCCGCTTCGAGCTGAAGCCGAGCGGCGACCGCTCGGCGCAGGCGCAGCTCGCCACCGTCGCGCGCCTGTGCCGCGAGGCCGCCGAGCTGGTCTGCGCCACGGACGCCGGCCGCGAGGGCGAGCTGATCTTCCGCTACATCCTCGACCACGCCGGCTGCCCCGACCGGCCGCACACCCGCCTCTGGCTCAGCTCGCTCACCGACGCGGCCATCAAGGCCGCCTTCGCCGCCCGCCGGCCCGGCGCCGACTACGAGCCGCTGCACGACGCCGCCCGCAGCCGCAGCGAGGCGGACTGGATCGTCGGCCTCAACGCGACCCGCGCCTACACCGTCCGCTACGGCGGCGGCAGCGTGCTGTGGAGCGTCGGCCGGGTGCAGACCCCGGTGCTGGCCCTGGTGGCGGCGCGCGACGACGAGATCCGCACCTTCGACGCGCGGCCCTTCTGGGAGCTGCGCACCCGCCACCGCGACGTGCTGTTCCGCCACGCCGGCGAACGCTTCCGCGAGCGCGCTCCCGCCGAGCAGCTCCTCGAGCAGTGCCGCCAGGGGCCGCTGCGGATCACCAGGGTCGAGACCCGGCAGGAGTCGCAGCCGCCGCCGCTGCTCTACGACCTGACCGCGCTGCAGCGCGACATGAACCAGCGCCACGGCCTGTCGGCGGCGCGCACCCTGGAGGTCGCCCAGGAGCTCTACGAACAGAAGCTGCTCACCTATCCGCGCACCGACTGCCGGCACCTGCCGACCGACATGGTCGACGCGATCCGGGCGACCCTGGGCCGGCTGCGGGCCTGGAACCAGGACGCACTGGCCCTGCTGGCCGACCACATCGCCAAGGCGCCCGACGGCGAACGGGGCCCGCGCGCCCGCAGCCCGCGCGTGTTCGACGACCAGAAGGTCACCGACCACCACGCCATCGTCCCCACTGGCCAGCTCGAGCCCCTGTCCGGCGACCACGCCAGGGTGTTCGATGCCGTCGCGCTGCGGTTGGTGCAGGCGTTCCTCGGCGACAAGGTGCAGGCGGTGACCACCGTGCAGGCCGATGCCCACGGCGTGCCGTTCCGCGCCCGCGGCGTGCAACTGCTGGAGCCGGGCTGGAGCGCGTTGGAACCGGCGGCGGCGAAGAAGAAGGCCCGTCGCGGCAAGGCCGACGCGGAGGCCGGCGACGACGACGACGAGGCGCAGGTGCTGCCGCCGTTCGTCGAGGGCGAGAGCGGCCCGCACGCCCCCGAACTGCACGAGGGCCAGACCAAGCCGCCGCGGCCCTACACCGAGAGCACGCTGCTGGCGGCGATGGAGACCTGCGGCCGGCAGATGGACGACGAGCAGCTCCGCGAGGCGATGAAGGGCC
Organism: uncultured candidatus Brocadiaceae bacterium; assembly: GCA_964565715.1. Taxonomy (GTDB): domain Bacteria; phylum Planctomycetota; class UBA1135; order UBA1135; family UBA2386; genus CAZMGG01. The sequence goes on along the minus strand of CAZMGG010000002.1, from coordinate 47,153 downwards.
GCGGCCTCGGCACGCCGGCGACCCGCGCGTCGATCCTGGAGACCCTGTTGGGCCGCGGCTACCTGCGCCGCGACAAGAAGGCGATCCGCATCACCGACCTCGGCCGCTACCTGATTGCCATCATCGCCGACCCGGTGCTGAAGTCGCCGGAGCTGACCGGCGAGTGGGAGTTCAAGCTCGGCGAGGTCGAACGCGGCCGCCGCCGCCGCGACGAGTTCATGGCGGAGACGCGGGCGATGATCGGCCGGCTGATCGCCGAGGGGCTGGCGCCGGCGGTGCCGCACGACGGGTTCGGGCCGTGTCCGCGCTGCGGCGCGCCGGTGATCGAGGGCCGCGAGGCGTTCGGCTGCTCCCGCTGGCGGCAGGAGTGTCCGTTCCGGCTGGCCAAGGTCCATCGCGGGCTCGCGCTCACCGCGCAGCAGGTGCGCGAGCTGTGCGCGCGCGGGGTGGTGCTGCGGCCGGTGCAGCTGGAGGGGACACCGCGGATCCTGTGCCGCACCGCCCAGGGCGCGGTGATCGATCTGGCGCCGCCGAGCCGCGAGGCGCAGCGGCCCGGCGGTGGCCGGGCCGGCGGACGCGGCCGCCGCCGCGGCGGGGCGTCGGCGTCCGCCGACTGACCGAGCGGGCCGGTCATTGCGCGGCGGTGTCGCCGCCGCTCCGATCCCGGCATGGGCATCCTGCGCGACTGGTTCGGACCGAGCCGGAAGGAGATCTGGCGCAAGCTCAGCGCCGAGCTCGACGCCCGCTACGTCGACGGCTCCTGGCGGCGCGGTGACCGCATCGAGGTCGTTCACGGACCTTGGACGATCACCCTCGATGCCTACACGGTGATGGCGGGCAACACGCCGCTCCTGTTCACCCGCTTCCGTGCGCCGTTCGTCAACGCCGACCGGCTGCGCCTGCGCGTCTACCGCTCGACGATCTTCAGTACGATCGGCAAGTGGCTCGGCATGCAGGACATCGAGGTCGGCGCCCTGCAGTTCGATCAGGACTTCGTGGTGCAAGGCAGCGACGAGGCCATGGTGAAGCGGTTCTGCGCCGACGCCGGCCTGCGCCGGCAGATGAGCGCGCAGAAGTCGTTCGAGCTCTCGGTCAGGGACGACGAGGGCTGGTTCGGCGCCCGGCTGCCCGCCGATGCCGACCTGCTGACGGTGCAGGTGTCCGGCCACCTGAAGGACACCGAACGCATCCGCGCCCTGTTCGACCTGTTCGCCGCGGCCCTGGACCGGCTGTGCGCGATCGGTGCTGCCTACCGCGAGCCGCCGAGCGCCGGCCTGTAGGGGCCGTTCGTGCATCCGGAGCCGACCGTGGCCACAATCGCCGCCTTCCCTTCCGGAGCACGCCCATGAAGATCGTCCTCGTTCCCGTCATCGCCCTCCTCGCCGGCCTCGGCTGGCACCACACCGGCCAGGACGCCGATGCCCAGGATCCCACCAAGCCGGGCCCCGAGCACAAGATCGTGCAGCAGCACGTCGGCGCCTGGGACGCGGTGGTGATCACGCAGACCCCCGATGGCAAGGAGGCCCGCTCGAAGGCCACCATGACCATCGCCGCGCGCGGCGCGTTCCACGCCGTCGAGGAGTTCAGCGGCACGTTCATGGACATGCCGTTCACCGGCACCGGCGTGAGCGGCTGGTGCCCGCTGAAGAAGCAGTACTTCACGTTCTGGGTCGACTCGATGGTGGCGTCGCCGCTGCATCTGTGGGGCAGCTACGACGAGAAGGGCCGCACGCTGACCATGACCGGCGAGTGCGTCGGCATGAGCGGCAAGCTGGAGCCCTGCCGGACCGTCACCACCTTCCAGGACGCCGACCACTACCAGTGGGCGATGTACGGCACCGGGCCGGACGGCACCGAGGCGCAGCACCTGCGCATCGAGTACACCCGCAAGAAGTAGGGGCGCCGGTTCCTAACCCTGCCGGGCGTCGACGCCGGTGGTGGCGCTCGGCGGGGCGAACACGTCGAGCACCACCGCGGTCTCCAGGGCCTCGGCGCCGTGCGGCACGTGGCCCGGCAGGTGCAGCACCGAACCCGCCCGCAGGATCCGTTCGCCGTCGGGCAGGGTGAAGCGCACCACGCCGGACAGGACGCAGGCGAACTGCTCGTTCGGGTGCGCGTGCGCGGCCACATGGCAGCCGCGATGCAGCGTCACGTGGGAGATCATCGCCTCGCGGCCGATCACGCGGCGGCGTTCCAGGTCCGGCAGCGGGCGGTCGAGCGGCAGGTCCTGCCACGCCGCCGCCAGCGCGGCCGGCGCGGGAGCGGGGCGCTGGGCCAGCAGTTCCTCGAACCGGGCGAGGTGGTGATCGTCGTGCTCGGCGGTGAACGCGGCGACGTCGAGGGCCCGCATCGGCTGCTGCAGGCGCGGGTGGCGGGCGCTGCGGCAGAGGCCGGCCTCGTCCAGGGCGGCGAGCCTTTGCACCAGTTCGGCGCGGCGCCGGGCGAAGTCGGCCAGCACGGCGTCGAACGGCCGTTCGTTGTGCCGCGCGTCCCAGGTGGCGCGGTTGGTCATGTCGGCGGCGGCGAGCGTTTCGGCCCCGGCCGCCAGTTCGTCCAGGCGGCGGAGGTGCAGCGCGTCGAGGTCGTGCAGGTGGCCAGCGTGCTCCTGGGGCGACCAGTGGTCGCCGTCGCGGCGGGTGAGGGCGTGGGCGTCGGCGTGGCGGGCGGCGGCGGCCAGGCGGGCCTCGGCCCCGCGCAGGCGGGACAGCAGGACGCCGATGCGCTGCGGCGGGAGATCGAAGGCGAAGCGGCGGCTGATCCAGGGCTCGGGCATGGGGGACTCCCGTGGTTCCGCCGCAGGGTAGGGGCGCGCGTCGGGCCGGCGGAAGATCCTGGGCGAAACGCCGCGGACCGACCGGGTGCGAGGCGGTTCAGCGCGCCGCCGTGGCCGTCACCGCCGGACCCGGGCCGCCGCCGAGCGCCTTGCACAGCGCGATGGCGAAGCCCGCCACCGCGGCCTCGCTGCTGGCGAGGTCGTCCTCGATGGCGGCGACCACGCGTTCGGAGTCGAGCACGGTCTGGAAGTCGCTGAGCCCCTCGCGGTACTGGGTCTGCGCCAGGTCGACCGCGCGCCGCGCCTCGGCGGCGGCGCGGGCGAGCGCGTCGCGGCGGGCCTGCTCGCGGCCGAAGCGCACCATGGCGTTCTCGGTCTCCTCGACGGCCAGCAGGACCGCCTGCTCGAAGGCCAGGCGTTCGGCTTCGGCGGCGGCGGTGGCGGCGCGCACGGCGTCGGTCTTGCGGCCGGCGTCGAACAGGTTCCAGCGCAGGCTGGGGCCGATGGCGGCCACCAGGCTGTCGCGGGCGAACAGGTGCTCGGGCCCGTCGGCGGCGAGGCCGAGGGTGCCGAACAGCGAGATGCGCGGGTAGCGGTCGGCCTCGGCGATGCCGATCCGGGCCACCGCCGCGGCGAGGCGGCGTTCGGCGGCGCGGACGTCGGGACGGCGGAGCAGCAGGTCGGCCGGGGCGCCGACCGGCAGGGCCGAGCCCAGCCGGGGGACCGGCGCCGGCCCGAGGTCGGCGGTGAGCGTGCCGGGGGCGCGGCCGAGCAGCACGGCGAGGCGGTTGCGGGCGGCGGCCTCGGCGGCGGCGAGTTGCGGCAGGCGGGCGCGGGTGGTGGCGACGTTGGTGGTGGCCTGGGCGACGTCGCGTTCGCCGACCAGGCCGGCGGCGAGGCGGGCCTGCACCAGGGTCAGGGTCTGTTCCTGCAGGCGCAGGTTCTCCTCGGCCAGCGCGGTGCGGCGTTGGGCGGCGCGCAGGTCGACGTAGGTGCGGGCCACCTCGGCGGCGACGGTGAGCGCCATGCCGTGCAGGTCGGCAGCGGCGGCGTCGAGGTCGGCGGTGGCCGCCTCCACCGAGCGGCGCACGCGGCCCCACAGGTCCAGCTCCCAGGTGGCGTCGAAGCCCACCGCGTGGATGTCGGTCTTCGGGATGAAGGCGCCGAACGGCGTGTTGTCGCTGTCCTGGCGGTGTTCGTAGCTGCCGCGGGCGTCGACGGTGGGCCAGGCGGCGGCGCCGGCGACGCCGCGCAGGGCACGGGCGGCGTCGAGCCGGGCGAGGCTCTGGCCGAGGTTGCGGTTCTCGGCCAGGGCCTGGGTGATGAGGCCATCGAGGGTGTGGTCGTCGAAGGCGCGCCACCAGGCGTCCGGGCCCGGCGCGCCGTCGGCGAGGCCGGGCTCCCGCGGGGCGTGGAACGTGGCCGGCAGGGCCACGGCGGGCGGGGCGTGGTCGGGACCGACGGTGCAGGCGGTGGCGGACAGCAGGAGCAGGAGGGAACGGGACATCGGCGGCCTCATGCGAACTCCGGCGCCAGGGCGCTGGGCGCGGCCTCGTCCGCGGGCGTGGCGGAGCGGTCGGTGGCCAGCAGCAGGTAGAAGACCGGCACGACGAACAGGGTGAACAGCGTGCCGAGCAGCATGCCCGCCACCAGCACGGTGCCGATCGAGTTGCGCGCCTCGGCGCCCGGGCCGGTGACGAACACCAGGGGCAGGTGGCCGAAGACGGTGGCGGCGGTGGTCATCAGCACCGGCCGCAGGCGGGTGGCCGCCGCCTCGCGCAGGGCCTGCGCCTTGCGGATGCCGCGTTCCTGCAGGGTGTTGGCGAATTCCACGATCAGGATGCCGTTCTTGGCGATCAGGCCGACCAGGGTGATCAGGCCCACCTGCGAGTAGACGTTGATCGTGGTGAAGTCGAGGTAGGAGAACAGCAGGGCGCCGGCGATGGCCAGCGGCACCGAGCCGAGCAGCACGATCAGCGGATCGCGGAAGCTGCGGAACTGGGCGGCCAGCACCAGGTAGACCAGCAGGATCGCGAAGGCGAGCGTGGTCACCAGCGACGACGCCTCGCGGCGGATCTGCCGCGATTCGCCGGCGTGGTCGATGGTGGTGGTGGGCGCGACGACGGCGCGGGCTGCGTCCTCCAGCACGTCGAGGCCCTCGGCCTTGGTGACGCCGGGCAGCACGCCGCCGAAGATGCGCACGGCGTTGCGCTGCTGGAAGCGGTTGAGGGTGCGCGGCGCCGCTTCGGCCTCGACGGTGACGAAGGACGACAGCGGCACCATGTCGCCGCCGGGCGTCTTGATCTTCAGGTCGAGCAGCGAGCCCACCGAGGCGCGGTCCTCGCGGCCGATCTGTGGGATCACCTTGTAGCTGCGGTCGTACCAGTTGAAGCGGTTGACGTAGCCGCCGCCCAGCAGGGCGCCGAGTTCGCGGCCGACGCTGGCGAGATCCATGCCGAGGTCGGCGACGCGCTCGCGGTCGACGCGCACGCGGGCGGTGGGCCGGTCGATCTTGAGGTCGGTGTCGACGTACAGGAACCGGCCGCTCTGCCAGCCGCTGCCCATCACCGCCATCGCCTCCTGCAGCAGGTCCTCGACGGGGCCCGAGCTCTGCAGCACCAGTTCGACGTCGTGCTGGCCCGAGGTGGGCAGCGGCGGGTCCAGGCGCGGGAACACCCGCAGGCCCGCCACCTGCGAGACCTTGCCCCAGAGCTCCGGCAGCAGCTCGGTGGTGGAACGGCTGCGCTCACGCCAGTCCTTGTTGACCATGCCGCCGAAGCCGCCCCAGTCGGCGACCAGCGACCACATGAACTTCGTCTCCGGCAGCGTGCGCACCGTCGCCACCACCTCCCGGGAGGCGGTGTCCACCGCCTCCAGGGTGGCGTCGGGGGCCACGTCGAAGAACAGGCTGACGTGGCTCTGGTCCTCGACCGGCGCCAGCTCGCGGCGCGACTCGGCGTAGAGCGGCCAGGCGGCGGCGCCGGCGAGGATCGCCACCGCCAGCACCGCCCAGCGGATCGCCAGGGTGGCGTCCAGGGCCCGTTCGTACAGGCGCCGCAGCACGGCGAAGCCGGCGTTCACCTGGCGGGTGAGCCAGGCCTCGCGGCCGTGGTCGCGCACCATGCGCGCGCTCATGATCGGCGACAGGGTGATGGCGACGAAGCCCGACACCAGCACCGCCGCCGCCAGCGTGATGGCGAACTCGAGGAACAGGGCGCCGGTGAGGCCGCCCTGGAAGCCGATCGGCGTGTAGACCGCCGCCAGGGTGATGGTCATGGCGATGATCGGGCCGACCAGTTCGCGGGCGGCCTCGATCGCCGCGGTGATGCGGCTCTTGCCCATCCGCACGTGGCGCTCGACGTTCTCCACCACGACGATGGCGTCGTCGACCACCAGGCCCACCGACAGCACGATGGCCAGGATGGTGAGCAGGTTGAGGGAGAAACCGAACGCCGCCATCACCACCGCGGCGCCGACCAGGGACACCGGCATGGCCACCAGCGGCACCAGCGCGGTGCGGATCGAGCCGAGGAACAGGAACACCACCAGGCCGACGATCAGGATCGTCTCGATCAGGGTCTTGCTGATCTCGGTGAGCGCATCGCGCATGAACACCGTGCCGTCGTAGGCCAGCTGCATGTCGAGGTCCGGCGGCAGGGTCGGCCGCAGCGCCGCCATCTCCGCCACCAGCCGGTCGCCGACGCTGATCTCGTTGGCGCCGACCAGCGGCCACACACCCAGGTAGACGCTGGGGTGGTCGTTGAACTTGGCCATGAAGTCGGCCTCCTCGGCGCCCAGCTCGACCTTCGCCACGTCGCCGAGCCGCACCAGGGCGCCGCCGCGGTCGGCGACGATCAGCCGCTCGAACTCGGCCACCGAGCGCAGGTCGGTGTCGGCCAGCAGGTTGACCTGCACCAGGTTGCCCTTGGTCTGGCCCACCGCCGCCACGTAGTTGTTGCGCTGCAGCGCGGCGTGCACGTCGCCCGGCGCCAGGTTCAGCGACGCCAGCCGGTCCGGATCGATCCAGATCCGCATGGCCAGGGGCCGGCCGCCCTCCTGGTTGGTGACCCGCTGCACGCCCTGGATGGTGGCGAGCCGGGGCTGCACCTCGCGGGTCAGGTGGTCGGTGATCTCCGCCAGGCTGCGCTGGTCGGAGGTGAAGCTCAGGTAGAAGGTCGCGTAGGGCCGGTCGGCGCGCTGGATGTCGACCACCGGCGGCTCCGCCTCGGCGGGCAGCTCGCTGCGCACCTGCTGCAGCCTGGCCGTGACCTCCGCCAGGGCCTGGGTGGTGTCGTGACCCAGCTCCAGCCGGATGGTCACCGTGCTGACGCCGGCGCGGCTCTGCGACTCGATGTGGTCGACGCCGCCGATCGACGACACCGCCCGTTCGATCGGCGTGGTCAGGAAGCCGCGCACGGTCTCGGCGCTGGCGCCGAAGTAGAGCGTGGTGACGATGACGGACGCGCTGTCCAGGCGCGGGTACTGCTGCACCGGCAGCGTCGCCGCGGTGCGCCAGCCGACCAGGATCAGCAGCAGGTTGACGACCAGGGCCAGCACGGGGTGCCGGACGAACACGTCGGTGATCGCGCGCATGGCGTTGCCTCAGTTGCCCTTCGGGCTCTCGGCGGGAACGTGCACGAGGACGCCCTCGCGCAGCTTGAAGGAGCCGGCCGCGGCCACCGTCTCGCCGGGCTGCAGCCCGTCGAGGATCACCACCTCGTCGCCCAGCACGGCGCCGGCCCGCACCCGTCGCTGGTGGGCGCGCAGCCGGCCCTGCGGGTCCTTCGCCAGCACGAACACCTCCTCGCCGCCGGGCCCGCGGCGCAGCGCGCTCACCGGCACCACCACCACGTCCCGCGCTGCCTCCAGCGGCACCTCCACGCGCACCGAGGCGCCGGGCCGCGGCAGGTCCTCGCCCCGCAGCAGCGCCCGCACCCAGGCGTTGCGGGTGGCCTCGTCGACCTGGGCGTCGATGGCGGCGATCGTCGCCGCCACCGGCGCCTGCCCGCCCATCGGCACGATGCCGATGGCGGCGCCTTCGCCGAGCCGCGCCGCAGTCTCCTGCGGCACCGCGAAGTCGACGTGCACCGCGTCGGCGATGCCCTGCAGCGTGGTGATGGCGGTGCCCGGCTGCAGGTACTGGCCCGGATGCAGATCGACCAGGCCGGTGCGGGCGCGGAACGGCGCCCGCAGCCGCTTCTGTTCGATCACCGCCTGCAGTCGCGCCACGTCGGCTTCTGCCATGTCCCGCTCGGCCCGGGCGCGGTCGACGTCGGCGGCCGACGCGCCCTGGCTCTGCAGGGCCCGCTCCATGCGCCCCAGCATCGTTTCCGCGAGCCGCGCCTGTGCCGCCAGGGCGGCGAGCTGGGCCGTCTCCACCGCCACGTCCAGTTCCACCAGCAGCGCGCCCTTCTCCACCACCTGGCCGGTGGCGAGGTTCACCGTGCGCACCGTGCCGGGCAGCTCGTTGCGCAGGGTGATCGATTGCAAGGCGCGCACGGTGCCGATGGCGGTGGTGGTCCGGGCCCAGGCGATGGTGCGGGCCGGCGCGCCCGCGGCGGTCTCGGCGGGCTCCTGCGCCTGACCGGCGGCGGCGGCTGTGGCCTGGACGTCGTTGTGCTGCTTCCAGGCGCGGATGCCGAGGGCGGCTCCGCCGAACACGGCGAACAGAAGGATGGTGCCCAGCGTGCGCCGGGCCCCGGAGGAGCGGAGGACTCTCATGGGGGCAGTGGGTCAGACGTCGGAACGGCGCGGCGTTGCGGACTTCCTGCCGCGGCGCGGTTCGCGCGGCGGCAGCAGCGAGTCGAAGACGAAGGCGAGGAAGTCGTCGAGCGGGTCGGGGCGCCGTTCGATCTGCATGCGGATCGCGGCACCCTCCCACAGCATCACCAGCACGTTGGCCAGCCGGCCGGGCTCGTGTGAGGGCTCGATCTCGCCCTCCGCCTGGCCGGCGGTGATCACCCGCGCCAGCACTGCGCTCCAGCGGGCGTAGGCCTCGCGCACGGCCTGATGCACGGGGTCGCTCAGCGTCGCGGTCTCGAGTGCCAGCTTGGGGATCAGGCACTCGGTGGTCGGGCCGTGCTCCCGGCACTGGTCGCGGGTGTGCTGGAACAGGGCCCGCAGCCGTTCCCTGGGGGTCCGGGTCTGGTCGCTCACCAGGGGCTCCAGTTCGGCCAGGTACTCGTCCCGGGCGCGCTCGATCAGCACCACCCCGAACTCCTCCTTGCTGGCGAAGTAGTGGTAGAACGATCCCTTCGGAACTCCAGCGTGGGTAAGGATTTCCGTCAATCCACAGCCGTTGAAGCCCTTCGCGGCGAAGAGCTCGGTGCCCGCCGCCAGGAGGCGCTCACGGGCGTCGGGGGAGTCCGCATCGGCGGGACGGGAGGTCGGAGGCACCATGCGAATAGACCGGTCGGTCTATAGCGGTTGCCGTGGCAAAGGCAAGTACTTGCCTGGGCCACCGGGGGTCCTACCTCCCGGGACCGAGGTGAACCATGACCGAGATCCGACACATCCTGCTCCCCACCGACTTCTCTGCCGATTCGCAGCGCGCACTGACCCCGGCGGCCGCTCTCGCCCAGAAGCACGGCGCGGCGGTGACCCTGCTCTGTGTGTTGCCCGACAAGGCTCATCTCGCCCGCAACGCCGATGCGGCGGTGCCGGCGCCGATCGACGTGGAGTCCGATATCGCCGGCGCCCGCGACCGCTTGCGGGCCCTGGCGGCGGAGTTCCCGAAGGGCGTGACGGTGCGCACCGATGCGGTGGTCTGTCCCGACGCCGGCAGCGGCATCGTCGGCTACGCGCGCGAACACGGCGTCGACCTGATCGCCATGGCCACCCATGGCCGTTCGGGCGTCAGCCGCCTGCTGCAGGGCAGCGTCGCCGAGTCGGTGCTGCGCCACACGCACGTGCCGATGCTGCTCTATCCCGAACCGGAGTAGCGACGCCCGAGACGTCAGCCGTACACCGGGCCGTCGCCAGACTGGCGGTCGGGCCCGGTGGGCTTGTTGGGACGGTCCGGGCCGACCGGCGCGTTGGGGCGATCGGGCGGCACCGGCGCGTCGGGACGATCGGGGCCTACCGGGGGCTGCGTCGGTGACGTCGGCGAGGGCTGCGGCTCCCCGGGAAAACTCGGCTCCAGCGGCGGCCGCGGGAACGGCTCGCCGGGGAAGCGCGGCGGGTTCGCCGGATCGCGCTTGGGATCGGGCGTCGAATCGGCGGTGAGACTGCGGAAGAGACGGCTCACGCGGCTGGTGGCGTTCATTCCATGTTCCTGCGCAACGGGCAGGCCATGGCTGCGGAAACCGCGGGCCTGACCCCGGCGGTGCTTCAGTAGCGCAGCACCGCGGCGATCCCGTCGGGCACGTCTTGGCCCTCGTCGGAGGCGTGCACGCTGCCGCCGTTCTGCAGGGTCTCGGCCACCGCCAGGTCCCAGAGATCGTCGTCGGGCGCGAGCTGCAGATCCAGGAACAGTGCCCCCACGCGCCCCTGGTGGGCGGCGGCGATCACGGGGCCCGCGCCCGTCACCGCACGGTCATGGGCCGCCGCGGTCCGCAGTCGTTCCAGCGCCGCACGGCGCTGCGCGGCCAGCCGGGGTTCCAGGAGGGTCAGCGCCCGCTCGTGGAGTTCGGCAGCAGTCAGCAGTTCGGGATCGCCGGCGATCGGTTCCGGCAGCACATCAGGGTGCTCGCTGACCTCGCGGAACAGCGGCAGGTGCTCGGCCACGCAGGCCAGCACCAGCGGCAGGGGATCGCCATCGACGGGTTGCAGCACCGGCCGGGCGGCGCGGTCGACTGTGCGGAAGAACGTGCGCAGATCGTGATCGCCCGAATCCTTGCCGCCGCCCTGCGCGTGGAACTGCGCCTCGCTGCGGGTGCCGCCGGTGGGAGCGCCGGGCGTGGTCGTGTGCCACTGCAGGGATTGCTCGGGATCGTCGGACGGCACCGCCTCGCCGATGTTCGCCGGCAGGCCCGCGGGCTCGATCCGTTCGATGCCGTGACGGTTGGCGGTGAACAGGCGGACATGCTGCTGGCCGATCGCCAGCACCGCGAAGGGCAACTGCTGGTCGAGATGGGGCAGCAGCGGCAGCAGGTGGGGCCGGTCGCCCACCCGCACCCGTGCCGGCACCGTCACCGGCAGCCAGTGGGAACGCACGCCCGCCGGGCAGGCGAAGGCAGCGAGCCCCCGTGCCCACTGCGGCGGCCGTTCGTCAGCGTCCATCAGCAGCCGCAAGGGCGACAGCAGGGCATCCGCCTCCGACGGGGTCGCCGAGGCCACCGTCGCCAGCGCCAGCCGGGCCTCGCGCAGGAGGTTCTTCAGCCTCGTCGGAGCGCTGCGGCTGGCGGCCGGGGACGGCCCCGCCGGCAGGTACAGCGACACGGTGGGCGGGTGACAGTCGGTCAGCAGGCCGTGCAGATCAGCGGTGGCGGGGAACGAGGCGGTGGGGGCGGATGCGGTCATGTGGGTTCGTGGTCGGGCCGTGCGGCCGGGTGGGCGGATGTTCGGGTGCGTGCGGCCGCGGTTGCGGCAGCGGCGGCGGCGGCAGCGGACCACCCGGGCGTGGATCGGGGATGCGACGCGGCGGCAGGGGTTCGCTCGCGTTCGTGCGCACCGGTCGGGTAGAGCAGATCGACATCGCCATGCACCGCCGTCGTGCAACGGTCATGCCGGCGTGGGATTGCCCGCTTGGCGCAGCGGTTGCACCGATTGCCGGTCGGCGCCTGCCGTCCGCATGGGTGACAGGCGTGCCGCGGGCCCTGGCGCGGTGGATCCTGCGGGATCACCCGTGATTGGCCGTTGGCCCGCGGCGAAGGGCTTCGTTGGGCGAGGCGCGACGGACGGCAGTCTCACTGCCGATCGCAGCCGCGCGCGGCGGCCCTGGTCCGCGGGAGGCGGCTGGCGGCGCACGCTGCGTCGGGTCGCTGCCCGCACAACAGAGAGGAAGATTCATGCGCACCTTTGCTTTCCATGTCCTTGCCCTGCTGGCCGCTGGCGCGGTCGCGGTGGCGTTGCCGGCCCAGGAGCCGCAGCTCACCGATCGGCAGATCGGCGACGCGATCGAGGACGAACTGCGTGCCGACCACGCCGTCGTCGCGCACCGGATCGATGTCCAGCCGCGGGACGGGATCGTCACGCTCACCGGCACGACCGACAACCTGATGGCCGCCGACCGCGCCGCCGCCATCGCCCGCACGGTCAAGGGTGTGCGGGCGGTGGTGAACCGGATGCGGGTCATCCAGCCGCACGGGCTGGAGCCGGTCGACGTGCAGACGCTGGTCACCCAGGCGTTGCTCACCGATCCCGCCACCGACAGCTATGAGGTGGAGGTCATCGGCGAACCCGGTGGCGAGATCGCCCTGCGCGGTCAGGTGCAGTCCTGGGCCGAACGGGACCTCTGCGAGCGGGTCGCCAAGGCGGTCGCCGGCGTCACCGCCGTGCAGAACGACATCACGGTCGCGCCAGCCGCCAGCCGTCCCGACCACGAGATCCGGAACGAGGTCGAGCAGCGGCTGCGCTGGCACCTGCTGGTGGACGACGGCCTGATCGATGTCGCGTGCGAGGACGGTACGGTCACCTTGACCGGCACGGTCGGCAGCGCCACCGAGGTGGTCCAGGCACGCCGGTGCGCGCGCGTCGCCGGCGTCACCAACGTCGAGTCCGACGGGCTGCAGGTGGCCGGGTGGGCCCGCGACCCGCGGCTCCGCGACAGCAAGCACGCCGTACGATCCGACCAGCAGATCACCGAAGCGGTGCAGGCAGCCCTGCTGCACGATCCGCGCGTCGCCTCGTTCCAGGTGCGCCCCGCGGTGCATCGAGGCGTCGTCACCCTTCGCGGCAACGTCGACAACCTGAAGGCGGCGCGCGCCGCGGAGCAGGACGCCCGCAACACGGTCGGCGTGATCCGCGTCGTCAATCGCCTGCGGGTGCAACCAGGCGCCGACCGATCCATCACCGCGATCGCCGACGACGTCCGCCGCGCGCTCCTGCGTGATCCGTACGTCGACCGCTTCGCGGTGGACGTCGACGTCCGCCCCGGGGGCATCGTCCATCTGCGCGGCATCGTCGACTCCAACTTCGAACGGGCCTGCGCGGACGACGTGGCTTCCCGCATCAACGGCGTCACCGACGTGCGCAATCACCTGCGGGTGTCCCACGCCGGCATGCTGCCATTCGACCCGTACATCGATCCCTGGCCGGTTCACGGCTATGCCTGGTTCCGCTACCAGCCGCCGGTGACCTTCACCCGCGATGCGGAGATCGAGGCCGACATCGAAGACGAACTGTGGTGGAGCCCATTCGTGGACTCGGATGCGGTGCAGGTGGAGGTGAGCAATGGCACGGCCGTCCTCACCGGCACCGTCGGCAGTCGCGCCGAGTGGCAGTCGGCCACCGAGAACGCCTACGAGGGTGGCGCCATCTGGGTGGTGAACGATCTCGAGGTCGCCGGAGAGTCCACCTCCGGCCCCGAGGCCGAGGCATCGGCGGCCGGGACCGATCCCGACGGCGAGCCAGGCGACGGCTGAGCCGCCGCGACCTGCCGGCCCGTCTCCGGGCGGGCCGGCCTTCTCTCTCACGAACGAAACCGGAGCCCATCCCCATGACCATTCCCATGACCATCCGAAACCGACGCTTCCTGCTGCCTGCCCTCGCCGTCTGCTGTGCCGTCCCGCTCGCCTGGAGCGGGCCGCCCAGCGCCGAGACGCCCGCCGCGACCGACCTCACGGTCACCGGCTCCATCGTCGCCTGGGCGATGGCCGCCGACGGCGACGTGTTCCTGCAGGTGCGCGAGCCGGCGACCACCAAGGCAGTGTGGTTCGTGACGCCTCCCAACCAGACCAACTCCACCGACTTCGAGGAGATGGTGCTGCAGGCCGTGCTGGAGCTGCGCGCCACCAGCGATCGCCCGGCCGGCGCCACCGCCGCCATCGTGACCGTGCGGGGCGACGTCAGCAACGAGGTCAGCGGGGCGACGATGGCGGAAGCGGTGCCGCTGCTGTCCCTGCGGCAGGAGTGACCGCGGCCGGCGGGCCGGCGGCGTCGTCCAGCAGGTCCGGTTCGTCGCTGCGCGCCAGTTCCTTCTCCACCTGGCCGGTGGTGTCGTCGGGCACCGCCACCTCGATCGCCTCGGGCGCCGGGCCCTGCTGCCGGACGGGCCGCTTGGGCCCCGCCTTGGCCCGGCCCCCCGGCACTGCCGGCGACGCCTCCTCGAACACCAGGTTGTAGGTGGGGGCGGGCATGCCGATGCCATGCGCGTCGAAGGTCTCCTTCAGCAGCCGGTGGGCCTCCGAGGCGACCTTCACGTAGTTGGCGGCTGCCTGGTCGACCCAGCCGAAGAACTCCAGGGTCACCGTCGAGTCGCCGAGCGCCGCGACCCGCGCCGATGGCCCGGGATCGGCCACCACGCCGTTCATGCGGCCGAGCATGGCCACGCCGAGGTCCTGGGTCGCGGCCAGGTCCACCGCGGTGCCGACGCCAACCGTCACCGTGAACCGACGGAGCGGGTTGCGGGTGAAGTTCACCACGGTGCCGTTGAAGACCTTGCCGTTGGGCAGCCGCAGGTGGTTGCCGTCCAGGTCCAGCAGCAGGGTCTCGCTCGACGTCATCCGCAGCACGGTGCCCCGGGCGCCGTCGATGCTGACCTGGTCCCGGGCGCGGAACGGCTGGCGGATCGCCAGCAGGATGCCGGCCAGGTAGTTCTCGACGATGTTGCGGAAGGCGAAGCCGAGCGCCAGACCGACCACTCCGGCGGCACCGAGCAGTGTGCCCAGCACGGCGGTGGCGTCGACCAGCCGCAGCGTGGCGATCATCCCCAGCAGCAGCACCAGGACGAACACCGTCTGTCGCATCAGGTCCTGCAGCAAGGTGCGCCGGCTGAGCAGGCGGTACGGCCAGCGCGCGTCGCGCAGCAGTCGCGCCAGCAGCCAGAACCCCGCCAGCACCAGCAGCGCGATGCCGGCGATCGGCAGGCTGCCGAACACCGAGCGCAGGCGGTTCTGCAGTTCGATCCAGGCGCCGTCGACGCGTTCCTCCAGCCCGGTCTGCAGGGCGACCTCGTTGACCACCAGCAGCACGCCATCGACGCGACCGGCCAGTTCTCCGGCCTGCTCGATGGCGGCCCGGGACGGGGCCTCGCCGGTCAACACGACGATGCCGGCGGTGACCTTGACCTCGATGCCGCGGAAGCGATCGATGGCGCCCAGCATCGAACGCAGACGCGTGGTGATCGCCTGATCCTCGCCGGCCAGCGCCGCGGCGGGGTCCCGGGGGCTCTCGGCCACCGGGTCCTGGGCGGCCGCGGGGGTCAGGGACAGGACGAGGAGGGCGGCGAGGAGGCGCAGCATGCCGGCGTGCCTTTCAAGATCGGTGCCAGATCGGCCGCGATGTCGGCATTGCGCCGGCCCGGAGCTTCGTCTCTGCTGCCGGCATGCATCGTCGCCAAGGCCTCCTCGCGTTCCTCGGCCTCGCCCTGGCCGCCACCGCGACCGCCCAGGAGGCCGTGCGCCCGCCGCTGCGGGTCTACGTCCTGGCCGGCCAGTCCAACATGCAGGGCCACGCGAAGATCACCACCTTCGACTACCTCGGCGACGATCCGGCGACGCAGCCGTTGCTGGCAGAGATGCGCGCCGCCGACGGCACGCCGACCGTCTGCGAGCGGGTCTGGATCAGCGACCTGACCCACGCCGCCGGCGGCGACGGCAGCGGCGAGGGTCACGGCCCGCTGACCGCGGGCTACGGCGCGCGCCGCGACCCGGCCAGACCCGGCGAGAAGATCGGTCCGGAGTTCACCTTCGGCCTCGCCATGCAGAAGGCGCACCCCGGGCCGATCCTGCTGATCAAGACGGCGTGGGGCGGCAAGTCCTTGCACACCGACTTCCGGCCGCCGTCGGCCGGGCCGTTCCCGTGGACCGAGGCGCAGCTCGAGCAGTTGCAAAAGCAGCAGAAGGACGTGGCGCAGCTGCAGGCCGACAAGACGGCCGCCACTGGCCGCTACTACCGCGAGATGATCGCGCACGTGCGGTCGGTGCTGGGCGATCCCGGGCGCGTCTGCCCGGCCTACGACAAGGCGGCCGGCCTGGAGCTCATGGGCTTCGTCTGGTTCCAGGGCTGGAACGACCTGGTGGACGGCGGCGTGTATCCGCAGCGCCACGAGCCGGGCGGCTACGCGGCCTACAGCGAGTGCCTCGGCCACCTGATCCGCGACGTGCGCAACGACCTGCAGGCGCCGAAGCTGCCGTTCGTGATCGGCGTGATGGGCGTCGACGGCCCGGTGGCCGAGGGCGACCGCCGGCGGCGTGCCCACGCCCACTTCCAGGCCGCCATGGCGGCGCCGGCCCTGCTGCCCGAGTTCCAGGGCAACGTGCTGGCGGTGCCGACGGCGCCGTTCTGGCCCCAGGAGCTGGCGGCGATCGGCGCAAAGCTGGAGAAGGTGCAGCAGTTCGAGCGCTCGCTGCGCAACCCGAAGCCCGGCGCGGCGGGCCAGGAGCTGGCGCCGGCGGAGATCAAGGAACGCGTCGCCGCGTTCCGCCGCGAGACGCTGTCGGCTGCCGACGAGCGGGCCTGGGTCCGCGGCGCCAGCAACGGCGGCTACCACTACCTGGGCTGCGCCAAGACCCTGGCGCAGATCGGCGTGGCGTTCGCCGCAGCGATGCAGGAACTGGAACACCGCTAGCAGCCGCGACAATCCGGCGCGGCGGGTGGCTACCGTCGGCGCCATGCCCGCCCTGCCGCCGTTCCTGCTGGCCGCCGTTGCCGGCCTCGTGCCGCTCCTG
This sequence comes from uncultured candidatus Brocadiaceae bacterium, assembly GCA_964565715.1. Classification (GTDB taxonomy): domain Bacteria; phylum Planctomycetota; class UBA1135; order UBA1135; family UBA2386; genus CAZMGG01. Next base: position 30,611 of record CAZMGG010000002.1, on the reverse strand, counting down.
GCCCAATCCCCCGCCCCGCTCCCGGCCGATCGGCAGATCGACCGGTTGTTTGCCGACTGGGACAAGCCGGACTCTCCCGGCTGCGTCGTCGGCGTATTCCACAAGGGCGAGCCGGTCCACCTGCGCGCGTACGGCATGGCCGACCTCGAACGGCGGGTGGCGCTCGCCCCGGACTCGGTGTTCGACATCGCGTCGACCAGCAAGCAGTTCTTCGCGTTCGCGATCCTGCTGCTCGAACACGACGGCAGGCTGTCCCTCGACGACGACGTACGCAAGCACCTGCCGGAGCTGCCGGCCTGGGATGCGCCGATCACCCTGCGGCACCTCCTGCACCACACCAGCGGCATCCGCGACTACCTCGTGCTGATGGCGCTGGCCGGCATGCCTTACGGCAACGACTACTCCGAGGCCCGCATCCTCGACCTGATCGCGCGGCAGAAGGCGCTCAACTTCGCGCCGGGCAAGGAACACCTCTACAGCAACAGCGGCTACTTCCTGCTGGCGGAGGTGCTGCGGCGCGCGTCGGGCATGACGCCCGGCGAGTTCCTGCAGCAGCGGGTGTTCGCGCCGCTCGGCATGACCAGGACGCGGCTCTACGACGACAAGGGCGCCATCGTGCCGGATCGCGCCATCGGCTACGTGCCGCGGCCGGCGGGCTTCGGCACCGAGCTCTACCAGTTCGACCTGGTGGGGGACGGTGGCGTGCTGACCACCGCGCGCGATCTCGCCCGCTGGGCGGGCAACTTCGCCGACAACAAGCTGGGCGGCGGTGCGGCGCTGATCGCCCGCATGCAGACGCCAGGCAAGCTCGCCGACGGCACGGAGCTCGACTACGCCTGCGGCCTGCGGGTCACCACCTGGCGTGACCAGCGCGTGATCGACCACGGCGGCGCCTGGGCGGGCTACCGCTCGCAGCTGGTGCGCTTCCCGGATCACGACCTGACGGTGGTGGTGCTGGCCAACCTCGGCACCTTCGACCCGGACGACAAGGCGATGGCGGTGGCGGCGATGGCGCTCGGCGACAGGCTGCCGCCGGAGCCGCCAGCCGCCGCCGCGCCCGCGGTGACCGAGGTCGCGCCCGTCGATGCCGCCACCCTGGCCCGCTGGGTCGGCACCTGGCGCGGTCGCAGCGGCCGGATCTGGGAGATCGTCGAGGCCGACGGCGCCCTGCTCCTGCGGATCGACGAGCAGATGCAGTTCCCCCTGGAACCGGTGGCGGCCGACCGCTGCACGGCCCGCGGCGCCCCGGCGGCCATCGAGCTCCTGCTGGCGGCGGACGGCAAGGCGCTGGAGGTCAATGTCGCCGACCAGCCGGCGCGACGCTACGAACGGATCGAGCCCTGGGTGCCGGACGCTGCGGCCCTGGCGGCGCTGGTCGGCGAGTTCCGCAGCGACGAACTGGACTGCGTCTGGCGCCTCACCGTGCAGGACGGCGTGCTCCACGTCGCCATCGGCTTCGAGGAGCAGGCGCCGCTGCGGCCGACGGTGCCCGACGAGTTCGCCCTGGACGGCGCGGTGGTGAAAGCCGTGCGCGGCGAGGACGGTCGCGTCATCGGCCTGCGGGTCGGCGCCGGCCGGGTGCGCGACCTCGGGTTCGTGCGGCGCTGAGCCGCCCGGCAGGCACGCCCGGTCAGCGCTGGAAGATCGGGAGGTACTGCTTGGGGATCTGCAGGATGATGCAGGCCACCGCCGTCGCGAAGGCGTCGCCGGGCCCTTCGTCGGTGGGATTGAGCCAGCGGCCATCCGCCTGCTGGTCGGCCAGCAGGTGCGCCCGCATCGCCGCGTAGTATCGGGTGAAGCAGCCCTGCCGCAGCAGGCCTTCGGCCTGGAAGAAGACCTGGCTGGCGTAGTAGTTGCCGTACCAGAAGCAGTAGTGGTGCGGCATGCGGCGCATCATCACGGCCATCTCCGTCTCGAGGAAGTCGATGACCGGGTCCAGCAGCGCCGCGTCGTAGATGCCCGCCGACAGCAGCGACGTCGCGGCGGCGGCCTGGATCGAGTAGCTGTCCGACTTGCGGAACGCGCGCCGGCTGTAGATGTCGTAGTAGTAGCGGCCCTTGGCCGGACCGGACGGCACCTGATGCCGCCGGACGAAGTCCACCGCCCGATCGATGGTGCCCTTCGGGATCTGGATGCCGATGTTGCGGGCCGCCCGCAGCGCCTGCAGCTGGCAGACGGTGACCGACAGGTCGCTGTCGCGGGAGAACGCGTTGTAGCGCCATCCGCCGTGGACGTTCTGGCAGTCGACGATGATGTTGGTGGCGCGCTCGAGCCCGAGCTTCAGGCGCGGCTCCGGGATGTTGCCGTGGAGCTCGGCCAGGAACAGCGAGGCGAAGGCGTGGCTGTACATCCGGCTGCCGGAGACCGTGATGACGCCGTTCTCCTGGATGCAGCCGAGGATGGCGTTCATCGCCCCGCGGACGTTGTCGCCGTAGCGGCCGCGGTCGGGCAGGTGACCCCCGGCGAGGAAGGCCATCCCGCACAGCGCCGTGACGCCGAGGTGACCGCTGCCGCTGCTGACCTGCAGGTCGAGGGACGCGGTCGGGGAATAGGAGTCGCGGCCGCCGCGGGCGCCGACCAGGCCGTGCCAGAAGCCGTTCCGGTTCTGCTGTTCCGCCAGCCAGGACAGCCCACGGGCGACGGCCGCGTCGACCTCGGTGTCGGCCTGGATCTCGGTCAGCGCCCGCTCCCCGACCGTGGTCGCCGGTGCCGGGGCGGGCTGGGGTGGCGCCTGCGCCGCGAGCGGCATGGCCAGCGCCACCGCGGCGAGGAGGAAGCGGGACATGGCCGCGGATGCTACCCGGGCCCGGCCGGCCGGCGCACCGGGCAAAGCGGGGCATCCGCGGACGTCAGCGGCCGATGACGCTGCGGACGCCGTTGCTGGCGCGGATGCCGGCGCTGCCGAACGCGTAGAACTGGGTGAAGAACGACTGCCCGGTCAGCCCGGGCTGGTTGGGGATCGCCAGCACGAAGTCGGTCCAGCCGCTGTTCCACGCCACCGACGTCTGGGTGCCGACGATGTCGCAGAGGGCGAAGCAGCCGGGTTCGCCGCCGTAGGGCACGATCGAGTGCGGCAGGGTGATCCGGCCGGACGCGCTGTCGGAGAAGCCGATGGCCATCACCACCAGGCTGCTGGCTGGCGCCGTGGTGGTCTGGTAGCGCGCCCAGCGGTCGAGGTGGGGCAGCTCCGCCGGCGTCTGCTGGAACACCTGCGGCGTGCCGCAGCCCGTGCCGTAGGCCACCGCGCTGGCGGTCACCGTCGACCACGTCAGCATGGCGGCGCGCACCTGCGCCCGCAGCATCTTCGGCACGGCGATGGTCCACACCGCCTGATCGGCGCCGCTGTCCCCGGACGCGCCGTTGACGTACGCGCCGAAGCCGAACTCGCGGGCCACGACGTTGCCGTTCTCGATGAACGGCAGCGACAGGTAGCCGAACTCGGCGCGGTGGACGCCCTGCGGCGTGCCGTAGCTGCCGCCCTTGTGCGCCATCTGCACCATGCCGCGGAACGACGCGCGGGTCGGCACCGGCAGCCCCAGGGCCGCGGCCTCGTCGGTGATGATCTGGTCGAGGCCCAGCCGGTTGGTGCCGTTGCGCATCAGGCTGTAGAAGAACATGCGCGAGTTGCCGAGCCAGCCGTTGGCGATCTGCTCGTGCAGCCGGCACAGATCGGCCAGCGTGACCCGGTTGGGCGTCCCGGCGCAGCCGATGTGGTGGTTGATCGAGGTCGAGGTCATGCCCAGGGCCGTGGCGATGGCGTTCATCGCCGCCATGCCGAAGCGGTTCGTCACCGCCTGGGTGCGGGCGTTGTCGCTGTTGACCATCATCAGGTTGAGGACCGTGTCGAGCCGCTCGTCCATCGGGTTGGTGCCGTTCGGACACGAGCCGGTCATGCCCTGGTTCACCGTCAGCATGGTCGAGAACGAGATGGCGCCGACCTCGACCTGCCGGATGGCATGGGCGTGGTGCACGGTCTTCAGGGTGCTGGCCGGCTCGAACACCGCGTTCTCGTTGGTGCCGTGCACCTTGGCGCCGTTCAGGCGCCGCATGTAGCTGCCCATCGTGCCGTCGGTGGCGGCGTGCATCTCGGCGATGATCTCGGCGGTCACCGCGTCGGTGTTGCGGATGCCGACCACGGTGTAGCGCCGGACGCCGGCGGCCAGATGGCTCTCGACGTCGATCGGCCGCTGGCCGTACTCGTCGAAGAAGCGCTGCACGTCGGTCGCGGCCAGGTCCTGGCGCCAGACGAACGACGTCGGCGTCGGATCGCGCTGCATCACCACGTTGAAGTTGCCGTTGGCGCGACGGTCGAGATCGATGGGCCTCGCCTGGTTGGTCGTCAGCAGCGAGTCGACGCTGGCCGCCGGCACGTCCAGGTACCACCACCACGCGCGGCCATCGGCGCCGGTGTTGCGCAGCAGGATGGCGCTGTAGTAGGTCGAGCCGCCCTGGGTGTACTCGTCGAGGTCGATGATGCGGGCGGTGTTGGCGTTGGCCAGGCTGGCGATCGCGGTCGGCGTCGAGGCGGTGACGTGCCACCAGAGCCTCTGGTTGGCGCCGGTGTTCGGCACCATGACCGCCGCGAAGCGGATGTTGCCAGCACCGTCGTCGTAGGGTTCGAGATCGATCAGCCGCGCCTGGTTGGCGGCGAGGTTGCTGGCCAGGCTGGCCGCGGTCTGGCCGTAGTACCACCACATGCCGCTGGCGTAGGGTCCGCTGTTGTGCACGAAGGCGGCGGTGAACAGCAGCGGCGAGGCCGACTGCACCTCGAGGTCGATCGGACGGTAGCCCTGGCCGATCAGGTTGCCGACGGCGGTGGCGGTGATGCCGGTCTGGAACGAGAAGAGGGTGGGCGTGTCCCCTTCCCGTTCGATCTGGGCGGTGAGGGGCAGGGCCAGCGTGAGCGTGAGGAGGAGGGCGAGGCGGGGGACGGGGTTCATGACGGTGGGATGGGGGTGGAGGTGTGTGACCAGGCAGGTCATCCGGATCCGCGCCGCCGTGTGGCAGAGGCGCACCCCATTGCCGATGAAGATACGGAAGTATGTGCTATGGAACGGGTTATGACTTGTCTATGGTCGCCGGCGAGGCGTGGCGCGTCGGCGAGGTTGCGGCTTGGTTCCCTTCCGCGCCGTCCTAGTCCCGCCCCCTCTCCGTCAGGGAAACCAACATGACCAAGAAGATCCTCGCCGTCGTCGGCGCCACCGGCGCCCAGGGTGGTGGCCTCGTCCGTGCCATCGCCGCCCACCAGGACTCGGGCTTCGTCGCCCGCGCGCTCACCCGCAAGCCGGAGTCGGACGGCGCCGCGGCGCTGCAGAAGCTCGGCGCCGAGGTGGTGCCGGCCGATCTCGACGATCCGAAGAGCCTGGAGCGCGCGTTCGCCGGCGCCCACGGCGCGTTCTGCGTCACCAACTTCTGGGAGCACTTCTCGCCCGAACGCGAGCAGGCCCAGGCGCGCAACCTGGCCGCCGCGGTCAAGGCGGCCCGGCTGCAGCACCTCATCTGGTCGACGCTCGAGGACACGCGCAAGAAGGTGCCGCTCGGCGATGCCCGGATGCCCACGCTGATGGGCAAGTACAAGGTGCCGCACTTCGACGCCAAGGGCGAGATGGACGCGGTGTTCGCGGCGAGCGGCGTGCCGACCACCATGCTGCTCACGTCGTTCTACTGGGACAACCTGATCGGCTTCGGCATGGGCCCCAAGCAGGGCGCGGACGGCAGGTGGACCTTCGCGCTGCCGATGGGCGACAAGAAGCTGCCCGGCATCGCGGTCGAGGACATCGGCCGCTGCGCGTTCGGCATCTTCCGCAACGCCAAGCAATACGCCGGCAAGACCGTCGGCGTCGCCGGCGAGCACCTGACCGGGGAGCAGATGGCGGCAGCACTCGGCGAGGCCCTGCGCCGGCCGGTGGCGTATCAGGCGGTGCCGTTCGAGGTCTACCGCAAGCTCGGCTTCCCGGGCGCCGAGGACCTCGGCAACATGTTCCAGTACAAGCACGACTTCGAGCGCGAGTTCTGCGCGGCGCGGGACCCGAAGGTGGCGCGCGCGCTCAACCCGCAGCTGCAGACCTTCGCCGAGTGGCTGCGGCAGCACGCGGCGAAGATCCCGCTCGGCTGAGGCGGCGCCGCCGCCCGGCGGCTCAGCGCACCCAGGTCTCGACCGCGCGGGTGGCGGCGAAGCCGGCGGCGACGCCCGGATCCAGCACGAAGGCCTGGCTCGCCATGCGCAGCCCGGCGAGCGCCGGGTTGGCCGGCACGGTCACCGACAGCGAGCCCAGCCCGCTGGCCGAACCGGTCAGCAGGAACGGGCCCATCGGCTGCGCCAGGTACAGCGTCGCCGGACCCAGCGGCACCGCGGTGGTGGGGCCGAAGTCGACGAACACGCCGATCGGCGCGCCGGGCAGCGCCGCGCTCACCGCCAGCGCGAACGACCGGCCCAGGCCCGGCAGGCCGCGGCCGTGCAGCATCGGCACGACGCCGCCGGTGCCGGCGCTGCCCTGGCCCAGCGTCGTGTGGCCTTCCGCCACGAATGCGCTCAGCGTGGTGGGCGGGGTGAGGGCGGTCGCGAGCACCAGGTCACCGTCGACATGGGCCAGGACCGCCTGATCGGCCACCAGCCGCCAGTTGTTGCAGAAGTCGTCGGACTGCACGAAGACCGGGGCCAGGAACTGCGATTGCGGGTAGTACACGCTGAGGAACTGCGAGCCGCCGGCGACGGCGCCCTGCAGCCCCACGGAGAACATCGCCACCAGGATCATGTAGGGCGTCGCCCGCCAGGTGATCCCCCCATCGGGGCTGGCATTGGTGGCGAGTTGGTTCCCCTGCCGTCCGAACGCGAACACGTTGCTGCCATCGGCGTGCAGGTCGTGGATGCGGCGCATGGGGCCGAGCGTGAAGCCAGGGACCGGCTGCCAGGTCGCCCCCTGGTCCACGGAACGGAGCACCGTCGGCCCGACGCCGACCAGCAGGACGCCCGCGCCCACCGCGGCGGGCTGCCAGGTCTCGTCTTGGAGCGGATTGGTGTTGGCGGTGGTGACGATGGTCGGGGTGGCGAGCCAGGTGGCGCCGCCGTCGAGCGAGCGCTGGTGGCAGGTGTGGATCACCTGCTGCTGGGTGCCGGCATGGGTCACCCGCGCCCAGAACACGTGCAGGGCATTGCCTTCGGCGAACAGGCGGAGATCGGAGTCGCCGGTGTTGGCCAGCAGCCCCGAGTGCGGCGCGCCCAGGTCGAGACGCACCGCCGGGCCAGGCCAGCTGGCGCCGCCATCGGGGGAGCGCCGGGTCATGACGATCGGGCCACCCGGCATGGTGGCAGTCCAGATGGCGGTGACGATGCCATTGCTGGCGTGCAGGCGCGGCGCGCCGGCGAAGACGCCGGTGCCGGGCGTGTCGATCATCACCGGCGCCTGCCAGGTGAGGCCGCCGTCGCGGGAGCTGATCACGTGCGGCGCCCAGGCACCGTTGTCCAGCGCGACGTGCAGGTCATTGCCGTCGACGACGAAGTTGCCGCGATTCTGATAGGTGGTCGTGGTGCCGAGCAGGACCTCTCGCTGCGGCCACGTGCGGCCGCCGTCGGGCGAGCGGCAGTAGCGCAACAGGCGCTCCTGGGACGTCACGATCTGCCGGAAGACGGCGTGGATCGTGTCGCCGTTGCGGCGGATCTGCAGGTCCTGCAGGTTCACCGTCGGATTGAGCGGCACGGCGTGGGCGGGCGCCTGCGCCAGGGCGGTGCCGGCGAGGACCGCGAGGGCGAGGGCGGTGGTGCGACCGGAGAACAAGGTGCGCACGCTGGACGAATCGTGGCGTTGGCTGGGCACGGCGATGCTCCGCTGACGGGGTTGCTGGGCGATGGGCACGAGGGCCGGGGGCTGGCCGCCTTGCCAGCATAGCCGCGGCCGCCGCGGCGACCTACCGGGCCAGGGTCCGCACGCAGCGGAAGCCGACGTCGTCGAAACGGCGGTCGCGGGCGATCGGCTGGCGGTGGTCGCACCTGTTGCGCAGGTGGTCGCCGCGCAGGGTGATCACCTGCGAGCCGCCGCAGATGACGCCGAGACGCTGTTCCACGTGCTGCGGGTCGGTGGGCCGGCTCCATTCGCGCACGCCGCCGCCCATCGCCAGGGCGCCCCACGGTGAGCGGTCGAGCGGATAGGCGTCCTGCAGCGGCGGGAAGTTCTCCGGCTGCAGCCTGCCGTTCTCGAACGGCCCCTCCCAGGGGTGGTCGCGGAAGGCGGTGCCGGTCCAGGCCGCGGCGACGCGCCACTGCCGGTCGGTGGGCAGCTCCATGCCGAAGGCCGCGGCGTAGGCCAGCGCCTCGTCGAGGTTGATGCCGACCACCGGCCGCCGGCCGGGGTCCTGCACGAAGCCTGCGTCCTTGCGGTAGTCGACGTTCTGCAGGCTGTTGCGCTGCGAGCCGGCCCAGCGGCGGAAGCTGTCGACGGTGACCTCGTGGCGGTCGATCAGGAACGGCGTCGGCAGCTCCAGGGCCGGATCGGCGGTCTTCTGCGTCGAGTCCACCAGCACCATCTCGATGTCCTCGAGGCCGGGGCTGCGGTAGTAGCGGTGCACGCCGTCCACCAGCTTGTGGGCGACGCCCTGGGGCAGCAGGTAGCCGAACGGCAGGCCCATGTCCTGGCGCTCGCGCGGCGCGGCCAGCCCGAGCTTCTGCCAGTTGATCAGCACGAACTGGCCGTTCTGGTGCATCGGCCCGCCGATCGGCGCGCGCATCGGCGTCTGCGGGAAGCCGCCCTCGGACAGCCTGCGCTCGACGCCGACGAACAGCTCCTCCGAGGTCAGCGTCGGTTCGTTCCAGTAGGTCAGCACGTCGACCAGGCGGCCAGCGAACGGCGACATGTGGTTGGCGCCCTCGTCGGCCACCGGCGTCAGCGCGCCGGAGCTGATCGCCTCGCGGGAGCGCAGGGCGAAGCGGCGCCAGCCCAGCTCGCCGAGCAGCGACTTGAGGGTGGCGGCGCTGGCCTCGGCGTCGACCGGCGCTGTGCCGCCGTCGACCGGGCGGCCGCGCTCGGCATCGGCCGGGCCGGCCGGCTGGCTGGTGTTGCCGCGGGTCAGCGCCGCCAGCCACAGCGAGCCCGAGTAGCAGCTGTCGGACAGCAGCAGCACGTGGCGGCAGGGCAGGCGCCGCAGCAGGTCGAGCAGTTCCTTCACCTCGATCCAGGTCGACTCGTCCTCGGGCTTGCCGCCGCCGTCCCAGGGGATCCAGAAGCCCAGGCGCTTCTCGTACTGGGCCTGCTCGTCGATGTAGTGGCCGTGGCCGGCGAAGTGGATCAGCAGGCTGTCGTCCGGGCCGAGTTCCGAGCGGTACTGGAAGATCCGGCGCAGGATGCCGGTGCGGGTGGCGGTCTCCTCGGTCAGCGTGTCGATCTGGAAGCCGTACTTGTCGCGCAGCACGGCGCCGAGGTACTTGATGTCGTTGTGCGGCGTGGTGAGCGTCGCATAGCGCGGGTCGGGGTACTTCTCGATGCCGATCAGCAGGGCGCGGAACTTGCCGAAGGCGGCGGTGCGGGCGGCGTCGCTGTCGGCGTTGCCGAGGCCGCGGGTGCCCTCGGGCGGGTCCTGGGCCGGCAGGGTTGCGAGGGACGTCGCCGCGAGGGACAGCGCCGCGACGGCGAACGAGGCGGATGCGCGCCGCAGGAGGGGCGCGCTCATCGTTCCGCTCCCGGGCCCGGCGCGGTGACCAGCAGGGTGCGGGTGGTGACCGGCCCCTCGGTGAAGAACCAAAGGCGCAGCCGGTGTTGGCCCGGCTGCAGGGTCAGCACCGGCGCGAAGGCGAAGCGGAAGCCGTCGCCGAAGCGCTGCGCCTCCAGGTCCGGCATGTCGGCGCCGGTCAGCACCACCACGTCGGCCTCGGCATCGCGGTCGACGCGGAACTCCTCGACCCGGGAACCGGCCACCAGACGGCCGGGGAGGCGGAAGCTGCCCGGGTCGGGCCCGGGCTCCAGGGGCTCGACCTTGACGTCGCCGAGGTAGGACTTCTCGATCGCCAGCAGGTCTTCCTTGAGGAAGCCGGTCAGGCGGGCGCCGAGCTGCTCGCAGGTGCGCCGCCACAGCAGCGCCTCGGTGCGCGCACGGTCGTCGCTGGTCAGGAAGGGGGGCAGCACGAGGCTCTGCAGGGTGCCGAACGACAGCACCCGGTGGCGATCCCAGAAGTTGAGGCCGAACGCGCTGGAGCGAGCCTCGACGACGGCGATGCGCCGGCGGCCGGCGGGGTGGTAGACCTCGAAGTCGACCGCCATCTCCGCCTGGTACTCGGCGTCCTCGACGGCGAGGCCGCCGAACCAGGTGGTGAGCCAGAGCACGCCGGACAGCCACCACTGGCCCGACCATTGCCAGTCGCCGGTCCGGGCCGGCGAGCGCAGGGTGGGTACCACCGCCAGGTCGATGCGGTCGGGCTCACCGCACAGGCGCAGGTCGGCGGGATCGGCGTCCGCCGGCAACGGCACCACGTCGCTGGCCGAGGCGAGGCCCTGCAGGGCGGTCACCAGCCGATCGCGGAAGTCGACGCAGTGCTCCGGGGTCAGCGCGCCGGCGGGCAGGCGCACGGTGCCGGGCCGCAGCGGCAGCACGCCGATGCGATACGGCGCGGTCGGCATGTCCCGCAGGAGCAGCAGGCCGTCGCGCGAGCGGTAGTCGGGGGCGGTGGAGCCGCAGGCGGCGAGCAGCAGGGCCGGTGCCAGCAGCAGCGACGGCCGCGGCCGGCGCCGTGCTACCATCGGTCGGTGACGCCGCGCGGGCGATGACGAGGTCTGCGCGTTCACTCGGAACCTCTCCGTGGGCCAGGAAACCGATGCACCATAGCCGAATCGCGTCGCTCGCGGCATGCCTGATCGCCACCTTCGTGATGCCGGCGGTGGCACAGGAACGGGCGCAGGAACCGGTGCGGCGGGCGCTGCTGGTCGGCATCAACCGGTATCCCGACCGGCCGCTGCGCGGCGCCGTGGCCGATGCCGAGGCGATGGCGGCGCTGCTGCGCGATGGCTACGGCTTCGCCGACGTGACGCTGCTGCGCGACGACGCGGCGACCCGCGCGGCGATCACGACGGGCCTGCGGGAACTGGTGGCGCGGTGCGGATCCGACGACACCGTGGTGTTCTTCTTCGCCGGTCATGGCGCGCAGGTCGAGGATCTGGACGGCGACGAGATCGACGATCAGCTCGACGAGACGCTGGTGCCGTTCGACAGCCGCGGCGGCACCGGCATCGACATCACCGACGACGAACTGGCGCGGCTGCTGGCGCCGCTGCCCACCGATCGGGGCGTGGTGATTCTCGACTGCTGCCACTCGGGGACCGGCCTGCGCGGCTCCGACGTGCAGGTCCGCGGCCTGCCCAGGGACGAACGGGTGGAGCGCTACCGGCAGGAGGAGGAAGCACGCTCGGCCGCCCGGAGCACGGCCGAACGGCGCGTGGTGCCGGTGCTGGGCCAGCGCCTGGTGCTGCTCACCGGCGCTGCCGCCAACCAGCAGGCCAAGGACCTGCAGGTGCCCGGCGGCGGCTACCACGGCGCCTTCACCTGGGCGCTGCTGCAGGCGCTGCGGCAGGCGCCGGCGGCGACGCCGCGGCGGCTGTTCACCGAGGGGGTCGAGCAGCGGCTGCGGACGCTGGCGGCGATCGAAGGGCTCGATCTGGCGGAGCCGCAGTGCGAGGCGCCGCATCCGCGGCTCGACGAGCCGCTGCTGGAGCCGACCGCGGCAGGGGCGGTCGTCGTGCCCACGGCGCCGCCGTTGCCGGCCGGGCCGCAGCCGGTCGCCGTGCATGGCCTGTCCGCCGCCGAGGCCGCGGCGCTGCTGGCGGCGCTGCAACGGCACGCCGCGGTGGTGGCGGCGGATGCCGCGCGGCCGGCGCGCTGGCACCTCGAGGTCACCGCCGACCGCTGCGCCGTGCTGGGGCGCGACCGCGGCCAGGTGCTGGCGGAGTTCCGCGCGGTCGATCCGGACGCGCGCAGCATCGGCTTCGCCGCGGCCCTGCAGCACGCGCTGCGGGTGCAGGCGCTGCTCTGGCTCGATCGTCCCGACAGCCCGCTGCGGTTGCGGCTGCGCACGGCGCCGCCGGGCGAGCCCGAGGCGCGCGACGACGGCGGCGCCGTGCTGACCGCCGCCAGCGGCACGCCGGAGCTGCGCATCCGCCGGCGCGGCGAGCCGCGCGGCGCCGACAACAGCCTGCAGCTGTGGCTCCGCTGCGAACAGGCCGTGTTCGTGACGCTGCTGCACGTCGACTCACGCGGCAGCCTGGTGCAGATCTTCCCGAATCCGGCGATCTGGCCCGAGCGGGCGGCGGACTGGCTGCCGGACGACCGGCTGCCCGCCGGCGAATGGTGCGCCCTGCCCGATCGGCGCGAGCTGCCCAATCGCAGCGGCGGCGTGCTGGACGCCACCGCGCCCGCCGGCATCGACACGATCCGCGCGTTCGTCACCGAGCGGCAGGCGGACACCATCGCCCTGCGCCGGATGATCGCCCAGTTGGCGGCGCGCGCCGGTCCGGGCACCCGCAGCGCCGGCCAGCACGAGGACGACCTGGCCCTGGTGGCGGCGCTGGCCGGCGAGCTGTGGGGCGCGGATCCGGCCGGAACGGAGGCTGGGCCGGGCGCCTGGGCGGCGGCCACGCTGCGGATCTTGGTCCGCGAGTGATCCGTGGCTGCAATCGCGGCCGGCGCCGCGTAGGGTGAGGGCCTACCCGAGGAGAACGCCCCCATGGGGACCCGACTCTCGTCGTGCACGGCGCTGTTCGCGCTGTGCGTCTCGCTGCTCGCCAACCTGTCCGCCCAGGACGCGACCCCGCCGAAGGATCCGCCGCCCCCCGGCGGCGGTGACGGCGACGCCAACCCGCCGCGACCCGGCGGCGATCCACGGCCGCCCTTCACCGTGCTGGGCAAGCTGGCTTTGTTCACGGCCTGGGACGCGGCCCACGGCCGCGAACTGTGGCGCACCGACGGCACCACCGACGGCACGCGCATGCTGGCCGATCTGTGGCCGGGGCCGCGTTCGTCGGATCCCGTCGAGCTGGTGGTGGTCGGCGAGCGCGTGCTGTTCACGGCGCGGAACGCCGCCGGCGAGGGGCTCTGGGTCAGCGACGGCACGCCGGCTGGCACCCGCCTGGTCAAAGCGTTGCATTCGGGGCCGCAGTCCGGCCGCGGCCACGGCCTGATGGCGCTCGGCGCGATCCTGCTGTTCACCGCCGACGACGGCAGCCACGGCGAGGAGCTGTGGCGCTCCGATGGCACGGCCGAGGGCACCGCCATGATCGCCGACCTGCAGCCGGCCGGGGCCGACGCGCCGCGCTTCCTCGTGCCGTTCGGCGGGCGCGCGGTGTTCGTCGCCACCGCCGCGGGCGGCGCCGAGCCCTGGATCACCGATGGCAGCGCCGCCGGCACCCGCCGCATCGCCGACCTGCTGCCCGGCGACGCCGGCAGCAGCCCGGCGGGCTTCACGGTGCTCGGCGAGCAGGTGCTGTTCGCCGCCAGCGGTCCGCAGGGGCGCGAACTGTGGCGCAGCGACGGCACCACCGCCGGCACGGCCTTGGTCGCCGACATCGCCGAGGGCGAGGCCGGCTCGTCGCCGATCCACCTGGTCGCCTGGAACGGCGCCGTCTGGTTCAGCGCCGACGACCAGCGGCACGGCCGCGAACTCTGGCGCAGTGATGGCACCGCGGCCGGCACGCGCCTCGTCTGCGACCTGCATCCCGACGGCGGCTCGCTGCCGCGGCGGCTGACCCCCGGCGAGAAGGTGCTGTGGTTCGTCGCCGACGACGGCCGCCACGGCGCCGAGCTGTGGCACTGCGACGGCGGTCCGGACGGCGCCCGGATGGACGACATCCGCCGGGGCCGCGAGGGCTCCGCGCCGGCGTTCCTGATGCCGCTGGGCGGCGCCCACGGCGACTCGCTGTTCTTCGCCGCCAACGACGGCAGCTCGGGCTTCGAGCTGTGGTACGGCAGCCCCGGCGGCGGCGCCCTGCGGATCGTCGACCTGCGGCCGCTGGGCGAGGACTCGTCGCCGTGGAACCTCGTGCCGTTCGGCCAGGGCTTCCTGTTCGGCGCCCGCAGCGAGCAGGAACACCACCAGCTCTGGTGGTCCGACGGCAGCCCGCGCGGCACGGTCCGCGTCCACAGCTGCTGGCTGTAGGAGGCTCACTCCACCGTGCGCACCGGCCGCAGACCGACGTCGGCGGCGCGCAGGTCGGCGCGCATGCGCCAGCGGCTGGTGACCCGGGCCTGGTGCGGCAGGTAGCAGTAGCTGCCGCCGCACAGCTGGCGCAGCTCCGGCTCGCCGGCGATGGCGTCCCGGGTCCACTCGGCGACGTTGCCGAGCACGTGCCACAGGCCGTAGCCGTTGGGCAGGAAGCGCTGGTCGAGCACCGCCTCGTGCCGATCGGCGCCGTCGTCCGGCAGCGCCGCCGCGTCGAGCTGCGGGTCGGGGAAACGGCGGGCGTAGGCGCGGTCCAGCAGGTTGGCGTGGCGCACCAGCTCGGCGGGCTCCGCAACGATCCACGGCCGGTCGGAGCCGGCGCGCGCCGCCCGTTCCCATTCGTCGGCGCTGGGCAGCCGGCAGCCGAGCCGGTGCAGCACCTGGTCGGCGTCGCGCGCGCTCACCGTGGCCGGCAGCCGCAGGTTCCAGCCGGCGTGCTCGCCCGACCAGTAGCGGTGCTCGAGGACCGGCGGCCGGCCGGCGGCGGTGCGCCATTGGCCCTGGCTCAGCTCGTGCTTGCCGACCAGCAGGGGCGGCCCGGACACCTGCCGCACCGGCCCTTCGTCGGGCTCGCGCTGCGGGTCGTGATGTGGCTGCGACGGATCGCCGGCCTGGCTGCCGAGGCGCGCCGGACCGCCGGGGATCAGCACCAGCACCAGGGCGGCGTCGTGGGCCAGCTGCAGCCGGCCTGTGTCGGTGCGAGCCACCGCGCTGCCGGTGGCCGGATCGAAGAACTCCTGCAGGCCCGAGCCCGGATCGGCACCGAGCGGCACCAGGCCGACCTGCGGCCGCAGCTCGAAGCCACGGAAGCGCGGATCCGCTGCCACCGCCGCCGCCGCCTGCCGCCAGGCCTCGGCGTGCGCGGTCACCGTCGCGTCCTGCACCGTCGCGGCCCACGGCTCCGCGCGCGCCACCAGGGGCAGCGCGCCGCCCGGCGCCGCGAACGCGGTGAGGTCCAGGACCAGCCGCTGCAACGCCTCGCGCAGGAGCCGTCGCCGCAGCCGGTCCGGCGCCGTGGCGTCGTCCCCGAGGGTCGCGACGAAGGCCTGGTGCTGCGGCAGGCGTCCGGCCAGCGGCCGCGCCGCCGCCAGCCAGGCGGTGAACGCGGCCGAGCGTTCCGGCCGCGCCGGCCACAGCGCCGGTTCCTCCGCCAGCAGCCGGTCGAGCAGGACGCGGTCGGCGAGGCGATCGAAGTCGGCGAGCAGCGTGGTGGTCCGCGCCTCCGCCGCCAGCGCCTGCCGTTCGCTGTCGGCGGCGCGGGCGGCGTGGCCGGCGGCGAGGTCTGCCGAGGCCCGCGAGCCGAGCCAGCGCTCCAGGCCGAGCGCGAACGCCAGCGTCAGCAGCACGGCGATCGCCGTCGCGGTGGCGGTCAGCAGGCGGTGGCGGCGCACGAGCCGCAGCAGCCGCGCCGCCCGGCCCGGCGGACCGGCCCGGGTCGCGGCACCGCGCCGGCAGCGCGCCACCTCGTCGTGCAGTTCGGCCACCGAGGCGTAGCGGGCCTCGCGCCGGCGGGCCAGCGCCCGCAGGGCGACCCAGTCGAGGTCGTCGCGGAGCCGCGCGGCCCAGTTCCGGCAGCGCGGTTCCGCCGCGCGCCGGGCCCTGCCGCTCGGCCGTTCCGGATCGTCCTCCTGCAGCTGGCGCAGCCGTTCCAGCGGTCCCAGGCCGGCGTCGACCAGCGGCAGGGTCGAGGTCAGCAGGCGGTAGAGGTGGGCGCCGAGCGCATAGACGTCGCTGCGCAGGTCGACCTCGTGGTTGCGGCCGAGCGCCTGCTCCGGGCTGAGGAAGCCCTCGGTGCCGGCGACCTCGCCGGTGGCGGCGGGGACGGCGTCGCGGCCGGTGCCGTGCAGCGACCGGGCGATGCCGAAGTCGATCACCTTGACCTGCGGCCCGTCGGGTCCCTTCGCCACCAGGACGTTGCGATCGCTGAGATCGCGGTGCAGGACGCCCTTCTGGTGCGCGTGGTGCACCGCGTGGCAGAGCTGCTGGAACAGCTCGAGGCGCTGGTCGAGGTCGGCGTCGTGCCTGGCCACCCAGTCGTGCAGCGGCGCGCCGTCGACGTACTCCATGGCGAACCAGGGGCGGCCGTCGTCGCTGCGCCCGGCGTCGAGCAGTTGCGCGATGCCGGGATGATCCAGGCGACCCAGGGTCTCGCGCTCGGCGGTGAAGTCCGCCAGCACGTCGGCCCGCCCCAGGCCGTGCCGCACCAGCTTGAGCGCCACCTGCCGATGCACGGGTTCCTGCTGCTCGGCCAGATGCACGGTGCCGAAGCGGCCGCTGCCGAGGGTCCGCAGCAGCCGGTAGGGCCCGATCCGGCGGCCTTCGTCGCCGCTCACGGCCGCACCGCCCGCGCCGCGCGCACGCCGCGGTCGGCGAGGCCCACGCCGGGCTGGGCCTGCTGCCGCGCCGCGCAGCGCAGCGCCCAGGGCGCCGTGTAGTAGCTGCCGCCGCGCACGATCCGCCCGCCGCCCGGGGCTTCGTCGCCGGTGCGCGCCCGCAGGCCGTCGCCGGCGCGGGCTGGTACCGCATAGGGCAGGGCGTGGTCGCGGCAGTACTCGGCGACGTTGCCGTGCATGTCGTGCAGGCCGAACGCGTTGGGCAGGAGCTGGCCGATCGGCCCGTGGCGCACGAACGGGTCCCTGGCATGGGGCGGATCCAGCAGCGACGGCCAGCCCATCCCGGCCAGCGACGCCGTGCGGTCGGCGAAGTTGGCGTGCCGGGCCAGTTCGAGCGGATCGTCGCCGCAGGACCACGGCGAGCCGGCACCGGCCCGGCAGGCGTACTCCCACTGCGCCTCGGTGGGCAGCTCGAGATCGAACTGGCCGAGGACGCGTTCGGCGTCCTCCCAGGGCACCGACTCGACCGGATGCAGCGGACCGCCGTCGGGCGCCTGGTGATAGAGGCTCGGCTGGCGACCGGTGACCCTGGCCCACTGCGCCTGGGTCAGCTCGTGCTTGCCGAGGAAGAACCAGTCCAGCGCGACGGTGTGCTGCGGCCCCTCGGGCAGGCCGCCGGGCCGTTCGGCGCCGGGCGCGGCCTCGCCGAGCAGCGCCTGACCCGGCGGCAGCAGCACCAGCACCAGGGCACTGTCGGGCCGCAGCTGCAGCGCACCGTCGATCCGCTCCGGCACCGAGCCCGTGCGCAGGTGGGCGAACTCCCACAGGCCGCTGCGCGGATCGCGTCCGAGCGGGATCAGGCCGGGTTGCGGCGCGAGCTGGCGGCCGGCGAACCGCGCGTCCGCCGTCAGCCCCGTCTGGACCTCGCGCCACGCCGCCGCCGGCTGCTCGACGGTGCGGGCCATGACCTGCTCGGCGAACTGCAGGCGCCGCCGCACCTCGTCCAGCGCGCCGCCGCCCGGTGCGGTGAACTGCTCGAGTCCCGTCACCAGCGCCTGCAGACCGTCGCGCAGGAACTGGTCGCGTCCGGCGAGCGGCGCGGCGTCGGCGCGCAGGGCGGCGAGCGCCGCGCGGTGGCCGTCGAGCCGGCTCGCCAGCTGCAGCGCCCGGCCGATCCAGTCGCGCAGATCCGGCACCCGCCCGGGCAGCTCCGGCCAGAGGGTCGCGGTCTCGGCGGTCAGTTCCTGCAGCAGCGCCAGGTCGGCCAGCCGTTCGAAGTCGCGCAGCTGCGCCTGGGCCTGGGCCTCGCCGGCGATGGCCCGCGCCGCCATGGCGATGCTGCGCTCGCCGCTCTGCTCCGCGGCGCGCGCCTGGGCCCGGGCCTCGCGATCCAGCGCGACGAACAGCAGCGAGCCGCCGAGCAGGGTGAAGGCCAGCGCCGCTGCCGCCGCCAGCGGTCCGCGGTGCCGCCGCAGCAGCTTCTGCAAGCGGTCGGCCCGCGACGGCGGTCGCGCCTGCACCGGCAGGTGCTGCAGGTGCCGGCGCACGTCGGCGCCCAGTTCGGCCGCCGAGCCGTAGCGCTGCGCGCGGTCCCGGCGCAGGGCCTTGCCGGCGATCGCGTCGAGGTCGCCGCGCAGGCGGGCGGCCCGGCGCCGCCCGGCCGGACCCTGCGCCAGCACGCGGCGGCTCGGCGGCTCGGGCTCCTCCTCCAGCACCTGCCGCTGGAACGCCGCCAGATCCGGGCCCGGCGACGCCGGCAGCTGGTCGGTGAGCAGCTCGTAGAGCTGCACGCCGAGCGCGAACACGTCGGTGCGCACGTCGATCGCCGCGAGATCGCCCTGCAGCTGCTCGGGACTCATCCACGCCAGCGTGCCGAGCGCCTGCCCGGCGAGGGTGCCGCTGCCGGCGGCCCCGCCGATCGCCCGGGCGATGCCGAAGTCGATCACCTTCGGGCAGGGCCGCCCGTCGATCTCGGTCACCAGCACGTTGCCGCGGCTGAGATCGCGGTGGATCACGCCATGCTGGTGGGCGTGCTGCACCGCATCGCAGACCGTCGCGAACAGCTCGAGCCGCGCCCGCAGCGACAGCCCGTTGGCACGGGCGTGGTCCTGCAGCGTGGTGCCCGGCACGTGCTCCATCACCAGGAACGGCAGGCCGTCGTCGGTGCGGCCGGCGTCGAGCAGCCGGGCGATGCCCGGATGATCCATGCGATCGAGGGCTCCGCGTTCGGCGGCGAAGCGACGCGCCACCTGGTCCGGATCGTCGGTGGCGTGCAGCACCTTCAGGGCCACGCGCCGCGCGCCGAGGTCGGCGCGGCTGGCGAGCCACACGCTGCCGAACCCGCCGCTGCCGAGTTCTGCCAGCAGGTGGTAGGGTCCGATCCGCTCCGGTAAGCTGCCCTGCTTCATCAGACGGGATCCGCAACCGCGGCGTCCATGATGCCAGGGTCGCAAGCCAGGGGCCAGCAACCCATCCGGGTGGCAGGCTGTGGACGTGCGGCGCCGGTGCACGAGCGTCCGTGGGGGGCGTCCCCGACGAGGCTCGCCATGCATCCACACTCGCCGCGCCGCGCCCTCGCCCTCCTCGCCTTCCCGGCCGTTCTCGGCGCCACCGCCCTCACCGGCTGCGGTCCCGCCGGCATCACGATCGGCATCGTCGACGCCAGCAAGGGCGGCGCCGCCGCGCCGACCGCGCCGTCCGCCGCGGCCCAGGCCACCGTCGCGCAGCCGCGCGACGACTGGACCCGCGTCGCCTTCGTGCTCGGCCAGCGCGATGGGCGCACCGTGCGCTACCGCCTGCTGCACGCCCGCGGCGGCGCCGGCGTCCTCGACTTCCGGCCGGTGCCGGCTGCCGACGTCGCCCGCGACGGCGCGCCGTTCCCGTTCGACGACGGCGATGCGTGGCGTGAGGCGGTGACCGCCGATGGCCAGCTCGTGATCCTCGACTGGCACCACGCGGCGACGCTGGCCGAACCCGGCGGCCCGGCCGGCCGCCGGGAGTGGCGCTCGGTGTCGTTGCGCCTGGAGTTCGCCGACGCCGACGGCGGCGCGACCCAGACCCTCGACCTGTTCACCGATGCGACGCTCGGCCGCCAGGTCGGCACGACGCGGAACGTCGGCCTGCTGGCGCGACAGCCCGAGGAGCCGCTGCACCTGCGCGGCGAGTACGCCGACTTCGGCGGCGACCGCGACGTGACCACCTTCCGCGTCGAGCTCAGCCTGGACGGGATCGCCTGGCAAGCCGCTCCCGGCGCCGTCCGTCTCACCGAGACCGGCGTCGATGCCGTCGGCGCGGTGCTGTACGAGCTGGCCTACGACCTGGATCCCTTCGCCCTGCAGCCCGGCGGCGGCCCGCTGCTGCCGCGGCGCGCGTATCCCGGCTTCGCCCTGCGCGTGCAGCCCGCCGAGGCGTTCGGTCCGGCCTCGCGGTTCCCGCTGCCGACGGCCGGCGTCGCCAGCCTCGGCGCGCCGCACGAACTGCGGGCGCCCATCACCGTCGGCCGGGCGCCGCTGCTGGGCGCGCCGGACCTGCCCAATCCGCTCAACAACGCCTCGGACCCCGGCCGGCCCTGGTTCCGCATCCCGGTCGGCTTCACGCTCACCAACACCTCGGACCATCCCGCCGAACTGCGCCTGCGCGGCGAGTACCGCATCCCGGGCGAGAACTGGCTGCCGATGACGCTGGCCGACACCGGGCGCCCGGAGACGCGGGACCGGCTGCTGCTCGGGCCGGGCCAGGCCGAGCCGCGCACGCTGCTGTGGAACGCGGTGGTCGACGTCGGCCTCGGCCACACCCTGGAGCCGCCGTTCACCACCGCCAACTGCCGCGTGCTGGCGGAGATCGTCGATCTCGACGCGTCGGGCCAGCCGGTCACCGTCGGCGCGCCGGTCACCGGGCAGAGCCCGAGCAGCAACAGCGTCGGCCTGAACACCAACCCGTTCACGACCTACCGCGAGGACCTGCTGCCGGATGCCTTCAGCGTCGCCAGCGCCGGCGTCGACGGCGGCGGCCGCACCCGCGACCTGTTCTTCTCGCGCTTCGACTACACCGGCCG
Organism: uncultured candidatus Brocadiaceae bacterium; assembly: GCA_964565715.1. GTDB lineage: Bacteria > Planctomycetota > UBA1135 > UBA1135 > UBA2386 > CAZMGG01. The sequence goes on along the minus strand of CAZMGG010000002.1, from coordinate 10,033 downwards.
CCGCGAACGCTTCCTGCACGTCGACCAGTCGTTCGAGCCGGTGCAGATCCCCGGCCTGCAGCCCACCACCCTGACGATGGGCGGCGGCATCCTGCAGATCCTGCCTACTGACTACGGTCCGGGACCGGACTGCATCGTCGACATGGCCGGCCCGTTCGTGCACGTGCAGTGGCCCGAGGCCGGCAACGCCCCGGCCACGGTCACGCCGATCGCCGCCGGCGGCTTCGGCCGCGGCCAGCGCGGCGGCAAGGCGCAGCCGATCTCGTTCCTGGTCGGCCCGAACCCGGCGACGCTGTTCTTCCGCAACGACGACGACGTGCCCTGCCTGCCGCCGGCGCCCTGCCCGGTCGGCCCCCGCAACAGCACGATCCACTTCAACGTGCTGATCCGCGACCTGCAGGTGCCGCTCGGCACGCCCGGCGACTTCGTCGTGCCCACCGCACAGCTCGCCTACACCCACAACGTGGTCGGCTCCGGGCTCGGCGACTTCGGCGTCGAGCGCATCGAACTGGACGGCGATCCCGCCACCGTCGAGGTGGTGGTGGGCCAGCGCGGCATGGAGGGCGGCGGCCCGCCGGGCAACGACCGCCGCTGGCTGCACCTCTACCGGCTGCGGCCGCAGGGCGGCACCGACCTGACCATCCAGGAGTCGCCGTTGCCGCTGCCGCCCGAGCCCCTGCCGATCCGCGGCCTGCCCGCCGTCGTCGACCAGGTCTGGCTGGAACGCTGGCAGGAGGTCGTCGGCGGCGTCGCCACCGACGGCATCGTCCTGGTCCGCGCGCTGCGCACGACCGGCGCCGTCGAGGTGTTCGACAGCCACGTGCTGCTGCCGCGGAACGGCGACTTCCTCGGCCAGACCTGGCGCGCGCTACCGACCCTCGAGCGCTCGCTGGTGGTCACGCCGGGCCACAGCTACAAGCTCAAGGACGTGCTGGTGGCCGACCTGGACGGCCCCCTCGGCGGCGATCCCACCACCGACCTGGTGTTCCTGTTCCGCACCGACGCCTCGCCGAGCTACCGCCCGAACGTGCTCTCGCCGTGGCTGCTGGCCAATCGCAACGGCGTGCCTGGCGCCTGGCGGCCCCTGTTCCGCGACGCCGCGCCGACCCTGCCCAACACCTGGCGCTTCAACACGGCGTTCCTGGTCGACGTCAACGGCGACCAGCTCCTCGACCTGGTGGTGAAGGAGGAGGTGGTCGAGGTCGGCGGCGTGCAGCCGGATCCCTACGGCCGCTTCGTCTACTTCCCGTCGTCGCTGACCGGCGCCGCCGGCAGCCTCGGCGAGATGGCCGGCAGCGCCGGCCAGCGGCCCTGCGCCCTGCCCGCGGTCCTCGACGTCGATGGCGACGGCTTCCTTGATCTGGTCTCCGGCGGCCTGCTGCACCGGGGCCAGCCCAACGGCGCCTACGTCCAGGACATCGGCGGCTTCTCCGGCGGCAGCTCCTCGTACTTCCACGCCGAGCAGGTGCTGGATCCGCAGCGCTCGGCGGCGGAACGCGGCGAGCTCGACGTGCTGATCTGGGATCCGGCCAATCCGCTGCGCAACAGCCTCGACGTGATCGCCAACCCGGGCACGCCGCTGCGCGCCGTCAGCCAGCGCCTGCCGCTGCTGTTCGGCCCGCGGGCGGTGCGCTGGGCGCGGCCGATCCTCACCGGCCCGGCCCTGGGCCCGAGCCGCGACGTGGTGGCGGTGGCGGACGACGGCGGCCTGCCAAAGCCGTGGCTCTTGCGCTTCCGCGGCCGTGACTTCGTCGCCGATCCGGCGCCGCTGCTGGCGCGGCGCGTGCTGCCGCAGGCGGCGCTGGTCCGCCGCGGGCCGCTGCCCGCCGGCCGTTCCGACCAGGACAACCGCCTGCCGCAGGACCTGGTGGTGGCGCCCGACGACGGTGGCGCGGGCCACTACGTCGTGTTCCGCCACGACCAGGCGCTCGCCGCCACCGTCGTCACCCTGCCCGAACTGCGCGCCGGCGAGCGCGTGGTGTCGCTCTGTGCCGCCTCGGTGTCGCAGCATCCCGACGAGGTGGATCCCACCGGCGCCTCGGCGGCCCTCGAGGACCTGCTGCTCTGCACCAAGGAGAACGACACCGTGCGGGTCTGGGCGGTGCCGCAGTCGGCCACCGGCGGCGTGCACGCCCCGCGCCCCGCGGCCCTCCTGCTGCAGTTCGTCTCGCCGCTCACCACCGTGCGCGGCCTGCAGTTCGATCCGGGCGCACCGGCGCTGGCCCAGGGCGTGCTGCTGCTGGACCAGAGCCAGGGCGGCGGCTCGGTGGGCGAGGCGCGCTTCCTGCTGCCGGGTCACGACGGCCGCGGCCGGCTCGGCGCGCGCATGATCCGTTCGACCCTGCCGACGGCGATCGGCGACGCGCTCGCCCTGGTCGTCACCGACAGCGACCGCGACGGCCTGGTCGAGGTGGTCGGCGGCAGCAGCCAGCCGCGCGTCCTGAAGATCGACCGCAGCATCCGCAGGTGACGTAAGCGTCTATATTGTAGATACTTACATGGACTGCGTGCCAGGGATCGCCTCACCCGTCTGGTCCCGGCCACAGCACTTCTTCCACTTCCTGCCCGAGCCGCACGGGCAGGGATCGTTGCGGCCGACCTTCGCGCCCTGCCGGGCCTTCGGCAAGGCCTGCGGGGCCCGCACGGGCTGGGGCACCGGCCGGTCCGGATCCCAGCGGGCGAACGCCGCCACCGCATCCGGGACCAGGCCGTAGCGGCGATCGAGATCGCGGCCGTTCGGCGGCGCGCCGGCGGCCAGTTCGGCGAGGTCGTCGTCACCGATCTCCCGGGCCGTCAGCAGCCCGTTCCGGCGCCACGCGACGAGCGTGGCGTGCAGTTCGGTCACCCGCAGATCGATGGCGATGTTGGCCAGTTCGAAGTGCAACGCGTCCGGCTCGTCCGACAGACCCTGTTCGACGAGCTGGCGCAGGCATGCGACGAACGCGGACCGCGGCACCTCGCCTTGGTGGTGCAGGATGGCGAGGCTGTGCAGCAGCGCGGCGCGCGCCCACTCGTCGACATCGGGGTCGATCACCAGGTGGCGCAGCACATCGATGTCGGCATCGGACATGGCGGCGACGAGGTGGGCGAGGTCCTCGGTGATGAGATCGCCCCACAGAGTCTCCACGTCTTCGCCATCGCCCTGCAACGTCAGCAGCAGGGCATCCCGTGCGGCGGTGTGGCGCCACTGCGCCAGCACGAAGGCCACCGGGACATGAGCCGAACCGTCGGTGCGTGGATCGGCTGCCTGCAGCAGGAGGAACGTCAACGCCGGCGCCAGGCTCGGCCCGAACGCCAGGGCCTGCACCATGGCCGCCTGCTGCACGCCGTGCGAATCGCTCTGCAGGTCGGCGACGATGCGGGCCGCCGCCGGGTCCTCCGGCAGGAGTGCCTGCAGATGCGCCGCCGCGACCGCCGGCTCGAAGGGGTCTTCCTCATCGTCTGCAGACGGCGCGGTCTGCAGCATCGCATCGATGGCGGCGGCCTCGAACTTGGCGGGATCGAAACCGCCACCGGTCCACGCCATCATGTCGCGGTGGCCCTCGTGGTCGGGATCGGCAAGCGCCTCCAGCAGGTCGGCGTAGCCGCCGGGGCCGCCGCAGTCCTCCGGCGGACAGGCCCGCCGGCCGTCCAGGCAGCCCAGGATCGGTGTCGCGTCCGGGTCAGCCGCCTCCACCAGCAGATCGTGTTCCCAGCCGTCGCCGAAGTCGTACTCGTAGACGAGCCGGTCGCCGGGTGCGGTGAGCAGGTCACCCGCCAGCAGGCCCTCGGTGTCCTCGCCCAGCGGCTCGATGCCCGGCAGGTGCGGGCTCCAGATCTCGTTGCCGCGGCGGAACATGTGCAGGTGCGAGTTGGTCCAGCCCATGGTCAGCTGCAGGATGTCGTGCAGCCTGGGCAGGTCGATGGCCGCCGGCACGACGATGCGTCGCCAGATCGGTGGACTGATGTGGCGCAGGGTGACCTTGAGTTGGAGGGTGCCGGTGTGGGATGTCATGTTCGGGCGGGGGTGCAGGGCACCGATGATGGCACCGGTCCGCCGGCCGGGCACGCGGTTTCAGGGCGCGATCGGCGAGGCGTTGGGCTCACCGCGCTCCGACCACTCGATCTCCGGCAGGACGACGTGCCATGAGTCCGTCCGGAGGCCGCCTGCATGGGCCTCGTCGCCATCGTCGCGCTGCCGCAGCACGACCGCGGCGACGGTGACCCTCCGCACGGACGCCAGCCGGGGCAACCAGACTGCGGCCGCCTTCTTCGACAGGCGGCCGAGATCGTGGCCCGCGGTGTCGGTGAGATGGATCGCCTCGGGCCGCTCCCGCAGCCGGATCTCGCTGCCGGTGACGACGCGGTCGATGGCCGCGGCGATTGCCGCGTGCCCCCGGCGGCCGGCGAAGCCGAGATCGACGTCCTCCGGGCTCAACAGCGTGAACCGGCGACCGGACAGCGCGCGACCGGTGCCCGCTGCGGGCGCGTCGACCCGTTGGATCGCAGGGCCGGCCAGATCGTCGAGCCAGGCCGGTCCCTGTGGCAGCCGGAGCAGCGACAGGGTCTGTCGGGCGCGCGTCATGCCCACGTAGTAGAGACGGCGCTCCTCCTCCATGGCGGCGTCGCGGCGCGGCTCGAAGCCGGAGCCCAGTACGATCACGTGTTCGAACTCGGCGCCCTTGCTGCCGTGCACCGTGCCGAGCATCACGCCCTCGCCGAAGACCCGCTCGCGCCGTCGCTCGACCAGCAGTTCCCCGCAGTACTGCCGCAGCAGGGTCCGGTGCGTGGGGCCGGTGCCCTGCTCCGCCAGATGGCCTTCCAGCAGTTCCTCCACCAGGGCGAAGTTGGGCTCGCCGGCGCGTGCCGCCCGCAGCCGGCCGAGGATCTCGCGCAGCGTGCCGCCATCGACGAGGGGATCCGAAAGCGCTGCCACCGCCTGCAGGAACTCCTGCACCTCGCGCAGCCGGAACAGGGACCAGGACTGGCTGCGATCGATGCGGCGACGGGTCGGGATGCCGGCATCGGCGAGTGCGCCGCGCACCGGATCCAGGCTGTGGCGATGCCGCGCCAGGACGGCGCAGGATTCGAGCGCCAGCCCCGGGCGCAGGGCGCGCAGACGCTGCAGCTCGGCGAGCACCGTTGCCGCCTCGGCGGCCGCAGCGGACACCGCCAGCACGCGCACGCGGCCCTGGCCCTCGCGGTCGAGGCTCGCGAACGCGCCGCCTGGCGGATCGGCCCGGCGGCGATCATCGATGCGGATCGGCGCGTCGGCCTTCAGGCGATCGCGGTTGCGGGCGATGAACTGGTTGGCGGCGGCGATGATGTGCGCGGTCGAACGGTAGTTCTCCACCAGCGGCACGGCGCGGGCGCCGTAGTCCTGCTCGAAGCGGCGCAGGAACTCGACGCGGCTGCCGCGCCACTGGTAGATGTTCTGGTCGTCGTCGCCCACCGCCAGCACCGTCAGCCGGCGGTCCTCGTCGCGCAGCGTGCGGCCGGCGATGGCCGACACCAGGCGGTACTGCAGTTCGTCGATGTCCTGATACTCGTCCACCAGGATGTGGCGGAAGCCGGCCAGCAGGCGGTCGCGCAGGTCGTCGTGATCCTCGCCCTCCTCCGACGTGGCGCCGGGCGCGCCGGTCTCGAGCTGGCCCAGGGCGTCCGCCATCAGGCCGTCGAACAGCCGGCCGACATCCTCGTCCCGACCCCGCCCCCGTTCGAGGAGCGCCGCCGGCGAACGGCCGACCAGGCGTGCCGCCATGCCGTGGTAGGTCTGGACCAGGACGCCCAAGGCGTCCTCGCCGACCAGCGCGCGCAGGCGTTGGCGCAGTTCCAGGGCGGCGCTGCGGTTGAAGCACAGGAGCAGGATCGAGCGGGCCGGGACGCGCTGCACGCGCAGCAGGAAGGCGCAGCGATGCACGACGACGCGGGTCTTGCCGGAGCCCGGTCCGGCCAGGACCAGCATCGACGCGTGGTCCGGGGCCTCGACGATGCGCCGCTGCGCCGGGCTGAGGTCCTGCACGATGCTGCGCCAGGACTCGGGTCCGGTGGGACGCGCCAGTTCCGCCTCGCGGCCGGGGAAGTGGCGCATGGCGAACGTCCGCCGGTCGTGGCGGAAGTAGTCGTCGAGCAGCCGCAGCCCCTTCGGCTCGTCGATCAGCATGCGCTCGGCGAACTCGCGCATCGCATGGATCTGGAAGGTGCGTTCCTCCTGGTGCTCGGCCAGCGGCGCGAAGTCGTCGCGGCCGTAGCGTTCCCTGGTGGCGGGCACCTGCAGGATCATCGCCTGGCGGAACACCGCCAGCCCCTTGTGCAGGTGCGCGGCGCCGCAGCGGTGCAGGAACAGCAGCGCGTATTCGATCTCGGCGGCCGGATCGGCCGACGGCCTGCCGCGCAGGCGGAGGTCGCGGCCGGCCTCCTGTTGCAGCTGCTCGAGGGTGAACTCCGCCAGCAGCTCCTTGCCGCGGGCGCCGTCGGGCAGGCTCGCCCGCATCACGGTGAGGCAGACCTCGGCGAGGGCATGGCGCCGTCCGGCGGTGGCCACGATCGCGTCCCAGTCGCCCTGGACCCGCAGCCGGCAACGATCCTGGCCGATCGGCTTGACGTGCAGGCCGGGGGCGCTGGCGGTCGCCTGCGCCGCCCGGTCGGCGGTGATGTCGAGGATCGTGCGCACGCGATCCACCGTCACCGTTGCGTCGTCGCCGGCCAGCCGTTGGGTCAGCAGGCGCAGGTCCAGCGGGTGGCCCTGCTCGTCATCGAGATCGGGCGCGGCCTCGCGCAGGGCACCGAGCAGCGCGAGTTCCAGGCGCACGGCAGCCGCCAGGCGCTCGGCCGACGGGCTCTTCACCCCCTGCCGCACCCAGGCGGTCATGTGCATGCCGCGCGTGAGCAGGTCGGCCTGCTGCATCTCCAGCAACGTGCGCAGGATGGCGCGCCCCTCCTGGGCGGCGCCGACCTGGCCCACCATCTCGGCGACGCAGCCCAGACCCAGGAAGTCGTCCGACGACAGGCCTTCGTCGGGGCCTTGGGCCAGCAGCCGCTCCAGGATCGCCAGCCAGGCTTGGGCCTTGCGGTTGGGCAGGTCGAGCGCGGCGATGCGCTGTTCCGCCTCGGCCATGGACCGCACCTTCGGCGCGCCCTGGAACAACGTGGTGGCGTTCTCCTCGCGGCGCAGGAACTTCCCGCGCTCCAGCCAGGCGATGGCCGTGACCACGCGGGTGGGGGCATTGCGGTCGCCGGGATCGATGCGGTCGGCGACCTCGTTGTCGCGGAGGATCTCGCCGGTCGTGCAGACGGCCTCACGAGGCGCCTCGGCGCTCGCCGCCACGCCGCGCGGGCGCCGCGCCAGCTTGTGCACGCGGCGCAGGATGGAACGCAGGTCGCGCAGGTCGAGGCGGGAGCTGGCCGCGAGGCGGAACTGCGTCTCGACGTCGGCCGGCTCGTAGAGCAGCACGGCGGCCGCCGGGCGGCCGTCGCGGCCGGCGCGGCCCACCTCCTGCACGTAGGCCTCCAGGCTGCCGGCCACCTCGAAGTGCACCACCAGCCGGATGTCCGGCTTGTCGATGCCCATGCCGAACGCGTTGGTGGCGCAGACCACGCGCGTGTCACCGGCGAGGAAGCGTTCCTGCACCTCCTTCTTGCGCGGGTCTTCGAGACCGGCATGGAAGGCCTCCGCCGGGATGCCCTGGTGGGCCAGCCACGCCGCGCAGTCCTCGGCATGCCGTCGGGTGGCGGTGTAGACGAGGCAGCTGCCGGTCGGCGCCGCCGCGAGCTGGGCCTGCACCAGCTCCGCCAGCCGTTGCAGGCGCGCCGGGCCCGCCGCCGCCTCCACCCGCAGGCCCAGGTTCGGCCGTTCGGCGTGCCCGTCGAACACCCGCAGCTCCTGCCGCAGTTCGGTCCGGAAGTGGGCCAGGATCTCGTCGCGCACCTCGGGCTTGGCGGTGGCGGTGACGCACACGATCGGCGGCGGCGGCAGGCGCCGGGCCTCGCTGTGCTCGCGGATGAAGCGCGCGGCGTAGAGGTAGTCGGGCCGGAAGTCGTGACCCCACTTGGAGAGGCAGTGGGCCTCGTCGAACACCCAGGCGCCGATCTCGCGCAGCTCGATCGTGCGGCGGAAGCTGCGGTTGCGCAGCTGCTCCGGCGACACGTAGAGGACGCCGGCGTCGCCCATCCGCACCGCGTCCAGCGCGTCGCGCCGTTCCGGCGGCGTGAGCCGGCCGGTCAGCGCGACGGCGCAGGTGGTGCCGGTCTTGCGCCGGAAGTTGTCGACCTGGTCGTGCATCAGCGCCTGCAGGGGCGAGATGACGATGGTGAGACACCCACGCCGCTGATAGCGGGCGATCGCCGGCAGCTGGAAGCACAGCGACTTGCCGCCGCCGGTCGGCAGCAGCGCCAGCATCGGCTCGTCGCGCAGGCCGGCCTCGACGATGGCGCGCTGGGCGGGCGTGCCATCGGGCAGCGTCGGCTCCGGACGGAAGTCGTCGAAGCCGAACCAGCGGCGGAGCTGGCTCCGGGCGTCGTGGACGTTGCGGCACCATTCGCAGCCGGGGGCTCGGCAGGGCTGGTCGCGTAGCGTGTGCAGGAACCGTGACAGGGCCGGGAACTGGGCGCGTAGCCACGGCTGCGGCACCGAGCAGGAGATCGTGGCGGCGTCGCCGGCCACCCGCAGCCAGCCGACCGCCAGCCAGAGCAGGAGCTGCGTCTCGGCGGTCTGGCGGTGGAGCGGCAGCAGGCCCTGGATCGCCGTGGCGCAGGCCCGCCCACGCGCGAAGGCGAGCAGGTCTGCCTCGCTGTCGGTGGATGGCGGCGCGATGGCGGTGAGGAACCGCGCCATGCCCGCCTCCGCCTGTTGCGACACGGCCGCGGCGGCGAGCAGCGCCAGGGAATGCTGCAGGCGACCGAACCGCGGGTCGGCATCGGCGAGCTGGCGCAGCCGGGCTGCCGCGTCCTGCAGGAGCTGCCCTGCGGCCTCGGCATCGCCGACCGGGTCATTGCGCGACCCACGGACCGGCTTGTAGGCCTTGAACAGCGCGTGATAGGGGTGTTCGGCGAAGGCGATGGCCGACAGCGCCAGCGTGTCGACGGCCGGCAGGCCGAGGATCGTCGAGGCGCCGCCCTGCTGCTGCAGCCACGGCAGGTCGTGCCACCAGATGTTGTGGCCGTAGACGAACGGGGCGCCGCTGGCGAACGCGTCCAGTTCGCGCAGCGCCGCCGGCAGCGGCTGCGATCGGATCTCGCGGTGGAGCGAACGCCCACCCCGGACCGCCCCGAGGGCGAGCAGGCGTTGCTGGTTGGGATCGATCTCCAGGTCGAGGCCGAGGCCGGGGTCCGGGCCGGTCATCGGGCGCGGAGTCTAGGGCGAAGGCCCCGGCGGTGGCAGCGTCGCCACCCAGATGGTGCGCCAGGGCCCCTTGGTGCGCCGCGCGCGCACGCGATGGCGGACCGCCTGGAAGCCCGTGCGCCGCAACCGCCGCTCGAAGGCCGGATCGTCGTGCCCCGACCAGACCGCCAGCACGCCGCCGGGCCGCAGGGCCGCCCGCGCCGTGCGCAGGCCGTCCTCGGCGTAGAGGGCCGCATTGTCGCGGTGCGAGATCCCCTCGGGGCCGTTGTCGACGTCGAGCAGGATGACGTCGTGGCTCTGGCTGGCCTGCGCCAGCACGTGCCGCACGTCGCCGACGATCAGGTGGGTGCGCGGATCGTGCAGCGGATGGCCGGCGCAGTGGCCGAACAGCCGGCGGTTCCAGTCGACGACCTCGGGCACCAGCTCGGCGACCTCGACCACCGCCGCCGGCCCGCACAGCTCCAGGACGCGGGCCAGGGTGAAGCCCATGCCGAGGCCGCCGACCAGGATCCGCGTGGCATGTGCGACGCCGCGGCGTCCGATCGCCAGTTCGGCGAGCGCCTGCTCGGAGCCGAACACCCGTGTGCTCATCAGCTCGATACCGTCGACGTAGATCGTGAAGTCACGATCGTGCCGGAAGCAGCGCAGCTCGCCGCCCTGGCCCGGCACCCTGGCGCTGCCGACGAGTTCGGTGGGGATCACCGGCGCACGCTA
>CAZMGG010000001.1:117058-136265 GCA_964565715.1 uncultured candidatus Brocadiaceae bacterium | reverse complement strand
GGCCCTGGTGCACCGGGAACACGTGGCGGTAGCCGGTGAGGTCGCGCACGACCTGCTCCAGCTCGTAGAACGAACTGCAGCCGGCGTAGCTCTCGTCGCCGGTCATCAGCGCCGCCCATTGCCGCGCGCTCATGGCACCGGTGCCCGAGTCGGTGAGCAGGTCGATCATCACGTCCTCGGCGCGCAGCAGGAACAGGTTGTGGTGCGCGTTCCGCAGCGCGGCCTCGCGCTGCGGGCGCGTGGTGAGGCGGAACGGCTCGACGGCCTTGATCCGGAACGGCTCGATGATGGTCTTCATGGCGGTGGGACGGGCGCAACGCCGGGCGCTGGCCCGGCCTTTCTGCGCACTTCCGCGCAGGAGGGTGGCCAGGCTGACCGCCGCCAGGGTGGCGCGGGCGGTCTGGTCGAGCTCGGCGAACAGACGCTGCAGGGGATCGGCGGCGACCGCCGGCGGCGCGGCGGCGAATGGGCGGTCGCAGGCCTCGATCACCTGCAGCAGGGTGATGGCGGCGGCAGGCCGGGCCAGGCGGAAGCCGCCCTGGGCGCCGCGGTGGCCGTGCACGAGGCCGGCGCGGGAGAGCGCCCGGAGGGCCTTGGTGACCGTGGCCGGGCGCAGGCCGTGGCGGGCGGCGATGTGGCCGACGGTCACCGGTCCGCCGGCCATGGCCATGACCTCGGCGGCGCGCAGGCCGGCGAGGCCGCGGGCGCTGAGCCGCATGGGTCAGCCCTCGCAGCCGAGCGCCGCGCGCCGTTCCTCGGCGGCGCGGGCGTGGGCGAGGTCCAGGTCGAGGCACAGGCGGTCGGCCGGGCGGAAGCCCTGGCGGTGGAAGAAAGGCAGCAGCTCCTGCGCGTCCCAGCCGACCTCGGTGCGCAGCGAGCGGATGCCGAGCCCGGTGAGGTTCTGGCGGAGCTGGCGCAGTAGCGCCGCGCCGACGCCGCGGCCGCGGCAGCGGGGGTGCACGCCGATGGTATCGAGCACGGCGGTCTGCTCGGCCTCGCCGAACTCGCCGTAGTAGACCCGCGACAGCAGGAAGCCGGCGAAGGCGCCGTCCAGTTCGGCGGCCAGCGAGACCTGCACGCCGGTGTCGGCGAGCGCCTGCGCCAGCTTGACCTTGAAGTACTCGGCGCGGCGGCGGCCGGTGACGCGGGCGTCCAGGTCGATCACGGCCTCCAGGTCCCGGGGCCGCAGGTTGCGGACGATGACGGCGTCGTGTTGCAGGTCTTCGTTCATGGTCGTTCTCGGAGGGAGGATCGGGATCACGCAGTGAGCTGGCCGCCATCGACCCGCAGCACCTGGCCGGTGACGTGGGTGCTGAGGTCGGAGCAGAGGAACAGGGCGGCGGCGGCCACGTCGGCGGGCGTGCCGAGCCGGCCGAGCGCCGTCTCGTCCAACGCCCGCTGCCGCAGCGCGGCGGGCAGGTCGGCGGTCATCGGCGTGTCGATCCAGCCCGGCGCGATGCTGTTGACGCGGATCTTGAAGGCGCCGAACTCGCGGGCGGCGCTCCTGCCGAGCGCGATGAGGCCGGCCTTGCTGGCGGCGTAGTTGCATTGGCCGAACTTGCCGCGCTCGCCGTTGATCGACGCGACCAGGACGACGCTGCCCGAGCCGGCCCGCCGCAGGGCAGGGAGCACGGCGCGCAGCAGGTGGAAGGCCGAGTCGAGGTTGACGCGCAGCACCTCGTCCCAGTGCTCGACGGGCAGCTTCCAGAGCATGCCGTCGCGGGCGATGCCGGCGCAGTGCACCACGGCGTGCAGCTCCTGCGGCAGGTCGTTGCCGAGCGCGGCGATGGCCAGCGGGTCGGCGAGGTCGCAGGGCATGTGCACGACGCCGGGCGGCGGCGGCACCCCCGGCCGGTCGACGCTCAGCACCTCGGCGCCGGCGTGGCCGAACAGTTCGACCACCGCCTGGCCGATGCCGCCGGCGGACCCGGTCACCAGGGCGCGCCGGCCGGCGAGAGAGCACAGGGGATTCACTGCGACCCCGTCGGCAGGGCGACGCCCTTCCTCGCCAGCTTGCGGGCGCGGAACGCGCCCCACAGGGCGGCGCCGATGGCGCCGGCCAGCGGCGAGTCGGCGTGCGTGCGCAGTTCGACGCTGGTCTTCTGCTCGGCGGCGATCTCGCGCATCGCCGCCAGCAGGCCCGCGTCGCGGGCCAGGCCGCCGGTGATCAGCACCGGGCCGCGGGCGCCCGCCGAGGTGAGCAGGCGCACGTAGCGGCCCGCCATCGACAGGTGGATGCCCTTCAGGATGTTCGGGATCGAGATTCCGCGCGAGACCATGTTGATGACGTCGGTCTCGGCCAGCACGGCGCAGATCGAACTGCACACCTCGGGCTGGTCGGCCTGCAGCGACAGCGGCCCGATCTCGTCGATGGTGACGCCGAGGTAGCGGCAGATGTTCTCGAGGAACTGGCCGCTGCCCGACGCGCACTGGCTGGTCATGCGATGGCCGAGCACCTTGGCATGCTCGTCCATCAGCACCGCTCGGGTGTGCAGGGCGCCGATGTCGACCACCGCCCGCGCCGCCGGGTCGAGGAACAGCCCGCCGCGGGCGTGGGTGGTCATGCCGTAGAAGTGGCCGGTGCGGCAGGCGACCTTCTCGCCCTCGCCGGTGGTGGCGATGTAGCCGAGCTGGTCGCGGCGGATGGCGGCCTGCTGCAGGGCCTGGTCGAGGGCGCCGTCGACGATCTCCAGGGGCTCGCGGCGGCGCAGGCGTTCGACCACCTGGCCCCGCAGCTCGGCCCGGTCGCCGTGGTCGTGCAGCACCGCCACCTTGATGGCCGAGCTGCCGACGTCGATGCCGGCGGTCCACATGGCTCCGGACGGACTCATGCGATCACCTCCTCGTGCGCCTCGGCCGGCTCGCGGTCGCGCCAGGCGAACAGCGCCGCCCCGAGCGCACCGGTGTAGATCGAGTCCGGCGAGATGTTGATCGTGCGTTCGCCGTAGTTCTCCGCCACCAGCCTGCGCAGCGCCTTCACCGCCTCGCTGTTCCTGGCGACGCCGCCGGTGAAGGTGAACTCGTCGTGCACGCCGCCGGATCGGGCCAGCAGCGACATGGCGCGCAGGATGATGGCGCGGTGCAGGCCCGCGAGGATGTCCTCGCGCTTCTCGCCCAGCGACAGGCGCTCGCGCAGCTCGGCGCCGGCGAACACCGTGCAGGTCGAGTTGATCTTGACGGTGCGGCAGGCCTTGCCGGCCAGCGGGCCCAGTTCGTGCAGGCCGAGGTTCATCTCGTCGGCGATGTAGCCGAGGTAGCGGCCGCAGCCCGCGGCGCAGCGGTCGTTCATCTGGAAGCTGGTGACGATGCCCTGCCCGTCCACCTGGATCGCCTTGGTGTCCTGGCCGCCGATGTCGAGCACCGTGCGGGTGCGCGGGAACATGGCGTGCGCGCCCAGTCCGTGGCAGAGGATCTCGGAGCGTATGCGCTTCTCCGGGAAGGGCAGGCGCTGGCGGCCGTAGCCGGTGCCGACGCTGGCGCGCTGGAACAGCTCGACGTCCAGCACCGCGGCGGCCGCATCGCGCAGTTCGGACGAGCCCTGGGCCGGCAGCGCCTTGCGCGCGTGTTCGGCGAAGGTGCCGACCGCCTCGGTGGAGTTCTCGACCTCGAGGATGGCCTTGTCGTAGAGGCCGACCATCCGATCGAACGGGAAGCCGCCGTCACGGGCTGCCGCCTCCGCCAGCTCCACGTAGCGGGCGCCGGCCAGGTCGCGGAAGAAGTCGCTCTTGCGGCTGCTGCCGGGCTGGAACAGCCGGCCGGCCTCGGCGGTCATCAGCTCGCCGATGCCGGCCACCGCCGTGCGCACCGGCCGGGCGAGGCCGGTGGCGTCGGCGTGGGCCAGCAGCCGCTCCACCAGGGCGTCCAGCTGGCTCCTGTACTGCTGCTCGCGGAAGCGCAGCTCGAAGGCCGCCAGCAGCTGCCGCCGCCGCGCCTCGGGCACGTTGCGGTCCTGCAGCCGGCCGTCGATCAGGGCGAAGCGGGCGTTGATCAGCGCCTCACCCAACGCCACCTTGCAGGCGACGTCGTAGTTGCTGCGGCTGTTGGTGATGCCGCGGCCCAGCACGCGACGGTCGTCGTCCAGCACCACCGCCTTGGTGGTGGTGCTGCCGAGGTCGATGCCGACCGAGTAGTCGATGCGCATGTCAGCTCCCCGAGCGTCGCTGCTCGATCATCTGGAAGTACGACTCCAGCCGGTTCTTGATGTTGCTGGCCGAGAAGTAGCGCGGATCCACCAGATCGCTCTCGATGAAGCCGCCGGGCCGGCCGGTGCGCTGCTCCACCTCGCGCAGGATCATCAGCTGGCCGGCGCTGAAGCTGTTGCAGCTCTTCACCGAGTTGATGAGGAAGCCGTCGGCCGCGTAGTCCTGCACGTAGCGCGACAGCATCTGCACGCGGGTCGGCAGGTTGAGGTTGGTGTAGCAGCCCATGCAGTACTCGGCGAGGCTCTCCAGCGGCCGGTCCGGATCGTGGCGGAAGCCGTTGTCGTAGACGCCGCCGACCTTGGTGTAGGTCGAGGCCACCACCACCGCGCCCTCCTCGGCGAACATCTGCCAGAACTGGCGGAAGCTGGTCCAGTTGGGCGGCCCTTCGACCACGATGCGATAGCGCTCGTTGTCGATCTCGCCGTCGGGGGTGACCGGGCCCTTGCCCTGGGCGATGCGTTCCTCGATCTCGGCGCGCAGCTCGCGGTAGTAGTCCACCGCGTCCTGGGTGCCGCGGAACGCCGTGAAGATCGGGCCGATGTAGTAGACGCCGCCGAAGTAGGCGTCGATCGGCGACGGCCGCCGTTTGCCGGTCTCCAGCACCCAGACCAGGTCGTTCTCCGCCTGCGCCGAGCGCGCCAGCAGTTCCCTCAGCCGGTCCTCGTCGTAGGCCTTGCCGGAGATGCGCTCGAGCGCCGGGATGACCTTCTTCCTGAGCTGGTCGACGACGTAGCGCCGCATCGAGTCCGTGATCACGCCATCGCCCTGGTAGGGCACGTGCAGCATCGCCACCGGCGCGTCGTACTCCTGCGCCAGCAGCTCGAACCACTTCAGGAAGGTGAAGCAGCCGGTGTAGGACAGCAGCAGCAGGTCCGGATCCGGCAGCCGCTCGCCGGTGGGCCCGACGTTGCCCGACTTGAGCATGCCGATGTCGCACTTGACGTAGGTGCAGACGTCCTCGCTGTGGCCGAGCTTCTCGGCCAGCGCGATGTAGTCGCGCGACTTGCCGCGCATGCCCGACTGCAGGGCGTTGATCTCCGGCAGCACCGGCAGCACGTCGAAGCTGTGCAGCAGCTCGGTGAGGTTGCCCGGCACGAAGGTGTAGGCGCACTTCTCGCCGCGGTCCGCCGCCTGGCTCAACCGGGTGAAGTGCTCGGCGATCATCCGCTTCTGCCGCTCCTGGCTCTGGTCCTTGTGGACGGCGGCGGGGGTCCCGGTGCTCATGGTCATTCGCTCCACAGCTTGATGGAATCGGCGAAGGTGCCCGCCTGCTCGCGGATCACCTGGAACTGCCCGGTGTTCTCCGAGTACTTGAAGGCCGTCCACGGCACGGCGGCGCGATCCATGGCGGTCACCATCATGGGTTGGTCGAGCAGGGCCGGATCGCAGAAGCTCGGCGCGCAGAAGATCACGCCCTCGGCGCCGGAATGCCGCACGCGCGCCACCAGCTCCTGGCCCTTCACGCCCTCGTCGATGTAGCGGATCGCGCTGGCGACGCCCTGGGTCAGATACGCGTCCACCAGGTCGCCGAGCGGATCGTCGCCATCCTGGCGCACGTCACCGCGGATCCAGCGCTGCACCTGCACGAAGTCGTCGTCGACGATGTAGCAGCCGGACCGTTCGAGGGTCACGATCAGCCCGAGCGGCGGCTGCTCGCAGAACGAGCCCGCCAGCAGCACCCTGGCCTGGTCCATGCTCTTGCGCGTCCCGTCCTGCAGCACCGCCTGCCGGTAGTCGCGCAGCATCGCGCTGTGCTCGTCGACCGGCAGCACCAGGCCCGCGCGCAGCAGCAGGTACAGCTCGGCGGTCGGCACCTTCCACGGCTGCTGCCGCCGCAGCGCGTAGAGCCCCTCGATCAACGCCCGGTTCTCGTTGTAGCGGGCGATCGAGGCCCGCAGCGCCGCCGGCGTCAATGGCTTCGCACCGCGCGCCTGCAACGCCGCCGCGATCTCCTCCAGCTCGTGCCGGTAGAACGCGCCGCCCATCTCCGGGCTGAAGTCCTGCGGCACGTCCAGGTAGTGCGCATACTTGTCCGGGAACTGCATCTGCCACATGCCCGACAGGTTGCGGATCACGTCGCAGGTGGCGGGGAACAGCATGCCGTCCAGGCAGTCCAGCGCGCCGTTCAGGCCCAGTTCGATCACCGAGCGCGGCAGGTGGCAGATGTAGGACTGGTAGAACGCGTCGCCGCGGATGATCTCCAGGTCGTCGCCGGCGCCGATCACGCCCACCGGCAGGATGCCCATGGCGTCCAGCAGCTCGCGCGGCACGTAGACCGGCAGGAAGCCGACCGCCAGGCCGCCGGTGCGCGCCTTCCAGTCGCGCACCGCCTGGAAGCGCAGGTCACGGTAGAGGCCTTCGGCCCGGTCCAGGATCGCCTTGCTCACGAGTGCCTCCACTGTGGTGATCGCCTGTCGAGGAAGGCACGGATGCCCTCCGCCGCGTCGGCCGTGGCCATCAGGCCGTGCAGGTAGGCCCGCTCGACCTCGGCCAGCTCACGCAGGAACGCCGCGGTGGCGTGACCGCGCACCGCCCGCACCGCGTGCCGCAGGCTGCTGGCGGAGTGGCGCAGCAGGTGCTCGCGGGCGTAGCCGAGCGCCGCCGCGTCGGGGTCCTGCGCCACCGCGTCGACCAGGCCGAGGCGCAGCGCCTCGTCGGCGCCGATCGTGCGGCCCGACAGGCACAGGTCTTCGGCGGCGCCGCGGCCGATCCGCCGCGGCAGCCACAGCGAGCCCACCAGCGCGAACACGCCGAGCGCGATCTCCGGCTGGCCGAGCTTCGCGTCCGGCGCCGCGAACAGGCGGTGCGCGAACGCGGCCACCTCCAGCCCGCCGCCGAGGCACTGGCCGCGCACCGCCGCCAGCACCGGCACGCCGGCATCGGTGATGTCGGCGAACAGGCCGTGGAACTCGCGCAACATCGACCCCACCTGCTCGGGCAGGTGCTCCTGCACGCTGGCGCCGAACGAGAAGTGCGGGCCATCGGCGCAGAGCACCACCGCCGCCAGCGCCGGCTCCTCCTTGGCCGCGCGGAACGCCTGCCGCAGCGCCGCGGTCATCGCGCCATCGATGACGTTGGCCTTCGGCCGAGCCAGCCGCAGCACCCACAGGCGCCCGTTCTCCAGCCGGTCGATGGCGAGCGGGGACGACGCGGCGGTCATGACACGGCTCCTGCCGGCAATGCCAGCTCCAGTTCGACGAAGGGTCCGCCGGCGAAGCCCGCGGCGCGGAAGAAGGCCTGCAGCGGCACGTCGGTGCGCGCCACCATGGTCCGCACGTGGGTCACGCCGCGGTCGGCCAGCGCGCGCAGCGCGGCCCGCAGCAGCGCCGTGCCCACGCCGGTCCGTTCCGCCGCCGGATCGACGCCAACGGCGAACACCCAGCCGCAGGGCTCGCTGCCGAACTCGAAGTCCCGCACCTCGGCCAGCACGAAGCCCTGCAGCCGCCCGCCCGCGTCTGCGGCGCCGAAGCCGACGGTGCCCGCGCTGCCGTCACCGCCGGCCAGGAAGCGCGCGAACACCGGGTCCCAGTAGCCCGGCTCCGCCCGCCCGCGATGGCCGCGGTCGATGCGCTCGACCTCGGCGCGGTCGCCGGCGCACAGCGCCCGCACGCGCACCGCCGTCTTCACCTCACGCACCATGGCCCGCGGGCTCCCGGCCGTGCGCCTGCCACAGGATCTCCTCCGTCAGCTCCGGCCCCCACGCCGCGCCCTCGGCCAGCCGCCGCCGCAGCAGCAGGAAGTCCGGCTCCCGGCATTCCTTGCTGCCCTCGTTGAAGGCGCGGAAGCCGGCCCGGCCCTCGGTCATCATGTTGAGCCCCAGCCAGGCGCGGTTGGTCTCGCGGTTCCGGTCCCAATGGGCGAGCTTGTGCTTGCGCACCGACTCCACGGTCTTGCTGAGGCAGCCCGGCATCGTCATCGCCAGCGCCGTCACCAGCCGGTCCACCTCCTGGTCGAGCAGCGACAGGTCCACCTCGCCGCGGGCCAGCAGCGCCTTGCCGCGCGCCTTCGCCTCGCCCTGCAGGAAGTCGCCGTGCGCGATCCGTCCGCACTCGTCCAGGTAGCGGTCGGTGACCACCAGCGGGTTCGGCACGAACCGGCCGTCGACCTTCAGCGCCGGCACCAGCGCCGTCAGCAGGCCGATCCGCAGCGCCTGGTGCGCGCTCCACTGCCGGCACAGCGTGCAGCTCTCCATCGCCTTCTCGGCGCCGACGAACAGCGGCAGGAAGTCGGTGCTGCCGCCGTCCGGCGCGCTGCCGTGCTTCGGCCCGGCCTGGCCGAACAGCGCCAGGTCCTGCGCCACCGAGAAGTCGCAGGCCATGCCGATCTCCTGGCCGCCGGCGATGCGCATGCCGTTGACGCGATTGATCACCGGCTTGTCGCAGTGCAGGATCGCGCTGACCATGTCGTTGAACAGCCGCATGTACTGCCGGTACTCCTCGGGCCGGCCGGCGTAGTACTCGGCGTATTCCCTGGTGTTGCCGCCGGTGCAGAACGCGCGGGTGCCGGTGCCGGTGAACACCACCGCCACGCAGGCGCGGTCGTTGCTCGCCGCCCGCATGCCGAGGATCACCCCCTTCACCATCTCGGTGGTGTAGGAGTTGAGCTGCTGCGGGTTGTCCAGCGCGATGCGGGTCTGATGCAGGCCCGGCACGACGACGCCGGCCGGATCCCTCACCGGCAGTGGTTCGATGCGGATGCCCGGATGGGCGGTGGCGGCGACCAGATCGTGGTTCTTGAACTCCATGGAAATCACTCCGGGCAGAGGACGATGCGGGCCCGCGCGCGCCTGTCGCGCACGTCGGCGAAGGCGTCGTTGATGGCCGCCAGCGGTCGCTGCTCGACGAACGGCAGGAGCGCCACCTGGCCGCGCAGCACCAGATCCAGCGCCGCCGGGTAGTGCTCCGGCAGGCAGCCCCAGTTGCCCTGCACGGTGGCGTCGAACGCCATCAGGTTGGACAGGCGCACCTCCACCTTGTCCGGCGTGAAGCCGACCACCGACAGGTAGCCGCCGTGCTCGAGCAGGCCGAACGCGGTGCCCTGCCCCGGCGCCGTGCCGCTGCACTCGTAGATCTTCCAGCGGAACGGCGGCACCTGGTGGTCGCCGGCGAAGCCGCGCACGGCCTTCTTCAGCGCGCGGAAGTCCATCTCGCGGGCGTTCCACGCCTCGGCGGCACCGTGCGCCCGCGCCAGTTCCAGGCGCGCCGGATCGACGTCGATCGCCACCACCCGCGCGCCGCGCACAGCCGCGATCTGCACGGCGAAACCGCCGACGCCGCCGGCGCCGACGACGATGGCGAGGTCGCCCTCGTCGAGGCCGCTGCGGTGGATCGCCTGGAACGGCGTGGTCACCGCGTCGGCCACCACCGACAGCGTGGCGAGGTCGACGCCCGCCGGATTGCGGCGCGGGTCGCCGAGATCGGGCACCGCGCACAGCCCGCGGGCGGGCACCCGCACGTGGCTGGCGAAGCCGCCATGCACGTCGTTGCCGGGGAAGACCTGGGTCGGGCAGACCGCGCCGCGCCCGGCGCGGCAGGCCGCGCACTCGCCGCACGGCAGCACCGCCGGCACCACCACCGCCTCGCCGAGCCAGCGTTCGGCCCTGGGCCCTGTGGCCACCACGGTGCCGCTGATCTCGTGGCCCAGCGTCAGCGGCAGGCCCGCCCGCGTCGGCACGCCCTCGCACCAGAAGCCGAGGTCGGTGTGGCAGATGCCGCAGCCGGCGACCTGGACCAGGACCTCGCCGGGCCCCGGCGTCTCGGTCCGCTCCTCCAGCACCATGGGCTCGCGCGGAGCCCGCACCGTCCAGCCAGCAACCTTGGTCACGAACGCCTCCGAATCGGTACGACGGGGCCGATTCGAGGCGCCGGGCGGGCGGCGGGAAATACGGACACGTAGGTCCATTGCCCGGGGAAGAGGGCGCATCCGCCCCCCGGCAGAATCCACAACTATATTTCCAGAATATAGTTACGGCGTTCTAGCGGGCGCCCGCGCCCAGCGCGGCGTGGAACAGGAAGCGGAACGTGTTGACCGGCTGCGCCCGGTAGGTCGTGTCGGCGCCGCACAGCACGAGCCGCCCCTTGCCGACCTGCACCGACACCACCGCCGCCTTGCCGGCCAGGAACTCCTCGCCGACCGCCCACCCCGACGCCAGCGTGTCGATGTTGCGGTAGCGCGCCACCACCTCGATGCCGGGCCGCGGCGCGGTCACCTCCATCACCACGCAGTCGTTGTTGAACATCACCGCGCAGTCCGCGCGCATGCCCGCCGCCAGCGGATGCGCCGTGTCGACCTCGATGCCGAGCAGGGACCCCGGCACGTAGAACTCCTCGCGGCGCGTGCGGCGTTCCTCGCCGCCGTTGTCGCCCGGCACGTGCGTGCCGACCTTGATCGGCAGGTCCCAGTGCCGGATCACCTTGTCGCACTCGCCCTCCAGCGCCACCAGCGTGCCGCCCTGCTCGACGAAGGCCTTCAGGTGGTCCAGCGAGTTCTCGCCGGTGAGCCGCTCGGCGCGCTCGGCGAGGTTGCTCCAGTCCTCGAAGGCGGGCAGCGCCGCCGCCAGCTTGTCGCGGCTGTCCTCGTCGCGGCCGCCGCCGCGTCCCATCCGGCTCAGGTCGCGGCCGCCCGGCAGGCCGGTGTGGAACACCAGCACGTCGAACTCGGCCTTCAGGTCGCCCCTCGCGATGCGCGCGCCCCAGACCTGCCGCACCGGGAAGCCGTAGCGCTCCAGCACCCACAGATCCCAGCCGGTGGGCATGTGGCCGCCGTAGACGTCGAACAGGCCGACCCGGGGCTGCCGCAGGGACCGCGCGCCGGCCGGCGCCGCGCCCGCCACCGGCCGCACGCCGGTCTGCGCCGCCGCCGTGGCCAAGGCGTCGCGGGCGCTGGCCGGCACGTGGAAGGCGAACGGCGCGCTGGTCGCCTGCGACACCGCCACGCCGGCGCCGAGCAGCCGGTTCACCGTCGGCACCGTGTCGCTGTCGCGCGGATCCAGCGTCCAGCCGGTGGCGCTGGCCGGGACCTCGACCGGCGCGCGGGCCACCAGTTCGCCGAGCGGCAGCTCCGCGAACGGACCGTCCACCGGCTCGAAGGTGCGATCGACGTGCACGTCGCACTGCAGCGCCATGGTCCAGCCCGCCGCGTCGTAGGGCGGCACCGGCTTGCCGTCGCGGAAGTCGTCCGGGTGCCATTGCGGCTCGAACTGGTCGATCACGTGGGGCCGGAAGGCCTGGTCGCAGCGCACCAGCAGGGTGCCTGCGGGATAGGCGACGCCGCCGTGGCGGAACGCGGCGGTGGCCCGGTGCACCTCGATGCCGCTCTTCTGCAGGGCCTGGATGAGGCGCACCGCCGCACCGAAGTCGCCGCGGTCGGGGCGCAGCAGGTAGGCCCGCGGATCGCGCAGGAGCGGGTCGCGGAACACCGACTCCGGGTCCTCGCGCAGCTTCGCCGCCGCCACCAGCTTCGGCGTCACCGTCCAGTGGTCGCGGCTGCCGCGCTCGATCGAGTTGCGGCCCATCCGCCAGATGCCCTGCAGCAACTCGCGACGGTAGCGCGACGCGTAGTCGAGGATCGCGAAGTTGGCGGTCTGCAGGTACTCGATGGTCTGCCGCGCGTGCCAGACCTGCTCGGGCACCGCGTCGGGGTGGTCGCCGTCGGGCAGCCGCCGCTCCAGGGACGGCCGGATGCGGGTCGGCTCGGGCCGGCCGAACGACTCGGTCAGGATGCCGATGATGTTGTGGAAGTAGTTGGTGGTGCGCAGGCCGCCGTTCCACCAGCCCGAGTAGGGCGCGCCGTTGCGCGAGATGACGCCGGGCTTGCCCTCGAAGGCGAAGCGCTGGTGCATGTGCGCCGCCACGGTGCCGATCCCGCGCACGACCATCGGGTCGACGTTGTAGTTGTGCGGATCGCGGAACGGCGGCGTGAAGATGATCGTCCCCGCCGGCGCCGTCTGGTGATGGTTGTAGACGATCTGCGGGCACCAGTCGATGTAGTGCACGCGGCTGACGTTCTCGGACTCGCGGGTGTTGACGGCGTAGAAGTCGCGGTTGTTGTCGTGGCCGCAGTAGCGCTGGTAGAGCACCGGGGTCGAGGTGCTGCCGGTGGCGGCATAGGCGTTGGCCACCATCTCCAGGCCGTCGGGATTGACCGGGCAGGCCAGCAGCACCACCTCGTCGAGGATGCGCCGCACCTCCTGGTCGTCGCGCGAGCACATCTGCCAGACCAGTTCGATGATGTTCTGGCCGGCGATCACCTCGGTGGCGTGCAGGCCGGCGTCGATCCAGACCACCGCCCGACCCGATTCCGCCAGTTCCCGCGCCACCGCCGGCTCGGCGTCCCGGGCCCGCGCCAGCCGGGTGCTGATCTGCCGCAGTTCCTGCAGGCGGGCGTGGTTCTGCGGCGAGGTGATCACCGCCATGTGCATCGTCTGGCCGTAGCCGGACGGGCCGATCTCGTGCAGCTCCAGCCGGTCCGACGCCGCATCGACGGCGCGGAAGTAGCGCAGCATGTCGGTCCAGTTGCAGAGGTAGTGGTCGGCGCCGACCTCCTTGCCGAGGAAGTCGACGGGGCTGGGGACGGCCTGCTGGGCCGGCAGGAGGGCGGCGAACGCCAGCAGCGACGCGACGCGGAGGAGAGGGCGGACCATGGCGGGCCAGATTACGGGCCGCGCGCGGCCGCCGATGGGCCGCAGTCGCGGAAACGCGGCGCCGCGCCTACCGGACCCGGTCCACCAGCGTGTTGGTGAGGCGCAGCGTCCAGGCGTCCTCCACCACCAGCCCCTGCAGCAGCAGCGCGAGGCCCACCAGGCCCGGGTTGTTCGGCACCGCCACGGTCATCGCATGGTGGCCGCTGGCGGCGCCGGTGATCCCCAGCGCGCCGACCACCGCCGAGGCCGGCGGGACGAGGCTGAAGCCGTAGGGCGGGAACGCGGTCAGCGGCGTCGGCGGCTGCACGCTCAGGAACGGCAGCACCGCCACCGACGGGCCGTAGCCCGGCCGCGAGTACCAGTCCACCGTCCAGGTGGCGCCGATCATCGGCGCCTGCGGCGCATGCCCCTGCCGGTGCAGGTTCAGCCACACCGCGTTCTGCGCGTTCCAGTTGCCGAACACGATGTCGAGGTCGCCGTCCCGATCCAGGTCGGCCAGCGCGCCGCAGGTCGAGTTCATGATCGCCGGCGCCACGGCGCCCGGCGCGTCGACGAACACGCCGGTGCCGTCGTTGCGCAGCAGCCGCGTCTGGCCGGCGACGTTGGCGCCGTTGAACAGGACGATGTCGGGGTCGCCGTCGCCATCCATGTCGGCCATCGCCGACGAGTAGGTGAACTCCTGGATCGCCGGGATCTGGGTGGCCGACACGTTGGTGAACACGCCCTGGCCGTTGTTCCGCCACAGCTGGCTGGGCCGGGCGTAGGACTGCAGGAACACGTCGAGGTCGCCGTCCCAGTCGATGTCGGCCAGGGTGAAGTCGCCGGCGACGTAGATCGGGCCGGGCAGGTTGGCGCCGGCGTCGGTGAACACGCCGAGGCCGTTGTTCAGCCACAGCACCGGCGCCACCGTGGTCGAGTTGATGCCGAACAGGACATCCTGATCGCCATCGCCGTCGACGTCCCCCACCGCCATGCCCCAGGCGTTGATCGAGGCGTTCGGCGAGTGCGTGCTGGTGACGTCGGTGAAGAAGCCCCGGCCGTCGTTCTGCAGGATCCTCTCCCGCGCCACCAGGTCCAGATCCCGGTCGCCGTCGATGTCGACGAACTTCGCGCAGTAGATGGTCCGGGCCAGGAACGGCAGCTGCGCGCCGGTGACGTCGGTGAAGCGGCCGGTGCCGTCGTTCTGGTAGAGCGTGCTGGGCTGGCTGGCCTGGTTGCCGAAGAAGATGTCGAGGTCGCCGTCGCCGTCGACGTCGCCGAGCGCCACGGCGCCGCTCCAGTCCACCACCTGCGGCAGGTGGGTGGCGGTCACGTCGACGAAGCCGCCGGCGCGATCGTTCAGGTAGAGCGTGTTCTGGGTGCCCGGCATGGTGCCGCCCATGTTGGCGCAGACGAGGTCGGGGAAGCCGTCGCCATCGACGTCGCCCACGGCGAGCTTGAACTCGGGGGCGTTGTCCGCCGGCATCGGCGGCCGCGTGGGCGCCAGGAACTGGGCCTGGGCTGGGAGGCCGCCGGCGAGGGCGATGGCGACGAACGGCAGGGCGATGCGGTGGCAGATCACGGCGACTCCGGGTTGGGGTGGCGGGACAGCGTAGCCGGGCGTTCGCCGGCCCGCGCCCCTTCGGTTACCCTGCGACCCATGGCCACCCCCGAAGAGATGACGGCGAGCATGATCGCCAACCTGCCGGAGAAGACCGGCAAGTCCCTGGAGCAATGGCTCGCGATCGTCGGCCGCAGCGGCCTCGGCAAGCACGGCGAGATCGTCAAGCTGCTGAAGGGCGACCATGGCATGGGCCACGGCTTCGCCAACCTGGTGGCACACAAGGCGCTGCAGAGCGACGCCGGCTCGGCGGCGGACGCGGGCGACCTGGTGACGGAGCAGTACTCGGGCAAGAAGGCCGGCCTGCGGCCCATCCACGACGCGCTGCTGGCGGCGGTGCGGACGTTCGGCGCCGACGTCGAGGTGGCGCCGAAGAAGGCCTACGTCAGCCTGCGCCGCAGCAAGCAGTTCGCGCTGATCCAACCCAGCACGGCGACGCGGCTGGACCTTGGCATCAACCTGAAGGGCGTGCCCGCCGCCGGCCGGCTGGAGGCCTCGGGCAGCTTCAATTCGATGGTCAGCCACCGCGTTCGCCTCGAGAACGTGGCCGACGTGGACCAGGAGGTGATCGGATGGCTGCGTCAGGCCTACGACGCCTCGTGAACGGCTGGCTCGCGGCCCTCCTGCTGGCCACCGCCGCCCTGCCGGCGCAGACCAGCACGCCCACGCCCGCCCCGGCGCCCACGCCGGCGCCGCCGGCGCCCGCCTTCTCCGTCGAGGACGACCTGCAGTACGCCGAAGGCTTCTCCGCCGACGCCAGGCGCAACCGGCTCGACCTCTACCTGCCGCAGCGGGCCGCCGACGCGCCGCTGCTGCCGCTGGTCATGTTCGTGCACGGCGGCGCCTGGATCGGTGGCAGCAAGGAGCAGCACCGGCACGTCGGCCGGGCCATCGCCCGCCAGGGCGTCGCCTGCGCGGTGATCAACTACCGGCTCACGCCGATGGTGCAGCATCCGGCCCACGTGCAGGACTGCGCCCGGGCCCTGGTCTTCCTGCACGGCATCGCCCGCCGGCACGGCTGCGACCCGGACCGCATCTTCCTGATGGGGCATTCGGCGGGGGGCCACCTGATCTCGCTGCTGAGCCTGGATCCGTCCTGGCTGCAGCAGGCCGGCGCGCAGAAGGGCCTGGTCAAGGGCTGCATCCCCCTGTCGGGGCCGATGGACGTCCGCCCGCCGTTGTTCGCCTTCGACGGCATCTTCGGCCGCGACCCGGAGGTCCGCGCCAAGGCGTCGCCGCTCACCCTGCCGGACCGGGCCACCGCCGCCGCGCTGCCGCCCATGTTCCTGCTCTGGGCGCAGCGGGACATGGCGGGCCTCGGCGAACAGAACGAGCAGATGGTGGCGCGGCTGCGGGAGGTCGGTGCGCCCTTCCGCCACCAGGTCCTGCCCGGGGAAGGCCACGTCAGCTACCTGCTGCGGATCGGCACCCCGCGGGACGTCGTGACCGGGCCGGCCCTGGCCTTCGTCCGGGAGCGGTGCGAGACCCTGGCGAAGCGGCCGGCACCGGCCGGCACCACCGGCCGGTAGGCCCGCCGGCACGGGGGCGCTTGCGCCCCACAGCGATTGACAGGTCCGATGGGGACGGCAAGCTACCCGCCGTTCCTGGCGCCCCCCCTGCCCACGCGCCTCGAACGCCCGCCGGCGCGCCCCTTCCGGCTCCTCCCCTCCTCAATGCGACTCCTCACGCCGCTCGTCGGCCTGATGGTGGCGTCCGCGGCCTTGGCCCAGGATCCCATCCAGGCTGTCCCGCTCGTTCCCACTCCGACCACCAAGCAGTTCCACGCGTTCGAACAACGCGTCGGCGGCCACTGGCAGGTGCAGTGGCACCCCGCCACCGAGACGCCGCGCGCCATCTTCGGCGACGGTCTGCCGATCGACGGCTGGCGCGAGAACTCGCTGGTCGAGGCCCGCCGGCACGCACTGCAGGCGCTCGACGACCACGCCGACCTGCTCGGGCTGGGCGCCTCCGACTTCGTCGAGTCGATCGGCGCCCGCATGGGCCGCACCTGGTCGTTCAAGTTCGACCAGCACTTCCGCGGCATCCCGTGCATCGGCGGCCGCGCCGACGTGCGGGTCAACATGAAGGGCGTGATCGCGATGCTGGGCAGCACCGCCTGGCCGATCGCCGCCGACTTCGACACCAAACCGCGCATCGGCGAGCAGGAGGCCGAGACCCGCGCCTGGCTGGCGCTGGACCAGCAGCCCACCGGCGTGCCGCAGCCGGGCCAGAAGAAGCCGATCCGGCTGGTGATCTGGGGCGACACGCATTCGCCGCAGGCCGCACCGTTCTTCCTCGCCTGGGAGGTGCCGGTGAGCAACGTCGACGCAGCGGGTCAGGGCCCCATCGGCCGCTGGTACATCGACGCCCAGAACGGCCGCGCACTGCACTTCCAGAACGACAAGCACGAGTGCGGGCTCGCCGGCTGCGCGCCTGGCGCGCACGCGGCGGGCAACTTCGCCACGGTGGCGCCGGTGGCCAACGCGCTGGTCCCCACCACGGTCACCGTGATGGCCTGGACCCGCACCGGCCGTTCGGCCATCGACGCGCTGGTCAACATCCCGGCGGTCGGCCTGGTGGTCACAGTGCCCTCGGTCGGCACCTTCACCACCGACCAGAACGGCCAGTTCACCATCGACATCAGCGCGCCGGTGACCATCACGGTCAACAGCCTGGACGGCACCCACAACGCGCCGATCGCCGATCCCACCGCCGCCTTCCCGGCGGCCACGGTCACCGTGCAGCCCGGCGTCGCCGCGACGCTGCAGATCCTCACCAGCGGCGCCACGCAAGCCGAGGCGGCGCACACCAGCACCCACTACTGGGTGCATCAGGCCAACGAGTGGGTGCGCGGCATCGTCGGCCCGACCTGGGTCTCGCAGCTGAACACCGCCAGCGCGGTGGTGCCGACGGTCAACCGGACCGGTACCTGCAACGCCTACTACACCGGCAACACGATCAACTTCTATCCCACCGCCGGCACCTGCAACAACACGGCGTTCTCGACCGTGATCGTGCACGAGTGGGGCCACGGCCTCGACGATCGCTTCGGCGGCATCAGCAACACCGCCACCGACGGCCTGTCGGAGGGCTGGGGTGACATCCTCGGGATGTACATCGTCGACCATCCGATCGTCGGCGAGTACTTCCAGACCAACGGCGGCTACGTCCGCACCGGCCTCAACACGATCATGTATGGCACGCAGACCACCGTGCATGCGTCGGGCCAGAGCTGGATGGGCTTCGCCTGGCGCCTGCGCGAGAACCTGCGCACCGCCTTCGGCACGCCCCAGGCCATCGCCATCAGCGACGACATCGTCGTCGGCTCGATCGTCGCCGATGCCACCAACCAGGCCGACGCCGTGCGCGAGGTGTTCATCGCCGACGACGACGACGGCAACCTGAACAACGGCGTGCCGCACTACGCGCAGCTCAGCGCCGCGGCCACCACCAAGGGCATCCCCTACCCGCAGCTGCAGGTCGCCTCGGTGACCCACACGCCGCTGCTCGACACCACGATCCGCTACACGCCGCGCCTGGTGAACGCCACCGCCGCGGCGGTCAGCAGCGGTTCGATCACCGAGGTCCGGCTGGTCTACGCGGTCAACGGCGGCCTGCCGCAGACCCGGGTGATGGCCGCCACCGGCGCCGGCAACGGCTACCGCGGCATGCTGCCGGGCATCGGCAGCGGCGCGATCGCCTACCACGTCGAGGCCACCCACAGCAGCAGCACCGTGGTGCGCACGCCCGCCAGCGGCGAGATCAGCTACGCGGTGACCGTGCCGCCCTCGGGCTCGTTCACCGCGTTCTGGACCGAGCGCTTCGACACCGGCGCCGCCGGTTGGACCCACGCCCGGACCAGCGGCACGGGCACCGACGACTGGCAGCTCGGCGCACCCAACGGCAAGACCAGCACGGTCACCGGCGTGACCTGGATCGACCCGGCCAGCGCCGTCAGCGGCACCAGCGTGTATGGCACCGATCTCGGCGCCGGCACCAGCAACGGCCGCTACCCCAACAACATCAACTACTACCTGCGCTCGCCGGTCATCAACTGCAGCGGCCGCACCGGCGTCTACGTCCGGTTCAAGCGCTGGCTGTCGGTGGAGACGGGCCAGTACGACCAGGCCACGTTCTCGGTGAACGGCACCCCGGTGTGGGCCAACTCGACGACCGCGCACCACCTCGACACCAGCTGGCAGACCGTCGAGTACGCGCTGCCGATGGCGGACAACAACGCCTCGGTGCAGCTCGAGTGGCGCCTGGCGGCCGATGCCAGCCTCAACCTGGGCGGCTGGCAGCTCGACGACGTCGAGGTCGGCACGCGGCCGGTGGCGCCGATGCCGGCGGTCCTGCAGCTGACGCCCGAGCAGGTCGGTCCGAGCTCGGCGATGACCTTGTCGGTCACCACCGCCACCGGCCCGCAGCTCTTCGCGGTGGGCTTCAGCGACACGCCCGGCCCGACCATCCTGCCGGGCATCGCCACCCTGCTGATCGGCTCGCCGATCGTCACGCTGTCGGGCTTCACCGACGGAGCGGGCAACTTCAGCATGCCGGTCACCTCGTTCGCCAGCGTGCCGCCCGGCGGCCTGGTGTGGTACAGCCAGGTGGTGACCCTCGACCTGGCCAACAACTTCGCCACGTCGAACCAGCACGTGAACCTGTTCACGCCGTGATGTGAGCGTCGCGGGGGGGGGGGGGGGGGGGGGGGGGCGGGGGGGGGGCCCCCCCCCCCCGGCGGGGGGGGCCCCCCCGCCCCCCCCC
>CAZMGG010000001.1:0-117048 GCA_964565715.1 uncultured candidatus Brocadiaceae bacterium | reverse complement strand
CACGCCTAACCCGCCCTTGACCCTGTACCCGCCGTGATGTGCGCGCCGCGCGAGGGGCGCCGGTGGGCCTTGCCGTGGGCCGCCCGGCGCCCGTCGCGTTTCGGGCCGCCCCCGCTTCCTCGCCATGATGCACCGCCCGACTCCGACCTGCCAACCCGACCCCGGTGCCTGGGCGAAAAAAAATCGCGCGGCCCGCGGGGTTTCCTCACCAGCGATAGAAGCCCTCGCCGGACTTCTTGCCGAGCTTCCCCTCGGCCACCATCCGCCGCATCAGCGCCGGCGCCTCGAAGCCCGGATGGTCGAGCTCCCGGCGCAGGTAGTCGGCGATCGCCAGCCGCACGTCGAGCCCGACCAGGTCGGTGAGGCGCAACGGCCCCATGGGATGGCCGTAGCCGAGCACCATCGCCTGGTCGATGTCGGCGGCCGACGCGACGCCGGCCTCCACCATGCGGATCGCCTCGAGGCCGAGGCACACGCCGAGCCGCGAACTGGCGAAGCCGGGGCTGTCCTGCACCAGGATCGGCTCCTTGCCGAGTTCGCGGGCGAACGCCAGCACCGCGTCGATCGGCCCCTGTGCGGTGGCCTTCGTGCACACCACCTCCAGGAGCTTCATGATCGGCACCGGATTGAAGAAGTGCATGCCGAGGCAGCGCTCGGGGCCCGGCACGCCGGCGAAGACCTTCTGCAGCGACAGCGAACTGGTGTTGGTGGCCAGCACGCAGTCCGGGCGGCCGGCGGCGGCGACCTCCCGGAACAGGCCGTTCTTCAGGCCGACGTCCTCGGGCACCGCCTCGATCACCAGGTCGGCGTCGCGGCAGGCAGCTTTGCGGTCCAGAGTCGTGGTCAGCCGGGCCAGCGTCGCCGTGCGCAGCTCCGGCGCCACCTTGCCCTTCTCGACGCCCTTGTCGAGCGAATCGCGGATCCGGCCGAGCCCCTTGTCGAGGAAGGCCTGCTGGATGTCCTGCAGCACGACCTCGGCGCCGGCCTGGGCGCAGACCTGGGCGATGCCCGCCCCCATGGTGCCGGCGCCGAACACGGCCACCCTGCGGAATGCGATCGTCGGTTGGCTCATCGTCGTCTCAGTTCCTCTTCTGCCTGCTCAGGAAGGCGTCCATCCGCGCCCGCTTGTCGTCGCTGTCGAACAGCACGGCCTGCTGGGCGCTCTCGAAGGCGAGCGCCGACTCCTGGCCGGGCCGCGACAAGGCGTTGAGGGCGCGCTTGGCGGCGCGGACCGCCAGAACGCCGTTCTGGCCGATCTCATCGGCGAGCGCCAGCGCCCGGTCGAGCACCTGCTCGTCGGGCACCACGCAGTTGGCCAGGCCCAGGCGCAGGCATTCGTCGGCGTCGACGATGCGGCCGGTGTAGATCAGCTCGCGGGCGGCGCCGAGCCCGATCAGGCGCGGCAGCCGGTAGGTGCCGCCGGCGGCCGGGATGATGCCGAGCTTGACCTCCGGCTGGCCCATCTTCGCCGAGCTGCCGAGCACCCGCAGATCGCAGGCGATCGCCAGCTCGCAGCCGCCACCGAGCGCGTAGCCGCGGATCGCGGCGATGACCGGCGCCGGGAACTCCTCGAGGCGGGCGAAGATGGCACTGTTGATCGCCTTCAGTGCGTCGGCGGCAGTGCGCTGGCGGAGCTGGGCGATGTCGGCGCCGGCGGCGAACGCCTTGTCGCCGGCGCCGGTGATGACCAGGGCGGCGAGGTCCGGATCGTGCCAGTGCGCATCCAGGACCGCGTGCAGGCCGTCCACCATGGCCTGGTCGATGGCGTTGCGCCGCTCCGGCGCATTGAGGGTCACCAGCAGCACGGCGTCGCGGCGCTCGGTGAGGATGCGGGGGGGCTCGGTCATGCGGGGCGACGATCTTCTCCCCGGCGGAGGCGAAGTCCAGGGTGGGGCGGTTGCCGGCCGGTGCCCGCCGGACGACGATCGGGCCTTCTCGCCGGAGGTTCGCCATGCGCAGCCCGCGTCCCGCCCTGTTCGCCTTTCCGGCGGCACTGGCCGCCCTGCTCCCGCCCGCCGCACCGGCCCAGCAGGTGTTCCACGGCCCCGCGTTGCCACGCCACGGCGAATGCGTGCCCACCGCGGAACGCGCGACCATCCTGGCCCGCATCGCCGCGTTCCATCAGCGGCATCCCGGCGTGTCGATCGGCGGCGACAACCCGACGCCCGATCCCTACCGCTTCGTGCCGATGGCCGGCGCCCTGTGGGACGACGTCGACGGGCGCAACTTCGTCGACCTCGATCCCGGCTTCGGCGTGCTCGACCACGACTGCACCGACTGGACCTACGACACCCATCGCGGCCACGACTACTACCTGCGCACGTTCGACGAGATGGACCTCGGCGTGCCGGTGGTGGCGGCGCTGCCCGGGATCGTCGTCGACCTGCACGACGGCGAGCCGGACCGGAACACGGTGCCGTCCAGCGCGCCGTCCAACTACGTCATCCTGTGGCACGGCGGCAGCCACTACACGTGGTACCTGCACCTGCGGCGGCAGAGCATCACGGTGGCGGTGACGCAGCGCATCGCCGGCGGCCAGCAGCTCGGGCTGGTCGGCAGCAGCGGCAACAGCGCCTGGCCGCACCTGCACTTCGAGTCCTGGACCGGCCCCGCCCACTACGAGCCCAACGCGGGGCCGTGCCGGCCGGGCCCGGCCAACTGGCAGAGCCAGCCGCCACGGCGCGCCGGCACCTGGGTGGCCGACATCGACGTCGGGGCCGGCGACTTCCACAACCATCCGCCTCTGCCGATCGTCTACCCGCGACGGGCGGCGTGGGGCACCGGCTGGCAGTACATCGGCTGCTGGCTGCAGTACCGGAACCTGCCGGCCAACAGCACCTGGCGGGCGCGCTGGCTGCGGCCCGACAGCTCGGTGGCGATCGACTCCGGCACGCTGGCCTGGGGCAACGGCGCGTTCCAGCGCGCCGACTGGGCCTGGTTCCGCTGGTGGGTCGACTGCAACCAGACCGGCACCTGGCAGGTGGAGGTGTCGTTCAACGGCAACGTGGTCGCGGTGGCGCCCTTCCACGTGCTGACCGATCCGCAGCAGGCGCCGAACCACGCCCCGGCGGCGCCGACCGCCATCGTGTTCGTGCCGGCGGCGCCGGTGCCCGGCGAGGCGGTGTCCTGCCGCGTCACGGTGCCGCTGATCGACGACGCCGACTCGGACCTGGTGGCGTGGCGCTTCACCTGGCGGCGGAACGGCAACGTCGTGCGCGACGTAACCATCGGCGCCCACGCCGACTTCCTGCCGGACGACGTGCTGCGCCCCGGCGACGCCCTGCAGTGCACGGTGACGCCGATCGACTCCCGGGCGCTGGCCGGCCCGGGCCTGCAGGCCCAGGTCGCCGTCGGCCCGACGCCGCCGCTGCACCTCGAACGGCGCGGCGACGGCCACCTCGGCCTCGCCGGCAAGGCGTTCGTGCTCGGGCCGGGCCCGCGCCAGGCCGCGTTCACGCCGGATCCGGGCAACCTGCCGATCCTGGCGGTCTCGCTGGCGCCGTGCGGCACCGGCGCGCCGTTCCCGCAGGCGCCGCCGTGCGCCCTGCCGGCGGGCCTGCTGTGGCCCGATCCGGCCCAGGGCCCGCTGCTGAGCGCGTTCACCGCCCAGGTGACGGTGCCGGCGACCCTGCTGCCCTGGCGCTATTGCCTGCAGGGCGCCGAGATCGCGCCTTCGGGACCCGGCTTCTGCCTCCTGTTCACCGCCGGCCACGACCTGACGGTGCGCTGGTGAACGCGCGCCGTCGCGGCCTCAGTTCACGCTGAACTCGAGCGCGTTGCTGGTGGCCACCGTGTTGCCGAGCACCGCCGCCTGCACCGAGAGCTGGGTCCCCAGGTACTGCGGGTTGTTGGGCACGGCCAGCTGCTGCAGGGCGGTGCCGGTCGACGAGGTGAACACCACCAGGCTGCTGACGCCGGGCCCGAGGTTGATCCAGGCCGGACAGCCGAACAGCGTGATCGGCGAGGTCATGGTCGGGCCGAAGGCGAACGCGTAGGCCGCCAGCGACGACGCCGGCGCGTTCTGCAGGTCGAAGCTGACGGTCGTGCCGAGGGTCGCCAACCGGCTCTGCACCAGCCGCGGCAGCGTGGCCGCGCCGGGGTTGCAGCCACTGCCGACGCACAGCGCGTTGGGCAACGGCAGGGTCGTCATCTGCTGAAAGTAGAGGGCGCTGTCGTGGCCGGACGCGACGTTGTAGGTGGCGGGGATCGGATTGGTCAGCGTGTGGGCGCGCTGCCAGCTGCCGAACGACACCGGCGCGCCGGTCGCCGACGTGTTGTAGTAGTAGGTCAGCGCGCCGGTCCACGACGCGCCGAGCATGTAGTAGTTGCCGCACAGCAGGGGGTGGGCGACGGTTCCGGTGGACACCCAGCCCGGACCGCCGCCACCGGTGACCGTCACCGGCCAGGATGCCTCCAGGGTGTAGGGGCCACTGCGGGAGTGGTAGCGGTAGAGGAAGAACGTCACCGTCTGGGTCGTGCCGACGTCGAGCCACATCTGGTAGTCGAGCAGGATGCTCGACGTGGTCACGGCGAACACGCTGGCCTTGGCGGTGTTGGCGCGGTTGGTCACCGGGGTGTTGGTGCCGCCGAGCGTGTCGAGGGTCTGGGCGCCGAGCGGGGCCAGCAGCAGGGCGAGGGTGGTGCAGCGGAGGAGGGTGCTCATGGTGGGGATCCGGGGCTGGCAGGGCAGAAGCGGATGCTAGCCAAGGGCGGTGCGACGACCATCCGCCAGCCGACCATCTGCGCCGAGCCGCATCACCGCCGCTTCCTCACCCAGACCCACCGTCGTGGCCAACGGCACCGGCACGCCCTCGGGCGCCCCGGGCGCCGGCGTCGGCCGCGCCACCACACCGACGCCCTACGGCACCGTCCTGGTGAACGGCATCGGCGGCACGTTCCTGATGAACCCCGGCACCTACCACCACCCGTTCGCGGTGCCCAACCACGCGGCGCTGGCCCCTGATCCGATTGACACCGGGCTGGCGCCGCCCACGATCGACGGTCGATGCGCCGCCTCCGTCGTACGCTGCCCGCCGCGTTGCCATGGCTCCTGCTCGTCACCGCCTGCGGCGGGGACGCGCCGGCGGATCTGCCGCCGATCAGCTCGACACCGCTGGCCGCGCGCTCCGCCGCGGATGGCACACGCTTCCAGCGGTTGGACCCCACCACCAGCGGCGTCGCGTTCACCAACCTGCTGCGCCGCGAGAACGTGGTGCCGTACGTGTACTCCGGCGCCGGCGTCGCAGTGGGCGACTACGACCAGGACGGGCTGCCGGACCTGTATCTCGTCTCCCAGGACGGTCCCAACCGCCTCTACCGCCAGGTGGCACCGCTGCGCTTCGAGGACGTCACCGCAGCCGCCGGCGGACTCGACGGCGGCGATGCGTGGGGCACCGCCGCCACCTTCGTCGACATCGACAACGACGGCGACCTCGACCTCTACGTCTGCAACCTCGAGTCGCCCAACCTGCTCTACCTCAACCAGGGCAACGGCACCTTCCGCGAGGACGCCGGCCGCTTCGGCCTCGCCGCCATCGGCGCCTGCACCGGCGCCGCCTTCGCCGACTACGACAACGACGGCGATCTCGACCTCTACCTGCTCACCAACCGTGTGTTCGGCCCGCAGCTCCCCACCGAGCTGATCGCCGAGGTGACGCTGCCCAGGGACTTCCGCAAGACCCGCGAGGAACTGACCCAGCCGGCATTCCGGCCCCTCCGTCAGGACGGCGAACTGCAGGTCGACCCGAGCCAGGCCGACTTCTACTTCACCTTCCAGGGCCAGGTGTTCAACACAGCCCAGCGCGACCGCCTGCTGCGCAACGACGGCTACGCGCAGTGGCACGACGTGACCTTCCAGGCCGGTGTCCAGCACCAGGGCAGCGGCCTGTCGGCCACCTGGTGGGACCTCGACGGCGACGGCTGGCTCGACCTCTACGTCGGCAACGACCTCGAGTCCGCCGACCGCCTCTACCGCAACCGCCGTGACGGCACCTTCGAGGAGATCGCCGGGCAGGCGCTGCCGCAGACCGCCTACTTCGGCATGGGCGGCGACTTCGGCGACATCGACAACGACGGCCGGTTGGAATTCTGCATCGCCGACATGTCCAGCACCTCGCACTACATGGGCAAGATGCTGATGGGCAACATGGACGAGAAGCGCTGGTTCCTGATGAACAGCGCGCCGCCGCAGGTGATGCGCAACGCGGTGTTCCTCAACACCGGCACCGGGCGCTTCGCCGAGATCGGCCACCTCGCCGGCCTGGCCAGCACCGACTGGACCTGGGCGGTGCGCTTCGCCGACCTCGACAACGACGGCCGCCTCGACTTCTTCGCCAGCAACGGCATCGCCCTGTTCGAGGACAATCCCGACTCGGTGGCCGAGTTCCGCCGGCTGTGGCGCTCCGGCCAGAAGGCCCAGGCCCTGGCGCTGGCGCGCGCCATCGAGCCGGTCCGGGAGCGCAACGTCGCCCGCCGCAACACCGGCGGCCTCCGCTTCGCCGACGTCGGCGCCGCCTGGGGCCTCGACGAGCCGTCCGTCGGCCAGGGCGCCGTCATCGCCGACCTGGATCGCGACGGCGACCTCGACATCGTCGTCAACAACCAGAACCAGCCCGCCAGCATCTTCGCCAACCGCGGCCACGACGGCCGCGCCGTCCTGGTCTCCCTGCACGGCACCAGGAGCAACCGCCACGGCGTCGGCGCCACCATCACCCTGCAGGCCGCAGGCCTCCTGCAGACCCGCCTGGTCAGCCTGTCGCGCGGCTACATGGGCGGTCACGAGGCCGTCGAACACTTCGGCCTCGGCGATGCCGCCCGCATCGAATGGCTGCGCGTCCGCTGGCCCTCGGGCTTCGAGCAGGAGTTCCGCGACCTGCCCACCGACCGCCACTTCACCATCGCCGAAACCGGCCCCGCGGCGCCGCCGCGCCCCGCTCCCGTCCTGGCGCCGCACTTCCGCGACCTCGGCGGACTGCCGGCCCGCCACCAGGAGCAGCCGTTCGACGACTACGCCCTGCAGCCGCTGCTGCCCCACCGCCTGTCCCGGCTGGGCCCCGGACTCGCCTGCGGCGACGTCGACGGCGACGGCCGTGACGATCTCTTCGTCGGCGGCGCCGCCGGCCAGCCGGGCGTCCTGCTGCGCAACCTCGGCGACGGCCGCACCGAGCCGCTGCCCGGCCCCTGGGCCGACGACGCCGCCGGCGAGGATCTCGGCGCGCTCCTGTTCGACGCCGATGGCGACGCCGACCTGGACCTCTACGTCGTCAGCGGCGGCATCGAGCACGGCGAACGCACCGAGCTGCTGCGCGACCGCCTCTACCGCAACGACGGCAAGGGCACCTTCACCCGCGCCGACGATGCCCTGCCCGACCTGCGCCACAGCGGCGCCGTCGTCTGCGCCGCCGACTTCGACCGCGACGGCGACCTCGATCTCCTGGTCGGCGGCCGCACCATCGCCGGCCGCTTCCCGCACGCGCCGCCGAGCGCGCTCCTGCGGAACGACGGCGGCCGCTTCACCGACGCCACCGCCGCCCTGCTGCCGGCGCTGGCCGATGCCGGCATGGTCACCGCCGCCCTGTGGGCCGACCTCGATGGCGACGGCTGGCAGGACCTGGTGCTGGCGGCCCAGTGGCGCCCGCTCCGCGTCTTCCGCAACGAACAGGGCGCCTTCCGCGAGATCACCAACGACCTCGGCCTCGGGGCGACGAGCGGCCAGTGGTTCGGCCTCGCCGCCGCCGACCTCGACGGCGACGGCGACCTCGACCTGATCGCCGGCAATCTCGGCACCAACACCAAGTACAAGGCCGATCCGGCCCACCCGCTGCGCCTCTACGCCGACGACTTCGACCAGAACGGCGTCCTCGACGTCGTCGAGGCCAAGCAGTCCGGCGACCAGGTCCTGCCGGTGCGCGGCCGCAGCTGCAGCAGCCAGGCCATGCCGTTCCTGGCCGAGAAGTTCCGCACCTTCGATGCCTTCGCCCGGGCGACCCTGCCGGAGATCTACGGCAGCGACGCGCTGGGCCGCTGCCTGGAGCTGCGCTGCGACGAGCTGCGGAGCCTCGTCCTGCGCAACGACGGAGCCACCTTCACCACGCTGCCGCTGCCGCCGCTGGCCCAGGTGGCGCCGGTGCAGGGCATCGGCGTCCTGGACGCCGACGGCGACGGTGTGCTGGACCTGCTGCTGGCGCAGAACTCGTTCTCGCCCGAACCGGAGACCGGCCGCTTCGGCGGCGGTCTGGGGCTCCTGCTGCGCGGCCTCGGCGACGCCACATTCGAGGCGGTGCCGGCCTGGCGTTCGGGCATCGTGCTGCCGGGCGACCACAAGGCGCTGGCGGTGCTGGACGTCGACGGGGATGCGCGGCCCGACGTGGCAGTGTCGACCAACGACGGGCCGGTGCGACTCCTCTGCGGCACGGGCCGCGACGGCAACGGGCTGGCAGTGCGCCTGCGCGGCGGGCCGGGCAATCCCACCGGCATCGGCGCGCGGATCGAACTGGTCGGCGCCGATGGTCGCCGGCACCTGCGCACGATCGACGGCGGTGGCGGGTACCTGTCGCAGTCGGCGCCGGTGGCGTTCTTCGCGAGCGTGCCGGCGGACGGCAGGCTGCGGGTGCGGTGGCCCGACGGTCAGATCACCGAGCAGGCGGCGCCGGGTGCGGGTGGTGGCGTCGTGATCGGGCGCTGAGGCTGCCGGTCACCCCTGATCCTGCCGCCCGCCGAGCCGCGCCACCTCCGCCTGCAGCCGCCGGAGTTCGCGGAGCATGGGGTCGAGGCGCTGGTTCCGCTCGATCGCGAGCAGGCCACCGGTGATGCAGACCGCGCCGGCGATCGTCGCGCCCCGCGTGGAACTGCCGAAGCCGACGCCGATGCCGAGCCCGCCGATGAGCATGCCGACCCATACCGGCGTCCGCCGCGAGGCCAGGGTCGCGAGCTGCTTCCGATCCGCCTGTTCTTCGGTCATGGGCTCAGCCATCGTCTCCTCGGTTTCGTCGCGCCGGACAGGATCTGCTCACGGCGGTCCCACAGGATCGCCGGGCACCGCCGGCCGAGTCAACGGCGCACGCCCCGAACGCCCCCCCATTGACGCCTTCGCGAGCCGGTGGGACAAGGGCTCCTCGTCTCGCACCACCACCACCCGAAAGGTACCACCATGCATCGCCCGCTGCTCCTCATTCTCGCGCTCAGCGCCGCCGCCGCGGCCCAGGGCACCCAGATCCCGCTGCCCAACTACACCTCCACCTGGTCCAGCGCCAACGCCACCCGCGGCCTGTTCTTCCAGGCGCCGGTGGCGTTCGTGATCGTCGGCCTGCGGGTGCCCGACGAGCAGAACAACGGCACGCAGTGCGTGGAGGTCCGCCGGATGACCGCGGCGCCGCCGCTGTACTCCGCCACCGCCAACGAGCCGCAGGTGTTCTACGCCAACAACGTGCCGAGCACGCAGATCATCCCCTGCTCGATTCCGTTCGCCGCCGGCGAATGGGTCGGCGTGCTGGGCGCCTGCGGCACGACGACGATGCTGAACTCGTATGCGCCGAACAACTTCGCCAGCAACGTGCTGGGCGCGCCGGTGACGCTGCAGCGGTTCCTGACGCAGACCAACCTGCACACCACCGGCGGCGGCCAGCCCTACTCGACCGAGAACGGCGGCTCGCTGGCGCGGGTGGAGATCTACGTGACGCCGGCGACCGGCTACGCGGCGTGGAGCAGCTATGGCACGGGCTGCGGCACGCCGCCCCTGCAGCTCACCCTGTCGGCGCGGCCGATCCTCGGCAGCAACTTCAACCTGACCACCGGCAACATCCCGGCAGGCACCCAGATCGGCGCCTCGCTGCTGAGCTTCGCGCAGTTCCTGCCGGGCATCCCGCTGGACAGCCTGGGCATGCCGGGCTGCCTGCAGCACCTGAGCCCTGACGTGAGCCTGGTGTTCCTGGTGCCGGGCGCCACTGCCAACCAGGCGCTGGCGCTGCCCAACCTGCCGGCGTTCGCCGGGAGCCACCTGTTCTCGCAGTCGCTGACGTTCTCGCCGGTGAATGCGATGGGCGCGATCACGTCGAACGGCGTCGACCTGCTGCTCGACGTGCGCTGAGGCGGGCGCCGGATCGGCAGTCGCGCTTCTGATCCGTGAGGGCGACTGCAACGGCATCGTCATGGATGGCTTGTCGACGGCGGTGCCGCCCGCTGGAATGCGGGCGGAGTCCGAGCCGTGCCAGCCCCCTCGTCGAACAGCGTCGTTCCCGGCAGCCGAACGAAGGTCGCCGACCTCGTCGCCCGCTCCGCCAGCCAACGGCCACGGGTGGTGTCCATCGAACGGCAGCTGCCCCTGCTGATCATCGGGCTGCTGGCGCCGATCCTCGGCATCCTCTCGGCCTGCGTCTACTCGGAGGTGCAGCGCAACCTGATCCGCACCGGGAGCGAACGGCTGCAGGCGGGAGCGCGTGAGGTGGCGACGGTGTTCGACCTGGCGATCCGCGGCCGACAGCGTTGGGTGCAGTGGTCGGCGAGCCGGCCCGATCTCGTCCGCTGGGCACGGCAGCCCGATCCCGCGACCGAGGGGCCGGCGCGCCAGATCCTGACCAACGCCCTGCGTCGGGGCGGCACCGGCGTGGCCGAGCTGTGGTCCGGCGACGGCCGGCGGCTGCTGCGCGTCACCAGTCCGCGCGCGACGGATGCCGCGGCGCCGGCGATCGAGTCGATCGAGGAGCCGCCGCCGGCCAAGCGCGGCATCCAGCCGATCCGCTTCGTCGGCGAGGAACCCTACTTCGAGGTGGTCGCTGACGTCGCCGAGGAGAATGCCGCGCTGACCGGGGTCGTGCTGCTGGTGCGGCAGAACTTCATCGGCGGGCAGGGAGCGGAGTTGCTGGGACGCCTGATCGATCCTCACGCGCGACTGCTGGTCGGCAACCCCGATGGTTCCGCGTGGACGGACTTCGAGCGGCGCATGCCACCACCCGTACCGGATCCGCTGGAACAGCCGGACGCCTTCGTCGCCGCCGACGGCGAGCTGCGGCTGGGGGCCGGGGTCCGTCTCACGGAATCGCCGTGGATCCTCTGGGTCGAGAGCGACGCGACCAGCGCGCTGGCACCCGCGGACGAACTGCTGGCGCTGCTGGTGTCGGTCGGCTGCGGCCTGCTGCTGCTGGGGGCGTTGGGCGCCTGGTGGATCAGCCGTCGGATCACCACGCCGCTGCGCGACGCCACCCGCGCCGCCGAGGCCATCGCTGGCGGCGACTTCTCGCGACGCCTGGTGGCGCACCGCCCCGACGAACTGGGTCGGCTCACCGAGGCGTTCAACGTGATGGCCGCGCGCGTCGAGGAGACCCTGGCGGAGCAGGAGCGGCTGGTCACCGACCGCACCGCCGATCTGCGGCGGGCGGTGGAACAGCTCCGCGATGCGCAGGACGACCTGGTCCGCCAGGAGAAGCTGGCCCTGCTCGGCCAGCTCGCCGGCAGCGTCGGTCACGAGCTGCGCAATCCGCTGGGGGTCATGACCAACGCGATCTTCTATCTGGAGATGGTGTTGTCGTCGTCGCAGCCGCAGGTGCGGGAGTACCTCGGAATCCTGCGCCGCCAGGTGAGCCTCTCCGAGAAGATCACCAACGATCTGCTGGATTTCACCCGACATCGCCCGCCCAGCCTGGCCGTGGTCGACCTGGCGGCGATCGTCGATGAGCAGCTGGCGCGGCTCGGCCCCCTGTCGGTGCAGGTGCAGCGGCAACTGCCACGCCTGCTGGTCCGTGCCGATGGCGTGCAGATCGGCCAAGTGATCTTCAACCTCCTGACCAACGCCGTGCAGGCCATGGAGGGGCAGGCCGGCGGATGCCTGACGGTGTCCGGCAGCGAGGTGGACGGCAGGGTGCAGCTGCGCGTGACGGACAGCGGCCCCGGCGTGAGCGAGCACCTGCGTTCGCGGGTGTTCGAGCCCCTCTTCACCACGCGAGCCCGCGGCATCGGCCTCGGTCTGTCGGTGTCCCGCCGGCTGGCGGAGGCCAACGGCGGCGCGCTGGTGCTCGCCCCGTCGCCGCCTGGCGGCGGCGCCACGTTCGTCCTGGAGCTGCCGGCCGCCCAGCTGGAGGTGGCGGGTGCCTGAACGGATCCTGGTGGTCGACGACGATCCGTTGATGGTGCGCACCCTCTGCGACGTGCTTCGTCATTTCGGCTATGAGGCGGACGGTCTCGCCAGCGGCGAGGCGGCCGTCGAGGCGGTCACCCGCAACCCACCGGCGGCCGTGGTGATGGACATCCGCATGGCCGGCATGTCCGGCGTCGAGGCCCTGCGCCAGATGCGCGAGCTGCGGCCCAACCTGCCGGTCATCCTGATGACCGCCCACAGCTCCACCGAGGTGCTAATGGAGGCCAACATGGCCGGCGTCGACGCCGTGTTCAGCAAGCCGCTGGCCCTGCCGATGCTGCTGGAGATCCTGCGCAAGGTGATCTGATCGGCCGGCGATATGCTGCCCGCGTCGTGATGCCCACACCCCGCTGGCGATGCTGCCCCAGGGTCCTCCTGGCCGCCGTGCTGCCGTTCCTGCCGGGTTGCGGCGAGGCTCCCGCCGAGCCGGTGACGCATCACGCCCGACAGCCGCGCGATCCCGCCGCCGACTCCCACGCCCGGATGCTGGCGCTGCTGGCGGACATCGCCGCCCGTGCGCCGGCGGAGCATCCGTTCTACGGCAGCCGCACCGCCGAGACGCTGCGCCAGGAACTGCAGCGGCAGGGCCCGCGGGCCTCCTGGAAGCTCCGCCGCGATCTCGGCATCGCCGAGCTGCAGCTCGGCCGCGAACGGGAAGGCCTGGCGGTGCTGCAGCAGGCCCACGAGGCCGTCGACCCCGCCGACACCGGCGCCCGCACGTCGCTGGACTTCTACCTGGCGGTCGGCTGGCTGCGCCTCGCCGAGACCGAGAACTGCTGCGCGCAGCACGCGCCGGAGAGCTGCATCCTGCCGCTGCGCGGCGCCGCCATCCACACGCGGCCGGAGGGCTCGCGCAACGCCATCCGCCACCTGGAGTCGCTGCTGGCGGTGGCGCCGGAGAGCGACTACTGGCACCTGGCGGCGCGCTGGCTGCTCAACCTCGCGCACATGACGCTGGGCGAGTGGCCCGACGGCGTGCCGGCGAAGCACCGCCTGCCGGCGGCCACGTTCGCCACCGACGAGGGCTTCCCGCGCCTCCCGAACATCGCCGGCGCACTCGGCCTCGACACGATGAGCACGTCGGGCGGTGCCGTGGCCGACGACTTCGACGGCGACGGCCGGCTCGACCTGCTGGTCAGCAGCTGGGCGCCCGACGGCCAGATCCGGCTGTGGCGCAACCGCGGCGACGGCTCGTTCGAGGATCGCACGGCGGCGGCGGGGCTCACCGGCCTCTACGGCGGCCTCAACCTGCTGCAGGCGGACTACGACAACGACGGCGACCTCGACTTCTTCGTGCTGCGCGGCGCCTGGCTGTTCGAGCACGGCCGCCATCCCAACTCATTGGTGCGCAACAACGGCGACCTGACCTTCACCGACGTCACGTTCCTGGCCGGCATGGGCGGCGAGCA
This sequence comes from uncultured candidatus Brocadiaceae bacterium, assembly GCA_964565715.1. Taxonomy (GTDB): domain Bacteria; phylum Planctomycetota; class UBA1135; order UBA1135; family UBA2386; genus CAZMGG01. Next base: position 103,512 of record CAZMGG010000001.1, on the reverse strand, counting down.
CTGGCCGACCCAGTGCGGCGGCTGGGCCGACTTCGACGGCGACGGCGATCTCGACCTGTTCGTCGGCAACGAGAGCAGCGAACGGCTGCGCAGCCCGAGCCAGCTCTGGCGGAACGACGGCGACGGCACGTTCACCGACGTGGCGGCCATGGCCGGCGTGCAGAACCACCGCTTCAGCAAGGGCGTGGCCTGGGGCGATGTCGACGGCGATGGCCGGCCCGACCTGTACGTGTCGAACCTGGGACAGCCGAACCGGCTGTACCGGAACCGCGGCGACGGGACCTTCGAGGACGTGGCGGCGGCGGCGGGCGTCACGGCGCCGGAGCAGGGCTTCCCGTGCTGGTTCTGGGACTTCGACAACGACGGCCGGCTGGACCTGTTCGCGTCGGCCTACATCACCGGCATCGGCCACCTCGCGGCGCATCACCTGGGCCTGCAGGTGCCGTACGAGGTGGCGCGGATCTACCGGGGCGACGGCAAGGGCGGCTTCCGCGACGTCGCCCGAGAGATGGGCTTCACCATGCCGACGATGCCGATGGGCAGCAACTTCGGCGACCTCGACAACGACGGCTGGCCCGACTTCTACCTCGGCACCGGCGACACGCACTACTACAGCCTGATGCCGAACGTGCTGATGATGAACCGCGGCGGCAGGGCGTTCGTCGACCGCACGATGACGTCGGGGATGGGGCATCTGCAGAAAGGTCACGGCATCGCGTTCGCCGACCTGGACCAGGACGGCGACCTGGACGTGTTCGAGCAGATGGGCGGCGCCTATCCGGGCGACGCGTTCCGCGACGCGCTCTACGAGAACCCGGGCTTCGGCAACCGCTGGCTGCAGGTGCAGCTGGTCGGCACGAGGTCGAACCGGTCGGCGATCGGCGCGCGGATCCGGGCCGAGATCGTCGAGGACGGCGTCACGCGGTCGGTCTACCGCCACGTCGGCAGCGGCGGCTCGTTCGGCTGCAACCCGCTGCGGCAGACGTTGGGACTCGGCCGGGCCGAGGCGCTGGCGCGGCTCGAGGTGTTCTGGCCCACCACCGGCACGATGCAGGTGGTCGAAGGCGCCGGCCTGGACCGGGTGATCCGGGTGACCGAGGGCCGGGACGGCTGCGAGGTGCTGGACCTGCCGGCGGTGCCGTTCCGCCGCTGAGTCTGGGCTTCCTGGAAATCCGTGACGTCACGACCCGATCTTCAAGGACTCGGTCGAGATCGCTCTAACACATTTACCTGTGGGCATTTACGGACTGTGCCCGGAGAGGATGTCCGTCGGAATCCTGGAAGATCGTGCTCGATGAGCCTGATTGTCCAGGTTGTCACGGAAGCAGCGGGTGCCACAGGGCCCCCACCCCGGCCGCCGTCAGCAGCGCCCGGCTGAGCCCCCAGCGCCGCCCCAGCAGCAGCCAGCCCGCCAACGCCGCCACGGCGGTGGCGGCGAGGTCGATGCTGCCCCACTCCGGCCACAGCACCCGCACCCCCGCGCCCTCCCACTCGTGTACGCGCGCGAACAGCACGTGCAGTCCGAACCACAGCGCCAGGTTGAGGATCACGCCCACCACCGCGGCGGTGATCGCCGACAGCCCGGCGTTCAGCACGGCATGGCCGCGCAGCCGTTCGACCCAGGGCGCGCCCACCAGGATCCACAGGAAGCAAGGTGCGAACGTCACCCAGGTCACCACCACCGAGGCCAGCAGGCCGGCGCCGAGCGGCGAGAACGGCGCCGGATCGCGGAAGGCGCCGAGGAAGCCGACGAACTGCACCACCTGGATCAGCGGCCCCGGCGTGGTCTCCGCCATGCCCAGCCCGTCGAGCATCTCGCCGGGCCGGAGCCAGCCGTGCACCTCGACGGCCTGCTGCGCCAGATACGCCAGCACCGCGTAGGCGCCGCCGAAGGTCACCACCGCCGTCTTGCTGAAGAACACCGCCTCGGTGACCAGCACGTGATCGGATCCGAGCCAGGCGGCGAGCCCGGCGACCGGCAGGAGCCAGATGCCGAGCCACAGCAACGCGGTGCGCAACGCCCGGCCCCACGTCGCCGCCACCGGCGCGCGCCCCACGCCTGCGTCCGCCACGTCGTGGCCGTGCAGCACCTGGAAGCGCCCCGGCCACAGCCTGCCGCCCAGCAGCCCGAGCAGGCCGGCGCCGACCACGATCGCCGGGAACGGCACCCGCAGCAGGAAGATCGCGAGGAACGCCACGGCGGCGATGCCGACCATCACCCCGTTCTGCAGCGCCTTCCGGCCGATCCGCACCACGGCCGCCAGCACCACCGCCAGCGTCGCCGCCTTCAGCCCGAACAGCAGCGCCGCCACCGCCGGCGCCTGCTGCCACAGGGCATAGGCCACCGACAGCAGCAGGATCGACAGGAAGCCCGGCAGCACGAACAGCAGGCCGGCGCACAGCCCGCCGCGCCAGCCGTGCAGCAGCCAGCCGAGGTACGTGGCGAGCTGCTGCGCCTCGGGGCCGGGCAGCAGCATGCAGTAGTTGAGCGCGTGCAGGAATCGGGCCTCGGACACCCAGCGCTTCTCCTCGACCAGGATGCGGTGCATGACCGCGATCTGGCCCGCCGGCCCGCCGAAGCTCAGCAGGCCGACGCGCGTGAAGGTGCGCAGCAGCTCGCCGAAGGCGACCTTCACAGGCCGAGCACGATCTTGCCGAGCGCCTGCCGTTCCTCCAGCAGCCGGTGCGCGGTCGCCACCTCGGCGAACGGCAGCACGCGGTCCACCACCGGCCGCAGGCGCCCCTGCTCGAACAGCCGCAGGATCCCGCGCAGATCGCCCTTGCTGCCCATGGTGGAGCCGAGGATCGACAGGCTCTTGAAGAACACCGCGTGCAGGGAGACCTGCACCTGGCCGCCGGTGGTGGCGCCGCAGGTCACGACGCGGCCGCCGCGGGCGAGGCAGCGCATCGAGCCCTCCCAGGTGGCCTGGCCGGTGTGCTCGAACACCACCTGCACGCCGGCCTTGCCGGTGAGCTTCCGCACCTCGGCGGCGAAGTCCTGGCGCGTGTAGTCGATGACGTGATCGGCGCCCAGCGCCTGCACCCGGGCGCACTTCGCCGCCGAACCGGCGGTGGCGATCACCTGCGCGCCGAGCAGGCGCGCGATCTGCACCGCGGCGCTGCCGACGCCGGACAGGCCGGCGTGCACCAGCACGGTCTCGCCGGCCCGCAGCTCGGCGCGGTTCACCAGCATGTGCCAGGCGGTCTGGAACACGAGGCAGATGGCGCTGGCGTCGGTGTCCGACAGGTTCTGCGGCTTCGGCGCCAGGTTGGCGGCGGGCACCACCGCGAACTCGGCGGCGGTGCCATCGCAGGACTCACCGAGGATGTGGTAGTGCCGGCAGAGCTGGTCCTGCCCGAGCTGGCACGGCTCGCAGGCGCCGCACGACACGCCGGGCAGCACCACCACCGCGTCGCCCTCCTTGCAGGTGGTGACGCCGGGCCCCAGGGCGTCCACGGTGCCGCAGGCGTCGTTGCCGAGCACCAGCGGCAGCGGGAACGTGTGGCCCGGCACGCCGCGGCGCACCCAGGTGTCGAGGTGGTTGAGACCCAGCGCCTTCACCCGGATGCGGACCTGGCCGGGCCCGGGCGCCGGGATCGGCCGTTCCTCGAGCAGCAGCCGGTCGTAGCCGCCGTGCTCCCGCACGACGATCGCGCGCATGGTCACCATGCGCGCACGTTACGCGGCGGCGCGCCGTGGCCGAAGCGCCGCCCGGCCGGCCCTCAGCGGTCCCGCCGGCCGCTGCGCCGCGCCGCCCGCCACAGGCGGAAGCCGAGCCAGGCGGCCAGCAGGTAGCCGAACAGCCCCAGCAGCGAGACGCCCCAGATCCGCGGCGGCGCCGGGCTGGTCCAGAGCGCCGACGAGCCCAGCCACAACGCCGCCACCAGCACGCCCAGGATCAGCCGGTTGAAGGCGGCATCCAGGTTCTGGTGATCGAGCCGCACCCGCAGCGAGCCGCTGCGCAGGCGGTCCAGCAGGCCGTGCAGGTCGCCGGGCAGCGCCTCCAGCAGCCGCTGCCAGTCCCGGCCCGAGCGTCGCAGACGCCGCACGACGCGACGCGGCGACCAGCGCCGCCGCACGGCCTGGCGATAGAACGGCGCCGCCAGTTCGGCGAGGCTGAAGCGGCGGTCGAGCGCCCGCGAGGTCCCTTCCAGCACGATCAGCGTGCGCAGCAGCAGCGACAGGGGTGCCGGCAGCACGACGTGATAGCGCTGGACGAGATCGAGCAGGCGGCCCAGCGCCGCGCCGACGGCGACATCGGCGAGGTCGTGGTGCACGAAGTCGTCGAGGAACTCGTCCAGCTCGATCTGCAGGGCCTGCCGGTCGGTGTCGACCGGCGCGCGGCCGACCCGCAGCACCACTTCCGCCAGATGGCGGGAGTCCTTCTGCACCGCCGCCAGCAGCATGTCCTCGACCTCCTGGCGCAGGTCCTGGTCGAGGCGGCCGACCATGCCGCAGTCCAGCACGCCGAGCACGCCGCCGCGCAGCAGCATCAGGTTCCCCGGGTGCGGATCGGCGTGGTAGAACGCGTCGCGGAAGATCATCTCCAGCCACACCATCCCGCCGCGGCGCGCGAACGCGGCGAGATCGGCGCCCGAGGCCCGCAGCCCGTCCCGATCGGCGGCGAAGACGCCGTCCAGGCGTTCCATGGTCAGCACCCGGCCGGTGCACCAGCGTTCGTGCACCGCCGGGAAGTGCACGCCGGGATCGCCGGCGAAACGGCGCGCGAACTGCTGCAGGTTGGCGCGCTCGTGCGCGAAGTCCAGCTCGCGGCGCAGCGTGCGCTGGAACTGCCGCACCAGCATCGCCGGCTGGTAGGGCCGCAGGAACGCGGCGTGCTGCTCCGCCAGCGCCGCCAGCGCCTGCAGGATCTCCAGATCGGTCTCCACCTGCTGCCGGACGCCCTGCCGCATGATCTTGACGACCACCGCCTCGCCCGACGGCAGCGTCGCGCCGTGCACCTGCGCGATCGACGCCGAGGCCAGCGCCTCGCTGTCGAACGTCGCGAACAGGTCCTCCGGCGCGGCGCCCAGTTCCTCGATCAGCGTCTGCCGCGCCACCGCCGCCGGGTCCGGCGTGGTGCTGGCCTGCAGCAGGGCCAGCTCCGCCGCCAGCGCCGTGCCGACCAGGTCGGGCCGGGTGCTCAGCACCTGGCCGAGCTTGATGAAGGTGGTGCCCAGTTCGGCCAGCGCCATCCGGATCCGCGCCTCGACGGTCTGCTCACGCAGGCGCTGTCCGTCGGCGCTGCGCAGCCGGTCCTGCACCAGGTCGAGGTCGAGCCAGCGCAGGCCGTCGGCGAGGCCGTACTTCGCCACCACGCCCACCACCTCCGCCACGCGGTGGGCGTTGCGTCGCAACCGGCCGAGCGCGTCGAACACCACGCCCCCGAACATAGACCCAGGCGCCGCGCCGTCCCATGCGCATCAGGACGGATCGCGGGGGTTGCCGGCGGGCCCGCGGCGGTGCAAACCTGGAGCATGACCGTGCCGAGCTGGCTGCCCAACGCGATCTCCGTCCTGCGGATCGCCCTGCTGCCGGCCTGGGTCGTCGCCGCCGAGGCGGCCAACCGCGCCGCCGAGGCCACCGCCGACCCCGGCACGCCGCGGACCTGGGCGTTGCTGGTCCTGGTGGCGATCGGCCTGTCGGACGTCGTCGATGGCTTCCTGGCCCGCCGCTTCCACCTGCAGAGCCGCACCGGCGCCACGCTCGACGCGGTGGCGGACAAGCTGGCGCAGGTGGTGCTGTTCACCTACCTCGCGCTGCGCACCGGCCCGGCCTTCGCCCCGATCCCGCCCTGGTTCCTCGGCCTGCTGATCGGGCGCGACCTCGTGCTGCTGCTCGGCTCCTGCGCGATCCGCCTGCGCCACGGCTCGGTGCCGGTCGAGCACCGGGCGCACGGCAAGGCGGCGAGCCTGCTGCTGTTCGGCCTGCTGCTGGCGTTCTGCGCCGGGCTCGGCGAACGGCTGGCCGGGCCGGCGCTGGCCCTTGCCGCAATCGTGGTGGCCGGCAGCGCCGGGCTCTACGTCCGTGACGGCCTGCGGCACCACCGCCGCATGCGGGGGGCTGCCCGACCGGAGGCCTGAGGCCTATCCTCGCGCCAAACCCTCGCCGGAGTCGTGCCATGCGCCTGTTGCCCGCCGCGTGCGTCCTCGCCCTGTCGATCGCCGCCCTCCCCTGCCAGGGACGCGGCCTCTGGTTCGAGCCCATGCCCGAACCCGATGCCTTCCACTGCCGGGCCGGCGCCGTGACCTGGCGCCTGCAGGGGGGACAGATGCGGGCGCGGACCCCGGCCGGCGAGTGCACGCTCGCGCTGCGCGGCACCTCGGCGAACGCGACCCTGACGCCGGTCGGCCGGCTCGGCGGCGTGAGCCACTACCACCTCGGCGATGATCCGGGCCGCTGGCGGACGTTCGTGCCGCACCACGCGAGCCTGCGCGGCGAGGTGCTGCCGGGCGTGACGCTCGTCCATCGCGCCGCCGGCGCCGATCTCGAGTTCGACCTGGTGCTGGCGCCCGGCCGGAATGCCGCCGACCTGCGCCTGCGGGTCGACGCCGCCGCGCCGCCGCGGCTGCTCGCCGACGGCTCGGTGCAGGTGCCGCTCGGCGAAGGCACGCTGCGCCTGCAGCCGCCGTCCGTGTGGCAGGAACACGCCGGCGCCCGCCGGCCGGTGCGCTGCCGCTACGCGCTGCACGGGATGGACCTGGCGTTCGAGCTGGACGCCTTCGATCCCTCGCTGGGGCTGGTCATCGACCCGGTGGTGACCTTCGCCACGGCGCTGGGCGGCAGCCTGGGCCAGGAAACGGTGACCGGCGTCGGCCTCGACCGCACCGGCCACCTGATCGTGACCGGCACCACCCAGGCGAGCGACTTCCCCGTGCAGAACGGCCTGCCCTGGTCCTACCGCGCCAACATCGCCTGGGTGGCCCGCATCGGCCCGAACGGCAACCTCGTGTTCGCCACGTTCTTCGGCGGCACCTCGGGCAACGTCGTGCCGGTGGGGCTGGGCGCCGACCCCAACGATCAGGTCGTGTTCGGCGGCAACACCACCTCGCCGGACCTCCCCACCACGGCGGGCGTGGTGCAGCCGACCCTGATGGGCGGCGGCGACTGGTTCTTCGCCGCCCTGCAGCCCGGCGGTCAGCTCGCCTGGTGCACCTACTACGGCGGTCCGGGCCTGCAGACCGGCATGCGCGCCCTGAAGGTCCTCGACGTGCAGCAGGGCAGCGTGCTCGGCGTCGGCAACGAGGGCACGTTCCCGTACATGACCAATGCCTACTCGCAGGCCGGCGGCATGGTGGTGGCTGGGATCCGCGGGGGCAATCAGCTCTGGGCCTCCAGCGCCTGTGGCTTCAGCGGCACGCCGTACGCCGTGGATGTCAGCGCCCAGGGCCACATCTGCATCGCGGGCACAGTCAGCGGCACCGGCTCCGGGCTGCCGACCACCGGTGCATCCTTCCAGCCGCTGCCCGCCGGCGGACTCGATGGCTTCGTCTTCGTCTTCACCGGCCAGACCAGTTCGCTGGTGTTCGCCAGCCACTACGGCGGCAGCGGCAACGACATCCCGCGGGCGATCCACGCCGGCATCGGACCCGGCACGGTCGTCCTGACCATCGCCGGCGACACCACCTCCACCGACCTGCCGCTGCAGAATCCCATCCAGGCGACCCGCGGCGCGGTGCAGGACGGCTTCGTCGCCCGGCTGGACGGCCTGACCCAGACCCTGCAGTTCGCCACCTACCTCGGCGGCGCCGACGCCGGCGAGAGCTTCTCCCGGCTGGGCGTCGACGCCGGCCTGGCCACGGTGGTCGGCGGCCAGAGCAGCGCCAGCGACCTGCCGCTGCAGAACGCCATGAAGCGCACCCATCCGGCGTCCGGCCGCGACGTCGTGCTCTACCGGATCCTGCCCACCGGCGCCCTGGACTGGTGCACGGCGCTCGGTGGCAACGGCGTCGAGCAGCTGACCGCGCTGCACGTGGCGCCGGGCGGGGAGATCGCCGTCGCCGGCCAGGTCTCCACCCACTACCTGCCGATCACCGCCAATGCCCTGATGGCGCCGACGGTGGTGTCCCAGGACGCCTTCCTGTTCCGCATCGATCCGCGCTCGATGCCCTCGTACGGCACCGGCACGCCGGGCTTCGGCGGTTTCGTGCCGGTGCTGGCCGGCGGCGGGCCGGACCAGATCGGCACCACCGCCCTGCTGCAGGTGCACGACGGCCGGGCGCAGACCCTGGGCTTCCTGGTGGCGGGCTTCGGCCGCACCAGCACGCCGTTCTTCAACGGCCTGCTGCTGACCAACCCGCTGTCGGTGCAGACCGTGGTGCTGGCGGGCAACACCGTGCCGGGCCAGGCCGCCGCCGGTGGCGGCTGGTTCTACCAGGGCGTTCCGATCCCCAACAACACGGCCCTGCGCGGCCTCATCGTCGACTGGCAGGCCGGCTTCCTCGACCCCGCCGGGTCCGGCGGCGTGTCGCTGACCAACGCCGTCGAGCTGACCGTGCGCTGACCCAGCCCCTCAGCCGAGCCGGGCCATGCTGCGGTCGTGCAGACGCCCCAGCAGCACCTGCGCCAGCACCGCGCCCGACAGCGCCATCGTCATGTCCATCTGCGCGTCCCACGGATCGCCCTGCATGCCGAGCCACTCCGGGCCCGCCGCCGGGAACCAGATCCGCACCACCGCCATCTCCAGCAGTTCATAGGCGGCGCTGAACGCGAGGCAGCAGCCGGTCACCAGCCCGAACACCGTCCCGCCCGGCGCCATCGCCCGCCGCCGGATCAGCCATTCGCGCAGCAGCACCGCCGGCACGAAGCCCTGGAAGAAGTGACCGATGCGATCCACCGGGTTGCGTTCGAGCCCTAGCGCGTCCATCACCGCGCGCGGGAACGGCACCTCGGCGAAGGTGTAGCGACCGCCGAGGCACTGGATCAGGAAGAACCACGCCAGCAGGAGATACGACAGGTCGCTGAACCGGAAGCGGCGGCTGCGCACGGCGAAGACCCCGAGCACCGCGGCCAGCGGCAGCACCTCGAAGGCCCAGACCGGCTTGTCCGTGGCGCCGGCGAACGACCAGACCATGAGGCCGATGCAGGCGATGCCCAGCGCGGGCAGGAGCCACGGACGCGGGCCGGGAGCGTTCATCGGGACATAGGTTCGCGTTCACTTCTCGCGTTCCGCCTGCCGCACGTCGGGTGCATCCTTGCCGTAGACCCGCTCTCGGAGGATCCGTGCGACCTCGAAGCGCTCATCGGGCGTCATCGACCACTGCTGTTCCCGGTCCCACTTCTCGGCGTCCGCCAGGGATCGGCTCTTCTTGACGTCGCGGTCCATGATGACCGGCAGTCTAGCCAGTGGCATCCGCCTCGACCAGCAATCAAGAGCCTGGGCTGCCCCCCAACGGGCCCACCCACTCATCGCGGCGGCGGCTCCACGCCGAGCAGGTGCCGCACGAAGAAGTCCATCCGACGCCGCGACAGCACCGGCGTCTCGCCCACGCCATGGCCGGCGCCCGGCGCCACCACGAGATCGAAGTCCTTGCCCGCACCCAGCAGCGCGTCCACCACCTGCATGGTCGAGGCCGGATCGACGTTGCGGTCCAGTTCGCCCACGGTCAGCAGCAGCTTGCCGGTCAGCCTGCCCGCGTGCACGACGTTGGAGCTGTCCGCATACCACTCGCCCACCGGCCAGCCCATCCACGCCTCGTTCCACCAGATCTTGTCCATCCGGTTGTCGTGGCAACCGCAGTCGGCCGCCGCGACCTTGTAGAAGTCGCCGTGGTGCAGCAGCGCCGCCAGCGCGTTCTGGCCGCCCGCCGAGCCGCCGTAGATGCCGACCCGCGACAGGTCCAGCGCCGGCTCCGTGGCGGCCAGCGCGCGCAGCCAGGCGATCCGGTCGGGCAGACCCGCGTCCTTCAGATTCCGCCAACAGACGTCGTGGAAGGCCTTGGATCGCCAATTGGTGCCCATCCCGTCGATCTGCACCACGACGAAGCCAAGCTCCGCCAGGGCCCGTTGCCGCAGGCCGAGCCCCCAGCCCTTCGGCACGTGGAAGTCGTGGGGCCCGGCGTAGATCGCCTCGATCACCGGGTAGCGCCGCGCCGGGTCGAACTGCGACGGCCGGATGACGATGCCATGGATGTCCGTGCTGCCGTCCCGGCCCTTGGCGACGAAGCGCTGCGGCGGCCGGAAGCCCGCCGCCAGCAGCGCCGCGGCGTCGTCGCGGCCGAGCTCGCACAGCAAGGCCCCATCGTCGCTGCGCCGCAGCTCGCATACCGCCGGCTGGTCGACGCGGGACCAGCGGTCGACGAAGCAGCGGCGGTCCGGACTGAAGGTCCACTCGTGGGTGCCGTCGCCGGCGGTCAGGATCACCGGCTCGCCGCCCGCGAAGCCGACGCGGCAGAGGTGCGCGTGGTAGGGATCCTGCTCGGGCCGGATGCCGAACGCGGTGAACCAGACCTGCTGCCCGGCCTCGTCGACGTGCTCGACCCGGCGCACCACCCACGGGCCGCGGGTCACCTGCCGCGCCGTGCCCTGCTTCACATCGACCAGGTAGAGGTGGTTCCAGCCGTCGCGTTCGCTGGTCCACAGCAGCTCGCCGGTGCCGTCGAGCCAGCGGAGGAACGTCTTCTGGCTGTAGTCGACGAAGGTGGCGCTGCGCTCCTCGACCACCGTGCGCACCGCGCCGGTGGTGGCGTCGATGGCCCGCACCGCCAGTTGCTGGTGGCCGCGGCGGTTGTAGAGCAGGTACACCTCGCGGCTGTCCGGCGCCCAATGCACGCGGTCGATCGACCAGGGCTCGGCGAACGGCGCCAGCTCCACCTCGATGCGCCGGCGTTCTTCCAGGTGGAACAGCCGCGGCTTCGGCACGGCGATGCGGTCGCCCGGCTTCAGGTACTGGAACGTGTGCAGCTTGGGCTGCACCTGGCCCCTCGGCGACGACTCCACCAGCGTCACCTCGTGTCGCTCTGCCGGCGCGGTCTGGAACACCAGCAGGCGCGTGCGGTCCGGCGACCAGTGCATGGCGCCGCCGTAGGGGTCCTCGGCGGTGCCGTCGGTGGTGAGCGCCACCTCGCCGTCGCCGATCCGCAGGAACACGTTGTGGTCGCGGACGAACGCCGGCCCGGGGTCGCGCCCGGCCGGCGCCGGACCTTCCCCGCGGGCGCGCGGCGCCGGCGTGTCGCCGTCCACCACCGCCCGCGCCGCACGGTCGCCGGCGCGAAACGCGGCCACCGGTCGCTGCCCGCGCAGCAGCAGCCAGGCGTGGCCGGCGAACGTGTTCATGTGGCGTTCGCCGCGCGCCGGTACCTCCCCGTAGTCGCGGCGCTGGCCGTCGCCATCGATCCAGACGAGGCTCAGGGTGGCATCGGTGCGGTTCACGAACAGCAGCTCGGTCTCGGCGCCGCCGGCGCGGCTCGACTCGATGCGGCGCAGGGGTTCGAGGCCGTTGCCGGCGTCGTCGATGGCGCGCAGCGTGCCGTCCGGCAGGAACGTCCACTGCTGCCGCCGCAGCCGCAGGGTGGCGGTGCCGTCGGCGCCGAGAGCCTCGAGGCTCACCGGCAGCCGGTCCGCATCCTCGGCGGCGACGCCGGCCGCGCGCAGCGCCTTGGTGCAGCGGGCCCGATCGAAGGCATCGCGCCGAGCGCCGGTCGCGGCATCGACGACGGTGAAATCGCGGCGGCCGTCGGCGCGATCGCGCTGGAACCACAGGGCCGACGAGTCCGGCAGCCAGTGCACCTCGCGGGGGAACTCGTCGGTCTTCTGCCGGTAGGCGCGGCCCAGCCCCTGCGCCCGTTCGTAGTCGGCGGCGGTGCCCTGGGCCGGCAACAGAGGCAGCAGCAGGGCGAGGGCAATCGGCGGAAGGACCGGGAAGCCGAGCCTGGCGCCGCTCATCTCTCCCCCAGCTGGCGGAAGCCGCGGAACACGACGTCGGCGGGACCCGGGCCGCTCACGCCGGCGCAGAGTCCCACCGGACCCGCGGCGCCGAGCTTGTCGCGCGGCACCGTCAGCTCGACGTCGCCGCAGGTCGCCAGCACGCGCCCTTCGGCGGCATCGAGGCGCAGCTCGAACCAGCCCGAAGTCCGCCACGCCGGCACCGGCACGTGCTGCCGCGCCAGCAGCTGCCAGCGGCCCAGGTGGAAGCGCTGCACGCTGAGGGTCAGCCGCTGCGCCGACCGCCGCAGCAGCACCACGCCGTAGTCGTTGTCGCCACGGGCGTCGAACGCGAAACCGCCCAGGCCGCCGATCTGCGGCAGATGCACGTGCACCACGAAGCGGCCGCCGGTGGCGGGCAGGCCCTGGCCCAGCAGCCCCGTCAGGGTCTGGTCACGGAGATCGGTCACGCGGGCGCCGGCCGCATCGACGGTCCATGGGTGTCCCTTGTGGAACAGCGGGCGGGCGCCGGCGAATGCCGCCTGCAATGCGGCATCGTCCACGTCCGGCGCCGCCAGTTCCTGGGCGCGGGCGGCGGCCTCGGCGACGGCTTGGGCCGTCAACGCCGCTTCCACGTCGGCGCGCAATCCGGCGCCCGCGGCCGCGTCCAGGTCCCGGACTTCGTCCAGCACCGCCAGCGCACAACGGAGCCGGCCGGCGTCGCGATAGGCCGCGGCCAGCGTGCCCAGGCGGTCGGCGGCCTCGCGCGCCGCGCGCTCGCGACGGCCGTGCAGGGAATCGGACCGAGCCAGCACCTTCTCGATCGACGCCAGCAGGTTGTCGCGCAGGGTGCCCGTCGGCAGCCCGGCCGCGTCGGTCCGCGCCAGCCGCAGGGCCCGCATCGCCGCCTCCGGCTGCTTGTCGGCCAGCAGCTTCTCGCCGGCCGTCACCGCCGCCAGCACCCGCTCGCGCCGCTTCGCCTCGGCCTCGGCGGCGACCGCGGCCGCGTCCGGCGTCAGCTCCGGCAGCGGCCCGATGGTCAGGTTGCGGAAGCGGATCGGCTGCGCCTCGTCCATGCCGTAGACGATGAAGCCGATCTTGCCGTGGGCGCTGCGGGGCAACGCCGAGCCGAGGCTCATCGGTCCGCCATCGATCTGCATCTGCACCAGCTTGTCGCGCACGCGCACCACCAGCCGATGCCAGCCGTCCGGCGTCGGCTCCGGCCGGCCGTCGACGACCTGGATCTCCTGGGCATGACCGTCGCACTCGCAGCGCAGCGCCCAGTCGTCGGCGGCGCGACGCTCCAGGGTGGCGCGGAACTGGTCGCGGGCGTTGTGGCTGCCGAACACCAGCGACGCGATGCCCTGGACGTCGGTGATCCTGATCTCGACGGAGATCTCGGCGTCCGCGTGGGTCGTGGTGGTCAGGAACCAGAGGTTGCTGCCCTTCGGCGACGGCGACGGCGCCACCAGTTCGCCCTGTTCCACGGTCCACGCGCCGCCGGAGTTGTCGGCCTGCAGCCGCGCGATCAACGGCCGCTCATCGGCCCGGCCGCGCCCGGCCGCCGGCGCGTCCCTGCCGCGTGCGGCGCCGAGGGCCTGCACCTCCTTCTGCGCGCCGGCCTCGTCGAGGCGCACGGCCAGCGCGAGGCAATCGTCGGCCGCGTCGAACCAGCGCCGCGAACGGTAGGCCTGGGCGATGGCGAGGATCCTGCGCGCCGCGTCCGCCTGCGCCCGCTCGCGCTCCGTGGCGAGCGGATCGGCCTTGGGCAGCAGCGCCGCCACCGTCGCCGCCGCCGCATCGCGTGCAGCGCCGGGGGTGAGCTCGTGCAGCGCCGCCGCCGCCTGCCACAGCAGCAGCGTGGCGTCCTCGTCGGGCGCCTGCCGCTGCAGCCGGCGCTCGGCGGTGGCGATCAGCGCCAGGGGGTCCGCCGGCGGCTCCTGCGCGGGCAGGAGCGCCAGCAGGACGGCGGGGACGAACGGGGAGACGCGGCGGGCGAGGACCATCGGCCGGCAGAGCCTACCGATGCCGGCGATCCCCGCTACCGGTCCAGCGTCGCCTGCAGGAACCAGGCGTGCTTCTCGAAGGTCTGCACCACCGTGGTGGCGAGGTCGACGGTGCGGTCGTCACCCAGCTCGTCGGCCAGCGTGCCCACCGCCCGCATCCCGGTCAGGTACTTGCCGATCCGGTCGACCAGCAGCGCCACGTGCTCCAGGTCGGCGGTCACGTCCTGCGGGTAGTCCGGCAGGCGCGAGTGCTGCGCCACGTGCCGGGCGGTGCCCACCGCCAGCATGCCCAGCGTCAGCGCCCGTTCCGCCACCTCGTCGTTGAACGCCGCCAGCTCGCTGGCGAACTGGTCGAACAGCGGGTGCAGGGCCGGGAACTGCGGTCCCTTGATGTTCCAGTGCGCGACCTTCAGCTGGGTGAACAGGTCGATGCCGTCGGTCAGCGCCTCGTTCAGCGCGGTGCCGAGCTTCCGGCGGGCGTCGTCGGGCAGCGAGGTGGGGCTCTTGTGCAGCTTGGTCACGGGAGATTCCTTGGTCTTGGTTGTGGTCATGGTCTGGTTAGGTGGTCTGGGAAGGTGTGGTTCGTGCAAAGCACGGGCCGGATGCAGGTCATCGCCGCCGGCGCCGCCCGCGCAGCACCACCGAGTACTCGCGGACATCGTAGCCGGGCAGCGCCGCGGCATTGGCGACGCGGATCGCGCCCCAGGGGACGTCCTCGATGGCCCCGCTCTGGTCGTCGATGAAGTGATGGTGCCGATCCAGGTTGGGGTCGTAGACCGTGCGGCCCTGGGCCAGCACCAGTTCCCGCAGGATCCCCTGCTCGACGAACAGCCGCAAGGTGTTGTAGACGGTGGCCCGGGAGACGATCGGCAGGGTCGCCTGCACCGCCTGCCACACCTCGTCGGCGGACGGGTGGGCATCGGTGTACAGGACGTAGTCGGCGATCGCCACCCGCTGGGCGGAAGGACGGATGCCGGCCTGCTCCAGGCGTTCGATGGTCTCGGCGCGCATTTAGACGTAGTCTAACCTTGGCTCTTATCCAGATCAAGGGGCTGTCCGTGGGGACGCCGGGACTGCCCCGCTTCCCAGCCGCCGATGCGCCGGGTAGCGTTCCGCGCCGAGGAGCCCCCCACATGCGCCGACGTCTGCCCTGGCTGCTTGCGATCGCCGCCCTGCTGCTGGCCCTTCTCACCCGCCCCGTCCGGCCGCACGAGGCGCCTGCCGAGGCAGGCTCCGCGACGCCGGCGCCGCAGGTGCCACCGGTGCCGCAGCATCCGGCCGACGGGCCCTGGCTGCAGTGCGCGCTGCTGCACGTGGCCGAGACGGAGCTGCGGGAGAGCATCCTGGCGTCGACGCAGGTGCAGATCCCCCTCGGCGTCGAGCAGCGCATCGAGATCGGCGGCACCGACCTCGGTCCGGAACCGGCGATGCCGGCCATCTGGCGGGCCGGAACGGTGGCGCTGACCGGCCAGCCGACCGTGCAGGTCGGCTATCGGGTCGTCCTGCAGTTGCGCGCCTGCGGCGCGGTGGGCGACGTGCTGGCCATCGACGTCCTCGACAGCCACAAGGACCATCGTCAGCGGTTCGACTTCGGCGGCAGCAACGGATCCGGATCCGGCAGCGGCAGCCTGCTGCTGCCCCCCTTGGGCCTGCGCCTCGACGAACCGGTGGCCTGGTACGACCTGCGCCGTGGCGTCGCGCTGCTGCTGCAGGCCACGTCGACACCGGAACCGGACCACCAACGGGAGACCTTCTGGCGCGCCCGCTTCGCCGCGCTGGACCGTGCGAGGGCGCCTCTGTCGGATGCGCATCGGACGGCGCTCGAAGCATGGCTGCCCCCTCGCCGGGGAAGCTGGCGGGCTCCCATCTGGGCGCCCGATCCCGTCGGGCAGTCCCTGCTGGCCGGCCTGCTCTTCCGCGACCTCACGCTCTGCCGTGAAGCCCGGCGACACGGGCCCGCCTGGCTGGCTCGCATGGAGCCGATACCGGCGCATGATGACTTCTGGCAGGACCTGGTGCGGCAACCCCTGGACCACATGGACGAGGCCGGCCTGCTCGCCCTCGGCGGCGCGACCACCCAGACCACCACGCTGATCGACGATTCCGACGCACGCCGTCTCGCGCTGCGCGCGCTGCTGCTGCAGGACGACGCCGCCAGCGCCAGCTGGATCGCCGATCGGCTCCGCCCGCACTTCCGCACCAACCGGCTGTGGTGGATCGTGCTCGGACACCAGGAACCGGCGGCGACGCCGGCCGCGACCCCCGTCTGGCGCGAACTGTGGCGCGACGCCGCACGACAGCTGCCCCTGCCTTGGAACGTCATCCTGCCCACGCCGTGGCTGATGCTGCTCCTCGTGCTCCTGCCGCTGCCGTTGGCGGGACTGGTCCTTGCGCAGCGGCGCCTGCCCGGCCGCACCTTCGGCCTGTCGCGGACGGCGCTCGTCCTGCTGGTCGGCTGCGCCCTGGTGCAGCCCGGCTTCACCCTGCTGCCGGTCTTCCCGCTGCTGCTCTTCTGGCATGCGTCGGCCTGGCTGCGCGCGGGCGGACGCTCGGTGGCGGAACGCTGCTTCGCCGCGCTCGCCGTGGCGCTGGCCGGCATGGCGGCGCTGTCGGCGCTGGGCTGGTATCCCACCCACCCGGTGCTGGACACGCTCGTCGGCAGCGCGCCCGTGATCGGGCTCTGCCTCGTCGCGTGGATGGTGCAGGACGACCCGGCGTGGTGCACGCCCGACCGCTACCTCGCCTTCCTGCTGGTGCTCGTGGCCACGCCGCTGCTGGCCCTGGTGCAGCCCGCCTGGGGCGTCATCGGCCTGCTGGTGGCCTTCGTGGTGCTGGCGACCATGGTGTTCGAGGGTCGCGCACCGGCCCGAGAGTTCGCGACGACGGCCATGGTCTGAGACCTCGCCGATCCGCACGGACAGCGGGAATACCCCGCCATGGGCTGCGCGGACCCGCCCGGGCGCCACTTTGAATTCCTCGCCCTTTTTCAAAGTGAACTTTAGATTCCTCGCCCGCCCGCCGTGCCGCACCCCGTGACCGACTCCCCCATCCGCCGCGTCTGGATCGAAGAAGGCTGCATCGCCTGCAAGCTGTGCGAGGACCTCGTCCCGGACGTGTTCCTCGTCGAGAACGACCAGGACTGCGTGATCAAGCCCGACGCCGCCGCCCACTTCACCGGCAAGGCCGACGACATCCGCGACGCGGCCCGCGACTGCCCGGTGGAGGTGATCAAGATCGACGACGGCACCGGCGCCGGCTGATCGAGCCCGCCCTGGCGCTACGCTCGCCCGGATGCCGCCGTTCGCCCGCGCCGTCGCCGTCCTCGCCCTGCTGCTCGCACCAGGCCTGCCCGCGCAGCAATCCGGCCGCCCCGACATCGTCCTGGTGCTCGCCGACGACCTCGGCTGGTCCGACCTCGGCTGCTACGGCGGCGAACTGCGCACGCCCAACCTCGACGCGCTCGCCCAGGGCGGCCTGCGCTTCACCCAGTTCTACAATACCGGCCGCTGCTGCCCGACCCGCGCCAGCCTGCTCACCGGCCAGTACCCGCACGTGGCCGGCGTCGGCCACATGATGGAGGACCGCGGCCATCCCGGCTACCGCGGCGACCTCAGCCCGCGCACCGTCACCATCGCCGAGGTCCTGCGCCAGAACGGCTACCGCACCGCCATGGTCGGCAAGTGGCACGTCACCCGCCACAACCAGAAGGACGGGCCGAAGGACCAGTGGCCGCTGGAGCGCGGCTTCGACGTCTTCCACGGCACCATCCACGGCGCCGGCAGCTACTTCGCGCCGGTCACCCTCACCGACGGCAACGACCCGGCGCCGGCGGGGCCGGACGACTACCACTACACCGACGCGCTCGGCGCGCGCGCCGCCGCGATCGTCGCCGCCGAGCCCAGGGACCGGCCGTTGTTCCTGTACGCGGCCTTCACCGCACCGCACTGGCCGCTGCACGCGCGCGACGCCGACATCGCCGCCGAACACGGCCGTTTCGCCGCGGGCTGGGACGCGCTGCGCGAAGCCCGCCTGCAGCGGCAGACGGCGATGGGCCTCGTCGATCCGGCCTGGGCGCTCTCGCCCCGCGACCGCACCGCACCGCCTTGGACCGAGGCCACGCACCGGGAATGGCAGCAGCGGCGCATGGAGGTCTACGCCGCCCAGGTCGCAGCCCTGGACCGCGCCGTCGGCACCATCGTGAGCGCGCTGCAGCAACGCGGCCGCCTCGCCGACACGCTCTTCCTGTTCCTCGCCGACAACGGCGGCTGCGCCGAGGAACTGGGCCAGGGCGTGAGCCTGTCGGTGACCACCGTGACCCGCGACGGCCGGCCGGTGCGCCGGGGCAACGATCCCGCGGTGATGCCGGGCCCGGAGGACACCTACCAGAGCTACGGCCTGCCCTGGGCCAACCTCAGCAACACGCCGTTCCGTCTCTACAAGCACCACGTGCACGAGGGCGGCATCGCCACGCCGCTGGTGGTGCACTGGCCGCACGGCTTCGCCGGCAAGGGTGAGCTGCGCGCGCAGCCGGGCCACGTGATCGACGTCATGGCGACGCTGCTCGACGTGGCCGGAGCGCAGTATCCGATCGAACAGGACGGCCATCAGGTGCCGCCGCCGGCCGGCACCAGCCTGCTGCCGGCGTTCCGCGGCGAGGACCTGCCCGAGCGCGCGATCTTCTTCGAGCACGAGGGCAACCGCGCCGTGCGGCGCGGCCCGTGGAAGCTGGTGGCCCGCGGCGAACGCGGCGCGTGGGAGCTCTACGACCTGCGCACGGATCGGACGGAGCTGCACGACCTCGCCGGCGAACAGCCGGGCCGGGTGGCGGCGCTGGCGGCGCAGTGGCAGGACTGGGCCGAACGCAGCCAGGTGCTGCCGCTGGGCGGCCGGGCGAAGGCGACGTTCTCGAACGAGCGTCGGTTCGTGCTCGGGCCGGACGCGGACCTGCCGCGGGACAAGGCGCCGATGGTGGCCGGTGCGGCGTTCTCGGTGATGGTGCGTGGGCGGCTCGACGGCGACGGCGTGCTGGTGGCGCAGGGTGGCGGCACGCACGGCTGGGCGCTCTACCGGCAGGAGGGGCGGCTGTGCTTCGCGGTGCGGCGCGGTGGCGCGCTGACGGTGGTGCGGAGCGACGGCGACGTCGGCGGCGAGGTGCGGCTGGAAGGCGGGGTCGGCCGGGACGGCGTGGTGACGTTCCGGATCGGTGATGTGGAGGTGCTGCGCGGGAAGTTGCCGGGGCTGCTGGTGGAGATGCCGCAGGACGGCCTGCAGGTGGGCCGCGACGGCAACGGCGCGGTCGGGAGGTATGCGGCGCCGTTCCCGCTGCGCGGGGAGGTGGCGGAGGTGGTGATCGAGGTGGCGCGGTAGGGCGGCGCCGCGGGACCGGTTCAACTCACCGCGCACCCGGCCGCGCCAACCGCTATCCTCCTGCCCGCATCCCGATGAAGCCCAGCGCCGCCGTCCTCGCCCTGCTCCTGGCCCTCCCTGGGCAGGATCCGCAGAAGACCAGCTTCGCCGTGCTGTCGGGCTTCGACTTCGTCGAGGGCAAGCCCCTGCCCGCCGAGGTCCGCATCCTCGACCAGAAGATCGTCACGCTGAGCGGCGCCATGCGGCGCGAGGTGCCGGGCAGCCACCCGGTGGACCAGTTCCTGCTGGTCAACGATGCCTGCGGCTGCACCGGCACGCCGAAGCTCAACGAGATCGTCTACTGCGCCATGCCCGAGGGGCAGACCACCGAGATCAAGCCCGGCATCGTCACGCTCACCGGCAAGCTCTACGTCGGCGAACGCAAGGAGGACGGCGTGGTGTGGGCGGTCTACCTGATGGACGTGGAGAAGCTGCAGTGAGGATCGCAATCCTGTTGTTCGCCGCGCTCTGCGCCCAGGCCATGGCCCAGGACCCCACCCCCGCCGCCACCGACTGGCGCGCGGACGTCGAGAAGGCCTGCACGCACCCGCGCTACGGCCTGCGGCTGGCGGCGGCGCGGAAGGTCGCCGAGGCCGGCGACGCCGCCGTGCCGGCGGTGCGCGCGTTCCAGCAGGAGAAGGGCAGGGACGCCGTGCCGGCCATGCTGGTGGAGGCGTTCGCCGAACGCGGCGGCAACGGCGAGGCCGTCCTGGCCCTCCTGCGCGACTGGGCCAGCGATCGCGAGTTCTTCTGGCGCGGCCAGGCCATGCTCGGGCTGGCGCGGCGGGCGCGGGCCGACGAGCCGATCGGCAAGGCCCATGCGCAGCTCTTCCACGACCACCTGCGCGACCCGGCCTGGCTGGTGCGCACGCACGCGGCGTTCGGCTGGCAGAAGACCCATCGCTTCGTGAAGGCGACGCCGGGCGCGGTGCCGCAGGAGGCCGATCCCGATCCGCGGGCGCGCACGCGGCTGGCGGCGTTGATGCTCGGCGACGGCGACGCCTTCCTGATCGCCGAGCTGCTCCACGCGCTACACGACCAGCGCACCTTCCTCGGCGATCCGTGGGGCGAACGGCGGGCGATGGAGGCCTACCAGGCCCTGCGCGCCCACTTCGGCGAGCGCTTCACGCCGACGACGGGCATGACGCCGGCGCAGGCGTTGCCGGCGATGGCGAACCTGGCCTACGGCGATCCGCTGCGCCTGCCGCTGCCTTCGGCCCTCGATCTGGCCATGGCCGAGCGGATCCCCGCCGACGGCGGCATCGAGGTGCTGTCCTGCCAGAACGGCGACCTGTTCGTCGGCTGGACCGCCGATGGCACCGTGCGTTTCGGCCTGGAACGGCCCATCGAGGCGCGCCTGCCGGTGAAGCCGTTCCGCGCCTGGCTCGGCCGCGGTGCCGGGATCGCCAACGATCCGCAGCAGGGTGTGGTGATCTGCGACAAGCTGCGGGTGCGGTCGGGCCCGCCCGGACCGGAGCTGCACTTCGTCGCGGCGCCGCGCGCACTGCCCGTTGCCACGGCGGACTGGCTCAAGGATCTCGCGGCGTTGATCGAAACAAGCGGGAAGGGCACCCTCGCCGACGAGCTGCGGGCACGCCTGCGGCAATTCGCACCCGCCTCCGAAGGGAAGTAAGCAACCGACATGTGCGGCATCATCGCGGTCCTGCGCCGGCGTTCCTCGCGGACGCCGCCGAGCCCCCAGATCATCCCGGCGGCGCTGCAGAACGCCCAGGTGGCGCTGCGGCGCGCCCCCGACGTGACGGCATTGCAGGCGGCCGGCGCCACGCTGGCCGCGCTCGACCAGCAGCTGAAGGGCGTGCCCGGGCTCGAGTGCATGCTGGCGCTGGACCAGGCGGCGTTCGCCCGCGCCACCGCCGACCTGGAGCAGCTGCAACGGGAGCTGGACGCCCTCGACGCCCGGCTCGACCAGACCAGCGACGACGCCGGCAGCGCCATCGAACAGCGCAACGCCGCCATGGTGGCTCTGAAGGACGCCCTGTGGGCGGTGCAGAAGGACCGCCTGCCGCACGCGGCTGCGGTGCGCGCGCTCGGCCGCGGCGAGGTCGGCAATGCCGGCGCCCTGTCGGCGATCCAGACCGCCCTGTCGGCGCTGGACCGCCTGGAGGTGCGCGGCCGCGACAGCGCCGGCCTGAGCCTGCTCATCACCGGCGTCGATCCGCAGCAGCCGAAGGTGCAGCGCCTGCTGGCGGCGCGGCCCCACGATCCGCTCTACCTCGACCGTTCCTGCCGCGTGCACGGCGGGGTGATCAACCTGGTCTACAAGCGTTCCGCCGAGATCGGCGAGCTGGGCGACAACGTCCGCCACCTGCGCGCCTCGATGACCGGCGACGAGCTGCTGCACGAACTGCTGCAGGAGCCGCAGGCCGAGGTGCTGGTGCTGGGCCACACCCGCTGGGCCAGCATCGGCATCATCAGCGAGGCCAACACGCATCCACTCAACCAGGAGGAGCGCTCGCCGGCGGGCGGCCCCTACGTGATCGGCGCGCTGAACGGCGACGTCGACAACCACGAGGATCTGAAGCAGCGCCACGGCCTGCAGATCGCCGAGGAGATCACCACCGACGCCAAGGTGATCCCGGCCCTGGTCTCGCGCCAGCTCGCCGGCACGCCGGAGCTCGGCGAGGCCTTCCGCGCCACCGTCGCCGCCTTCGAGGGTTCGGTGGCGGTCGCCGCCGCCAGCGCCGCCGATCCCCACCGCCTGGCGCTGGCGCTGCGCGGCTCGGGCCAGGCCCTCTACGTCGGCCTCTGCGAGGACGGCTTCGTCGTGGCCAGCGAGCCCTACGGCGTCATCGAGGAATGCGACCGCTACCTGCGGATGGACGGCGAGACGCCGGGCAATCCGCAGAACCCCGCCGCCAGCCGCGGCCAGGTGCTGGTGCTCGACCGCGCCCAGGCCGGCGCCGCCGACGGCATCCGGCGCCTCGCCTACGACGGCACGCCGCTGCCCGTGCAGGAGCGCCACCTCGCCCGCGCCGCGGTCACCACCCGCGACATCGACCGCGGCGCCTATCCGCACTACCTGCTGAAGGAGATCACCGAGGCGCCCCGTTCGCTGCAGAAGACCCTGCGCGGCCGCGTGCAGCAGCACAACGGCCGCCTGCGCGCGCACCTGCCCACCGAGTCGGTGCCCCAGGCCGTCGCCGACGGCCTGCAGAAGCGCCGCTTCCGCCGCCTGCTGGTGATCGGCCAGGGCACCGCCGCGGTGGCCGGCCGCGCCGTCGCCGCCGCCCTCGAGGAGACCCTGGCCAAGGCGCCGATCGAGGTGCGCGCCCTGCCGGCCACCGAGCTGTCGGGCTTCGGCCTGCGCGACGACCTCTCCGACACCCTGATCGTCGCCATCTCGCAGAGCGGCACCACCACCGACACCAACCGCACCGTCGACCTGGCCCGCGGCCGCGGCGCGCCGGTGCTGGCCATCGTCAACCGTCGCGGCAGCGATCTCACCGACAAGGCCGACGGCGTGATCTACACGTCCGACGGCCGCGACGTCGAGATGAGCGTCGCCAGCACCAAGGCCTTCTACGCCCAGTGCGCCGCCGGCTTCGTCCTGGCGCTGCAGCTCGCCCGCCACGCCGGCGTCCACGACGACCAGCGCGAACACGACCTGCTCACCGCGCTCACCGCCCTGCCCGCCGCCATGCGCCAGGTGCTGGCCCAGGACCCCCACATCGCCCAGATCGCCCGCCAGCACGCGCCGCAACGCCGCTACTGGGCGCTGGTCGGCAACGGCACCAACCAGGTGGCCGCCGCCGAGGTCCGCATCAAGCTCAGCGAGCTCTGCTACAAGTCGATCGCCTGCGACGCCACCGAGGACAAGAAGCACATCGACCTGTCCTCGGAGCCGATGATCCTGGTCTGCGCCGCCGGCCTCACCGGCTCCACCGCCGACGACGTGCAGAAGGAGGTGGCGATCTTCAAGGCCCACAAGGCCTGCCCGATCGTCGTCGCCACCGCCGGCGAGGAACGCTTCGCCGCCGCCGCCGCCGTCATCCCGGTGCCCGCCGTGCACCCGTCCCTGGCCTTCATCCTCTCCACCATGGCCGGCCACCTGTTCGGCTACCGCGCCGCGCTGGCCATCGACGCGCTGGCCCTGCCGCTGCGCCGGGCCCGCGCCGCGATCGAGGAGATCACCAGCGACCCCGAACTGCGCAAGCAGCCGCTCGACAGCCTGCGGCCCCGCCTGCTCGCCCCGCACGGCGAGTTCCGTTCCGGCCTGCTGCAGGGCCGCTACGACGGCGCCCTGGAGGCCCGCACCGCCGCCCGCCTCACCTCGCTGTTCGGCTACGCCCTCAACCTGGTGCCGCTCGACTCCTACGCCGTCGAGTTCGGCGAGCCCGGCAGCCCGGGCACGGTCGTCGACGCGCTCACCACCCAGCTCACCGCCGCCATCGACCAGCTCACGCGGCCGGTGGACGCCATCAAGCACCAGGCCAAGACGGTGACCGTCGGCATCTCCCGCGCCGACGAGGCGCTGCTGACGGTGCCGCTGGTGAAGGGGTTGCTGGAGGCGGGTGCCGGCCGCGACCGCTTCTCCTACCGCGACCTGCGCACGCTGTCGGGGCTGGATCCCGCCGTCCGCCAGGTCCTCGGCAGCACCCGCTACGCCATCGCCGGCGACGTCGAGGGCGGCGCCGCGACGGTGAAGGTGGTCGACCAGCGCGGCATCGCCCGCAAGCTGCCCTCGCGCACGGCGCAGAACCCGGCCCTGAAGGGCACCAAGCACCTGGTGGCCATGGAACGGCAGTGCTACGTGGCCAAGGGCCGCAGCGACGACCGCACGGTGATCCTGGTGCCGGAGACCGAGCAGGGGCAAGTCGTGGGATTGACCCTGCTGCACGTGCAGTTCGCCGGGCAGCTGCCGGCGGGCGCCCTGCGCGGCGTGCTCGGCGCCTACCGCAACCGGTACGCGGCGCTGAAGGACTCGGTGATGGAAACCGAGCCGGAGTTCGACGAGGCGCTGCTGGAGACGATGCCGGTGGTGGAACTGCTGACCGAGCCGGTGACGGCGCTGGCGGACCGCTGGCGGCAGGGGCAGCTGCAGGGGTAGGGGCTGCCCAGCCTCTGCCCAGGAACCGCCCGTCTCAAGGCCCGGTCGCGGGTTGGTCGATCCAGCCCGCAGGCCATGGCGCGTCCCCCCGACCGAGCCCCGGAACCTGCCCCGACCCAGCCCCAGCCCCCGCCGGCCGGGGCGGTGCTGCAGCCCCAGCCGCCGACCGACGGCCGCCGCCACCAGCGCCTCACCCAGCAGTACAGCACCTGGGGCGACAAGCTCCTGCAGCACACCGACGTGCTGCACGGGATCCAGCACCACCAGACCTTCCGGCCGATCACCGTCCAGCTCGCGCCGTGCGAGGTCTGCGACAGCGACTGCCCGTTCTGCTCGGTCGCCGAACGGCCGCTGCACAGCTTCCTCGACTTCCCGCGGATCGAGCGCATGCTGCGCGACTTCCGCGAGCTGGGCGCCAAGAGCCTGGAGATCACCGGCGGCGGCAATCCCCTGCTCTACCGCGACAAGCAGAACGGCCGCGACGTCAACGACATCGTCCGCTGCGCCCACGGGCTCGGCTTCCAGGTCGGCATCATCACCAACAGCCACGACCTGCTGCGGCTCGCGCCGGACGTGCACCCGCTGCTGCAATGGGTGCGGATCAGCCTGATCCAGCTCGACGAGGGGCGGCGGCCCGAGGACTACGATTTCCGCGGCTTCCCGGTCGAACGGCTGGGCTTCAGCTACATCGTCTACGACCCGACGGAACGGAGCCCGCGGCGCGAGAGGCCCTATGCCGGCACCACCGTCGAGTCGATCGAACGGATCGTCCGGCTGGTGGACCTGCACCCCGGCGTCAAGTTCGTGCGCATCGCCGGCAACTGCCTGATCAAGGGCAACAACGCCGCGGTGCGGGAGAAGTGGCGTCCGGTCATCGACGCGATGGACCGGCACCGGAAGGTCTTCGTCAAGGACATCGGCGGCGACGACTCGCCGTTCGCCGAGGGCTGCTACGTCGGCGCCATCCGGCCCTACGTCGCGGCGTCGCCGGACGGCGACGGCAGCTATCACGTCTACACGTGCACCAGCCATGTGCTGCAGCGGCGGACCTACGACCTGCGGCACAGCCTCGGCACCGTCGAGGAGATCCCGGCGATCTGGGCGCGGATGGACCAGAGCTACCGGCTGCACGGGTTTCCCTATCAGGTCGACGGCAACTGCGGCCGCGATTGGGATCGCACCTGCACGTTCTGCTACTACCGGTTCAACAACCAGATCCTGCACACGGTGGCCCATGAGATGCCAGACAAGAACTTTGCCTGAGCAGGCCTATGGGCCGGCGTACTACCAGAGTGCCAACTACCAGCACTACCTGTGGAAGGAGGACCGCTACCGGCATCTGGCCCGGGACCTGGCGGAGCTGCTGGACAAGGTCAGCGCGTGGCAGGAGTGCGGCCGGATCCTCGACTACGGCTGCGGGCCGGGCTTCCTGGTGAAGGCGTTCCAGCAGCTCGGCAGGCAGGCCGAGGGCTGCGACGTCAGCCTGTGGTCGCTGCGCTACGGCAGCGAGTCGCTCGGCATCCCCGGCCTGCGGCTGCCCGAGGAGGTGGACTGGGACGCGCGGTGGTCGATGGTCACGGCGCTGGACGTGCTGGAGCACATGGCGGACGACGACATCGCCGCGCTGCTCGGGCGGCTGCGGGCCGACATGCTGCTGGTGCGCATCCCGCTGGCCTGCGCCGACGGCGGCACGTTCGTGCTGCCGGTGTCGGAGGAGGACCCGACCCATGTCAACCGCAAGACGGCGGCGAGCTGGGAGGGCCTGCTGGCGGAGCTCGGCTGGAGTCCCTGGCTGACGCTGAACCTGTCGACCATCTGGGACAGCAAGGGCGTGCTGAGCCGCATCTATCGGCCGGTCCGAGCATGAAGCGCCCGCTGCTGACGGTGATCCCCTACTGCGGCCGCCTCAACTACCTGCGGCTGCTGCTGGCGACGATCCGCGAGGCCGACGCGGTGGACGGCGTGCGGCTGCTGCTCTACCGGACGCGGCGCGATCTGGAGATCCCGGCGCGGCTGCTGCAGGGGCTCGACGCCAAGGTCGTCGAGTTCGACCTCGGCGAGGAGCGCAACTGGCTCGTGCACCACGCGGTGTGGCTCGACGTGTTCGACATCCACCGCGGCCACGACGTGATCCTGAACTTCGACAGCGACGCGATCGTGCATCCGTGGGTGTTCCGGAAGGCCAGGGCCATGCTGGAGCGCTTCCCGGACCTGGGGCTCGGCACGCTGTTCAACCAGGAGTCGGATCCGGACCTGGACTGCGGCGATCCGCTGTTCGTCGAGAAGCGCTCGCTCGGCTTCCTGGCGGCGCTGGTGACCCGCAAGGTCGTCGACCTGGTGCGGCGGGAGCCGCAGGAGGATCGCGGCTTCGCCGCGGCCTGCCTGCGCAAGGGCTGGAAGATCGTCGCGAGCCGGACCTCGTTCGCCGAGCACATGGGCTGGGAGGGGCTGAACAGCCCGGACTGGACCCATGAGCTGCCGGCCAGCGACCGCTGGCCCGACGGACGGATCCGCATCGCCCGGGCGCGGCGGTTCATGTCCGAGTTCCAGTAGGTTCCAGCCGGCGGGGTCGGCGGCTACCGTGGCGCCATGGAATTCCAGATGCCACGTCCCGGTCCCGAGCACGAGGTCCTGAAGAAGCTGAGCGGCCGCTGGCAGGGCAGCGAGACGATGATGCCCTCGCCGTGGAGCCCGGAGCAGCAGGAACGCCACGGCCGGATCGAGGCCCGGGTGCTGGAGGGCTTCTTCGTCGTCTCCGACTACGAGCAGAGGATGGGCGACCAGGTCACCTTCCGCGGCCACGGCGTCTACAGCTACGACCCGCCGAAGCAGGAATACGTGATGTACTGGTTCGACTCGATGGGCGGCGCCGGCGGCGTGGCCCGGGGGAAGTTCCAGGGCAACCAGCTCACCTTCGAGAACACCTCGCCGATGGGCCGGCATCGCTACCGCTACACCTTCGAGGCGAAGACGACGGTGTTCGAGATGTCGATGTCCCCGGACGGCAAGGAGTGGCACCTGCTGATGAAGGGCACCTACCAGCCCGCCTGATCCGCACGGTGATCGGTTAGTCTTGTCGGCCGTTCGTGTGCTCGACATGGCCATCCCCCGGGGACAGCCTTGGAAGTGGCACTCCGTATCCTGGAGGCATACCGATGGATCGAGGAACTGCTGTGGGTGGCATTCTGTTGGCGCTGGTACTGGCCGTCGACCTCGCCGAGGCACAGACCAACTGGCAGCTGGCGAACGGTGGGACCTGTCCCTCCACCAATGGTCGCTACTGCTACGACGCCGCCCGCGACCAGATCCTCCGGGTCACCCTCAACTCCACCGAGATCCTCGTCGGGCCCAACCCCGTTTACGTGCCATCCGGCATCTCGTTCTCGATGTTCAGCGGCATCGCCTACGACCGCATCCGCCAGCAAGTCGTGGCCGACGACGGCTCCCGGACCTGGCTCTGGAGCGGCACCCGATGGCATGCCACGCCGACCCGCCCCTTGCCCGGACTCAGCTTCAGCCACGTCTTCGCGCATTCCGGACGTGGCACCGTCATGGCCTTCGGCGGACCGGAGTACTGGCGCAGCAATGATCTCTACGAGTGGGATGGAACTCGCTGGAATGTCATTCCGGCCGTGGTCCGCCCCCCGCGGCCCGGCGGCTTGTACAACTCCCTGGTGTACCTGGGCTGTGGCTACGACGCCCGTCGCGACAAGGTCGTGCTCGACGGCGGTCGGAACTTCGACTGGAGCGCCTGGTGGTGGGGCAACAGCGTTCCGGTATCGACGACCTGGGAGTGGGACGCCGTCAACGGCTGGGTGCAGCGTCAGGTGCAGGGCCCGGCCGGCTACCCGAACATCCTGTTCTTCGACACTCACCGCGGTGTCCTCACCAGGCTCCAGGGATGGCGACCGGTGGCCGTCGCCGAATGGGATGGAGGCAACGCGTGGCGGCCGATCACCACGGCCTCCGTCATGGACAACGCCTCAGGCGGCGACTATCACCTGCTCGAAGGACGATACTACACGGAAGCATCCTACAATGGACCGTACGGCTACAGCGTGTGCCCGCATGTCTACGCCACCATCAGCCCCGCCCGCATCCAGAGCCTCTCGCCCGGATGCCCCGGTTCGCTCGGCGAGCCGACCCTACGCCTCAGTCGGGACTGGACGCGCGCCTGGCTGGGCGGCGCTCTGAGCGTCGAATTCACCAACCTCCCCCAGACCGCCGGCCTGATCGCCGCCGGATGGTCCAATCAGTGGGCCGGCACCGTCGCACTCCCCCTTGATCTCGCCCCGTACGGCATGCCCGGGTGCTTCGCCCGAAGCTCCGTCGACGCGCTCTTCATCGTGGCGGGCAGTGCCAATGCCGCAACCCTGACCATCCCGATTCCGGTGCACGGCACCCTGCTCGGCGTTCCCCTCTACCAGCAGGGGTTCGCCCTCGACCCTGCCGCCAACACCGCCGGGCTCACCGCCAGCAACCTCGTGCGGTCCATCGTCGGCAGGCTCTAGCTCTGGTCTGCGGCAGTCTCAGAGGCCGATCAGCCATCTCAGTCCATTGCTCAGCGCGAGCCCGGCGGCGTTGGCGCCGGGCGATGGCGCCCATGCTTGGAGATGGAGTTCCACACCGATGATCGCACTCGCAACCGGCACGCCCATCCGGAAGACGGCAGCATTGGCGGCGGCGAACTGCAGAGGCATGGCGACGGCATCCGCCGAGTGCAACAGATGGCACCCAGCGAGCCCATATGCGCCCAGGTCGAGGGGCAGCGCGGTGGACCCCCACATTGTTCGGCTCCAGCCAGCGGCCATGAACGCGACTGGCGTCGGTACGAAGCTCAGCCCAGCTTCCACCGTGGCGCCGATGCGCGGCAACGATCCCGACACCGGCTGCAGCGTCATCGGCGGGAAGCTGCCGCACGACGCCCCGTAGGTGAAGGCCGCAGCCAGGGGCAGGCGCTCCCACGTCTCGCCGTAGAGGCCGCCGACGTGCTCGCCGCCGAACGACACGAGCCGGTTGCGAATCGGGTCGTAACTCAGACCATGCGCCGACCTGGCCGTGGGCAGGGTCGGCTGCTGCGACCATTGGCTGCCATCCCAGCTCCACGTGTCCCCCAACCACGTCGACGCCCCCCGGCCCCCGGCCATCACGACGCGCTGCTGACCGGCGTCATAGACCATCGCGGCGTGTATGCGGCCCGGCGGCCCCCCTGTTCGCGACATCCAGACCGTGCCGTCCCACTCCAGCGTGTCCGTTCGATAGGTAGCTCCGTTGATGCCGCCGAACATCACGGTTCGGCCACGCACCTCGTCGAACGCCATCGAATGCCCGGCGCGCGGGTGCAGTGGAGTCCCGACCCACGACCAGGAGACGCCGTCGAACTCCCAGGTATCGCCATAGTAGGCTGATGTCTCGAATCCCTGTCCACCATGCATCACAACCCGGTTGCGCTGCGAGTCGTAGGCCATGGCATGCTTGGAGCGCCAGGCCATCTGCGCCGTTTGCGCCACCTGTCGCCACAGGACGCCATCCCACTCCCATGTGTCGTTCTGCGGCCCACCAGCGGCTTCTCCTGCGAACAACACGAGCCTGCCGCGTGCCGCGTCGAATACCGCGGCATGGTTCATGCGCGCCGCAGGACCCCCCGCGAGTTGCGTCCAGGCCACGCCATCCCACCGCCAGAGATCCCCTTCGAGGCCCCGGCCGCTGGATCCCCCGAACAGCAGCGTGTGCCCTTGGATCGAGTCGAAGGCCATCGTCGTGTGACTGCGCGGGGACGGCGCCAACTGGAAGCCCGCCGGCGACCACGCCGCGCCATCCCACTCCCAGGCCTCGCTCAAGGGCCCGACCAGGCCTGTGCCGGCCGCCAGCACGACCAGCCCGCGAACGCTGTCGAAGGCCATCGAGTGATCCGCCTGCGGTGAGGGGCTGCGCAGCGGTAGCAGTCGTTGCCAGTCCCCGCCCACCCACTCCCAGGTATCGGCCAGCAGCGAACCGTGGGCGTCGACGCCACCGAACAACACCGTCCGCCCACGCACGGCATCGTGGGCCATCGCGTGCCGCCAGCGCCCTCCCGGCGTGGTTGTCGCCGGGACCCGCTGGGACCACGACACGCCGTCCCACTCCCATGTGTCAGCCCGTGCTCCTGGCACGCCCGCCGCGTGCCCGCCGAACAGCAGGATCCGGCCGCGTTGCTCGTCATAGGCAAGGGCAGTTCCCTGTCTCGCAGCAGGCGAGACGGCCGGCGTGCGCATCTGCCAGGCGGCCCCATCCCACTCCCAGGTGTCGCTTCGCAACCCCTGCAGGTCGTAGCCACCGAACAGCACGGTACGGGCCCGCAATCGGTCGTAGGCCATGGCGTGGTCGTAGCGAGCGGAAGGCGTCGGCCCCGAGGTCGGGTTCATCGGCAACCATTGCACTCCGGTCGACTCCCACGTGTCCGCCTGGAGCATGCCGGCGGCATCGCGACCGCCGAACACCACCGCACGGCGACGCCCGGAGTCGAATGCCATGCCTGCGCGGGTTCGCGTCGATATCCCGGTCACAGCAGTCAACCGCTGCCACGAGGAGCCATCCCACTTCCAGCTGTCCATGTACGTGGAGAATGCCGTGGTCGGCAACAGCAGTATCGAATAGCCACGGGCAGCATCGAACGTCATGGCGCCGGGCTGCATCCGGAGGATCACTGTGGTCATCTGCCAGGGCTGCTGGGGGACCAGCGTTGGCGTCATGGCGAGCATGGTCGCTGCGAGCGTGGTGCAACATCTCATCGAAGTGGGGCCCTCCGGCTGGCGACTTCCGTGTTGGGCGCCTCGATTCTAGCTGGCGGCTCGCCCGCCCGAAGCCCCTCGCCGGCGGTTGACGTGGAATCACCGACCATGGATGTTGGGGCGGCGTCCTGCCAGGTCCATCGACCTGGGCGCTCCCCATCCCGCATGCCGATGAGCCGGATCCTCCTGGGGTTCCTCCTGATGGTCCCGTCCCTTGCGGCCCAGACCATCCTCCCACCGTTCAACCAGCACTATTCATGGAGGAGCGTCGGCCGGATCCACCCAGCCCACCCCACCTACGGAGGCATCACGCTGCACCACAGCAACCCGGATGTGCTCCTGTTCGCGCCCTTTGGCACCATGGCCATCTGGGCCGTGCCACTCAGTCGGGACTCGGCAGGCCACATCGTGGGACTCGGCTCGCCGACCTTCCACGCATCGGCAGGCGATCGGCTCGATGGCGGTCTCGCCTACAGCCCGACGAACGTCCTGTTCCATACGACCAACCCGAGCAACACGGTCGGTCAGATGTGGCCCGGCTTCACGTTCACGAACCGGGTGGAGTATCTCGGTAGCCTCAGCGGCAACACCTTCGCCTCGGTTGGAACATGCGCCTTCGTGCCGCCAGGCTACCCCGGAGCTGGACAGTTCAAGGTCTTGAGCTGGAGCACCGCCGATTGGCGGTCGGTCAACCTCCGGCTCGAGGCCAATGGGCTCTACCGCTTCCTCTCGCTCTCGGCCGCGCGCCACATCGGCGGCGGCCCCGAAGGCATCGTGTACCCGCCCCCGGGGAGCCCTGCCTGGCCCGACAGCTCTCGGGTGCTGATCGCGGATCTCGCCAACTCGCAGATCCGTGCCCTGCCGATCGACGGCAACGGTGACCCGCTACTGGCCGGTGCGGGCGTGATGATGATCAATGTTGCCGGGGTCGGAGGCGGCACGGTCGACAGCGTCACTGGCGATCTGCTGTTCACGTGGCGCCATGGCGAGCTGCTGCAGATCCGGCTCGGCAACACCTGTGGGGCCTTCCGGAGCTACGGCCGGGGTGGCGCCGGCCTCAACGGCGTGCCGACGCTGTCGGGCGCCGGTTGCGCCCGCCTGGCCGGCACCATCACCGTCAGCGTCGGCAGCGGTCGGCCAGGGGCCTTCGGCGCGATGCTCGTCGGTTTCGCGGAACGGAACACTCCGGTCTACAACTTCACCCTGCTCAACGATAGCGCCATCGTGGCCCCGCATGTCCTGGATGCCTCGGGCAGCCACGCCCTGCCGGTGACGGTGCCGGCCACGGTCGCGTTCGCCGGCAGCGACGCCTACTTCCAGGGCGGATACAGCGACGCCGCGGCTCCATTCGGGATCTCGGCAACCCAGGGCCTGCACGTTCACATCGACTGAAGACGGCGCGCGCCGCGTCCGATCCGCCTGCCAGCCCGCCTGATCCGCGTTGGCGGGGCCTGGGGCGACGCCTACCGTTGCGCCATGACCGCCTCAGCCGCGCTCCTGGTCCGCAAGTACTTCGAGACCGACCCCGGCGGCGCCACGCGCCAGCTCGAGGGCATGGACGAGGCCGACGTGGCGGCGGTGCTCAGGGACCTGCCGCCGGTCACCGGCAGCTGCAGGTCAGCTTCGCCGCGGAACTGCTGAAGGACGCCGAGAACGACCTGTTCCGCGCCATCGCCGAAGATCCGCCATGAACGACCTGCAGAGCCTGCTCGCCGGCCTCGGCCTGTTCCTCCTGGGCATGGTGCTGCTCACCGAAGGCCTGAAGGCGCTGGCCGGCGACGCCCTGCGCGGCATCCTGATGCGCTTCGTCGGCGGGCCGCTGAGCGGCCTGCTGTCCGGGGCGGTGGTCACCGCGCTGGTGCAGTCGTCCACCGCCACCACGGTCACGACGATCGGCTTCGTCAGCGCCGGCCTGCTCACCTTCCAGCAGAGCCTCGGCGTCGTCTTCGGCGCCAATCTCGGCACCACCAGCACCGGCTGGATCGTGTCGATCCTCGGCTTCAAGGTCGCGCTCGGTTCGGTGGCGGCGCCGATCGTGCTGGTCGGGGTGGTGCTGCGGCTGCTGACGCGGCGGCGGCTGGCCCAGGCCGGCACCGCCCTGTGCGGCTTCGGGTTGCTGTTCCTCGGCATCGACCTGCTGCAGCAGGGGATGGCCGGCGCCGCCGAACGGATCGATCTGGGCGCCCTGGCCGGTCCGGGACTCGGCGGCCGGGCGCTGCTGGTGCTGGTCGGCGCCGGCATGACGGTGGTGGTGCAGTCGTCCAGCGCAGCCATGGCCACCACGCTGGCGGCGGTGCAGGCCCAGGCCGTGACCCTGGAGCAGGCCGCCGCCCTGGCGATCGGCCAGAACATCGGCACCACGGTCACCGCGGCGTTGGCCAGCATCGGCGCGCCGGCCGCGGCCCGCCGCACCGCCCTGGCGCACGTCCTGTTCAACGCGCTGACCGGGCTGGTGGCGGTGCTGGTCATGCCCTGGCTGCTGGTGGCGGTGCGGGCGGCGTTCGGCGCCGGCGCCGAGGACGCGGCGGTGGCGCTGGCGGGCTTCCACACCGCGTTCAACCTGCTCGGCGTGCTGCTGCTGCTGCCGGCGCTCCGGCCGTTCGCCGCGCTGATCGCCCGCCTCGTGCCCGAGCGGGGGCCGCGCCCGACGCGCTACCTCGGCAGGGCGGTGGCCGGCGTCGGGCCGGTGGCGCTGGAGGTGGCCCGCCGCGCCCTGCGCGAGGTGCGCGCCGATCTCGCCGGCATCGGCCAGGGCGTGCTGACCACCGGCCGGCTGCCGGGCCGGGCCGAGGCCCTGTTGGAGGAGGCCCACGACGGCATCCGGCAGGTGCGCGCCTTCGTCGACCGGCTCGGCGAGGCGGCGCAGACCGCGGCGGAACGCGAGCGCGCGGTGGCGCTGTTCCACGCCGATGACCACCTGGAACGGCTGCTGCGGGCCCTGCGCGAGGTGCCGGCGGCGGGCCTGCCGGACGCAGAGGCGGTGCGGGAGGCCCGCGTCCGGCTCGGCGCGGCGTTCGCGGCGGTGGCGGCCAGGGACGCGGAACCCGATGCGGCGGCCGACGCGGCGCTGTCGCGCTGGCTCGCCGACACGCGGCGCGAGCAGCGCCGCAGCAATCTGGAACAGGCCGCCGATCACCGGCTCACGGCGGACGCGGCCCTGGGCCGGATCGAGGCGCTGCTCTGGCTGGACCGGCTCGGCTACCACCTGTGGCGGTGCAACCACCACCTGCAGGCGACGCCGGCGGCCGGCTAGCCCTCGGCGCCGCGCAGCAGCCGCAGCTCCCGCCGCTTGTGGCGGACGATCTCGCCATCCCGCAGGAAGATCACGTCCTCGGCGATGTTGGTGGCGAGGTCGGCCAGGCGCTCCACCTGCCGCGTCACCGACAGCAGCAGCACGGCGCCGGGGATGCGTTGCCGATCGGCGGCCATCTCGGCCTGCAACAGCTCGAACAGCTTGCGCTGGCCGGCATCGACCGCCGCATCGTCCGCCAGCACCTGCTGGGCGAGGGCCGCATCGCCGAGCAGCATGCAGCGGAGCGCCTTCTGCACCATCCCCACCGCGTCGTCGGCCATGCGCCGCAGCTCCTGCGGCACCACCGCGTCGCCTTGTTCCTGCAGTTGCAGCGAGCGCGAGGCGATGCTCTCGGCGGCGTCGCCCATCCGCTCCAGGTCGTTGTCGGCCTTGAGCACCGTCACGACGAAGCGCAGGTCGCCGGCCACCGGCTGGTGCAGCGCCAGGACCTTCAGGCACTCCTCCTCGACGTGCACCTCGAGCGCGTCGATCTCCGCCTCGCGCTGCAGGACGCGCCGGGCGGCCGCCTCGTCCCGTTCGAACAGGGCGCGCAGGGCGTCGTCGATGGCTGTCTCCACGCGGTCGCCCAGGTCGTGCAGGAGCCCGCGCAGGAGCTCGAGGTCGCGATGCAGGTGCTTCATGGCTGCTTCATGCCGGTCTTCGGTGCGTGGCATCGTGCCGGGTCATGTGAAGACACGGCGAAGGCCGCGACAGGATGCGGTCGGGAGCGGATGAGCACGGCGTGCAGGCCGGGCCCGACTCTCACGCTGGCTTCATCGCGGCTTCATCGGCGGTCCTAGGGTGGCCGGCCGTGGCGGCGACCGACCGCCCGAGGACGACACCATGACCCAACGATTCTGCCTCCCGGCGCTGCTGATCGGCGCCCTCTCGCTCCCCCTCTCGGCCCAGGACGCGCCGGCGAAGGCCGTCGCCGCGGCGCCCCAGGACGCCGCCGTCAGGGTCGACACGGCCCTGCCGGTCTACCAGCCGGTGACCGGCATCGCCGGCAACATCAAGAGCATCGGCTCCGACACCATGAACAACGAGATGGCGTTGTGGGCCGAGGGCTTCCGCAAGCACTACCCGCACGTCGCCGTCGAGATCGAGGGCAAGGGCTCGGCGACGGCCCCGGCGGCGCTGATCGCCGGCACCGCCCAGTTCGGCCCGATGAGCCGGCCGATGAAGGACAAGGAGATCGACGAGTTCGCGAAGGCCTTCGGCTACAAGCCGGTCGGCATCGCCACCAGCATCGACATGCTGGCGGTCTACGTGCACAAGGACAACCCGCTGCAGTCGCTGACCATGCAGCAGGTGGACGCCATCTTCAGCAAGACCCGCAAGGGCGGGCTGCCGAAGGACATCGTGACCTGGGGCGACCTGGGCCTCACCGGCGAGTGGGCCGACAAGCCGATCAGCCTGTATGGCCGCAACTCGGCGTCGGGGACCTACGGTTACTTCAAGGAGCACGCGCTGTTCAAGGGCGACTACAAGGACAGCGTCAAGGAACAGCCCGGCAGCTCGTCGGTGGTGCAGGGCGTGGCCACCGACCGCTACGGCATCGGCTACTCCGGCATCGGCTACAAGACTGCCGACGTGCGCGCGGTGGCGCTGGCGCCCGACCAGAACGGCAAGCCGGTGGCGGCCATCCCGGAGAACGCCTACACCGGCGACTACCCGCTGGCGCGCTTCCTGCTCGTCTACGTCAACCACAAGCCGGGCACCCAGCTCGACCCGCTGCGGGCCGAGTTCCTCCGCTACATGCTGAGCCGCCAGGGCCAGCTCGACGTGGTCAAGGACGGCTACTACCCGCTGACCGGACGGCTGGCCAAGGCCGAGCTGCAGAAGGTCGGCCTCGGCGCGGAGCGCTAGCCCGCCATGGCCGCCGCCCCAGACAGCCCCGCCCGGACCCGGCGCACGACCCGCGCCGTGGTCTGGGGCGACCGCGTGGCGCGGGTGGCGATCACGTTCGGCGGCATCGGCACGATCGGCGCGGTGGCGCTGGTCATGGTGTATCTGGTGGCGGTCGTGCTGCCATTGTTCGGCGGCGCGGAGCTCCGGCCCGGCCCGCCCAATGACGCCGCCGGCCCGCCGCCGGTCCACGCCGCCGTGGATCCCGATGGGCGGATGACCTGGCGGCTCCTCGCCGACGGCAGCAGCAGGGTCACCCGGATCGCCGACGGCAGCGCGCTCACGGCGCCCGCCGCCCTGCCGGCGGGCACCATCGCGACGCGTCCGGGCCTGATCCTGGTCGGCACTGCCGCCGGCGAGGTGCACGAGTACCGCCTGCACTGGCACGAGGACGGCGCCCGGCTCGAGGCCGGCGGCACGGTCGCCCTGGCCAGCGCGCCGATCGTGCGGCTGGACCGGGCCGAGGCCGGTCAGGGCGAGGTGCTGGCGGCGATCACCGCCGACCACGTCCTGCGCGTGGCCCAGGTGACCCGCCGCACCAACCTGCTGACCGGCGAGGAACGGCTGACCCAGACCGGCGGCGACCTGCCGCTCGGCCCGCTCGGCGTCAGCACCGACCCGGACCACCTGCTGCTGCTGGGTGCCGGCGACAACGTCTGCCTGCTGTGGCAGGACGGCCGGCTGCTGCGGATCGACTGCCGCGACCCCACCGCGCCGCAGCTCGCCGAGAAGGTCCAGCTGCTCGCCGGCGGCGGCCGGGTCACCGCCGTGACGACGCTGATCGGCGGCAACTCGCTGCTGGTGGGCACCGACACCGGCGCCGTCTCGCTCTGGTTCCGCATCCGGCCCGACGCGGCCACCACCAGCGATGGCGTGCGGCTCGAACGGGCGCGCGACTTCCCCGCCACGGGCTCGCCGGTGACGACGCTGGCGCCATCGCAGCGCTCGCGCCTGTTCGCCTGCGGCCACCAGGACGGCAGCGTGCGTCTGCTGCACGGCACCAGCGGCCGCGAGATGGCCGCGGCGCCGGCCGCCGGGCCGCTGCAGGCGATCGCCATGGCCCCCAAGGAGGATGGCCTCCTGGCGATCACCGGCGCCGGCGGACAGTGGTGCAAGATGGCGACGGGCCATCCCGAGGTCACCCTGGCGGGCGTGTTCCGGCCGGTCTGGTACGAGGGCTATCCGGAGCCCGACCACACCTGGCAGTCCACCGGCGGCACCGACGACTTCGAGCCGAAGTTCGGCCTCTGGCCGCTGCTGTTCGGCACGATCAAGGCGACCCTCTACTGCCTGCTGCTGGCGGTGCCCCTGGCCCTGCTGGCGGCGCTCTACACCAGCGAGTTCCTGCACCCGCGCACCCGCGCCCGCATCAAGCCGACCATCGAGCTGATGGCGAGCCTGCCGAGCGTGGTGCTCGGCTTCCTCGCGGCGCTGGTGATCGCGCCGTTCCTGGCGCCGCACGTGCCGGGGCTGCTGGCGGCGGCCTTCACGCTGCCGCTGTGCTGGCTGCTGGCCGCCGAGTTGACCCAGGGCGCGCAGCAGGGCCGGCGCCTCGCGCTGGAACGGCGGCGCCTGCTGCTGACCACGCTCACCGTCCTGCCGGGCCTGCTGGCGGCCTGGGCGCTCGGCGCCGCCGGCGAAGCGCTGCTGTTCGGCGGCGATTTCCTCGCCTGGCTGGCGGATCCGGCGCCGGCCCCGGACACGGCGCTGGGCGGCATCCTGCTGCTGACCCTGCCCGCGGTGGCCCTGCTGGTGAGCCTCGTCGTCACCCGCCTGCCCTTGGCCGCCGGCCGGCGGTGGGGCGGACTGATCCGGCTCGGCGGTGGCCTCGCCGCCACCGTGGCGCTGTCCCTGCTGACGGCGGCGCTGCTGGCCGGGCTCGGCTGGGACGCCCGCTCCGGCCTGTTCGGCACCTACGTGCAGCGCAACGCGGTGATCGTCGGCATCGCCATGGGCTTCGCGGTGATCCCGATCATCTACACCATCGCCGAGGACGCGCTGCAGGCGGTGCCCGAGCACCTCCGCGCGGCCTCGCTGGGTGCGGGCGCCACGCCGTGGCAGACCGCCGCCCGCATCGTCCTGCCGACGGCCCTGTCCGGCGTGTTCAGCGCCGTGATGGTCGGCATGGGCCGCGCCGTCGGCGAGACCATGATCGTGCTGATGGCGGCCGGCAACACGCCGGTCCTCGACCTCAATCCGTTCAACGGCTTCCGCACCCTTTCCGCCAACATCGCCGTCGAACTGCCCGAGGCGGTGCCCGGCAGCACCCACTACCGCATGCTCTACCTGGCCGCCCTGGTGCTGTTCGCGCTGACGTTCGCCGTCAACAGCATCGCCGAACTGGTGCGTCTGCGGTTCCGCCGGAGGGCGATGCAGCTGTGAGCGCCACCGCGACGCCGCGCCCGCCCCGGCCGGGCGGCAGCCGCCGCGCCCGCGGCGAGGGCATCCTCTGGATGTGCGGCGGCGCCCTGTCGCTCTGCCTGCTGCTCATCCTCGGCCTGCTGTCGCTGGTCATCGGCCAGGGCGCCGCCACGTTCTGGCCGTTGCCGCTGCTGGAGGTGCGCACCGCCGACGGCCGCACCCTGCTCGGCGAACCGACCCGCACCGAGTCGTTCACGCCGCCGGCCCGCGACGGTCGCGGCGAAACCACGGCACGCACCCTGCTGCGCACGGGCAACTTCGAACAGACCGGCACCCACTTCCACTGGGTCGCGGCGCCGGACGTGATCCGCCAGCAGGAGCCCCTGTGGGCGCTGGTGGTGGAACGGCTGACCTGGGGCCGTGCCTATGGCACGCCGATCGCCTGGCGCCACGACGGCAGGCTGCTCGCCGAACAGGCGCCGCAGATCCTGGAGCTGTTCGAGCGGCACCACGCCACGGTCCGCGCCGCCCACGCCGCCATCGAGCACCTGCGCAGCCACGACCTCGGCCGGATCGCCGCCCGCACCGAGGCGGCGCGGCTGGCCGTCCGCCGCGCCGTGCTCGACCACGGCGCCGACAGCCCGCAGCAGCGCGCCGCCGAGACCGCGCTGATCGCGACCACCGCCGCCGGCGAGGCCGCGGCCGCCCGCATCCAGGCCCGCATCGCCGAGCTGCAGGCCGGCAGCGGCGGCCATCAGCTGGTCCTGCGCACCGCCCAGGGCGGCGAGCTGGTCCTCGCGGTCGGCGAGATCGTGCGGGCCTACCCCGCCAACGCGCTCTCCACCATCGAACGGCTCGGCGTCTACCTGTCGCGCTGGTGGGAGTTCCTGACCGCCGATCCCCGCGAGTCCAACAGCGAGGGCGGCGTCTGGCCGGCGATCGTCGGCACCGTGCTGATGACCCTGCTGATGTCGCTGTGCGTGGTCCCGTTCGGCGTGCTCGCGGCGCTCTACCTCCGTGAGTACGCCAAGGCCGGCGTGGTGATCTCCGCGGTCCGCATCGCCATCAACAACCTCGCCGGCGTGCCGAGCATCGTGTTCGGCGTGTTCGGGCTGGGCTTCTTCTGCTACCTGATCGGCGGCTCGATCGACTCGCTGTTCTACCCCGAGAACCTGCCCAACCCGACCTTCGGCAAGGGCGCACTCCTCTGGGCCTCGTTGACGCTGGCCCTGCTCACGCTGCCGGTGGTGATCGTCGCCACCGAGGAGGCCCTGGCGGCGGTGCCGGGTTCGATGCGCGAGGGCAGCTACGCCTGCGGCGCGAGCAAGTGGCAGACCATCCGCCGCATCGTCCTGCCCCGGGCCCTGCCCGGCGTGACCACCGGCGCCATCCTGGCCATGGCCCGCGGCGCCGGCGAGGTCGCCCCGCTGATGCTGGTCGGCGCGGTCAAGCTGGCCCCGGAGCTGCCGCTGGACGGCACCGCGCCCTACCTGCACCCGGCCCGCAGCTTCATGCACCTCGGCTTCCACATCTACGACCTGGGCTTCCAGAGCCAGAACAGCGAGGCCGCCAAGCCCATGGTCTACACCACCACCCTGCTGCTGATCGCCATCGTGCTCTGCCTGAACGCGGTGGCCGTCGCCCTGCGCACCCGCCTGCGCGCCCGCTTCGCCGGCGCCCAGTTCTAGATCAGGAAACCACCATGAGCGCCCTGCCCATGCCATCACCCATCCCGTCGCCGCGGACCGAGAAGGCCGCCCGTTCCGAAGGCCGTCCGAAGGGCGTCGCCGCCGCCATCGCCGAGGGCCGCCCGGTGCAGGCGGTGATGCACGACGAGCTGCTCGCCGAGGACGCCGTGCTCCGCATCCAGCACTTCAGCCTCTGGTACGGCGAGAGCCAGGCCCTGCACTCGATCACGCTGCCCGTGGCCCGCGGCAAGGTCACCGCCATGATCGGCCCGTCCGGCTGCGGCAAGTCGACCCTGCTGCGCTCGGTGAACCGCCTCAACGACCTGCTGGACCACGTGCGGATCGCGGGCGACATGTGCCTGCACGGCGGTTCGATCTACGACCCATCGGTCGACGTCATCGAGCTCCGCAAGCGCATGGGGATGGTGTTCCAGAAGTCCAACCCGTTCCCGATGAGCATCTACGAGAACGTGGTCTATCCGCTGCGCATCGACGGCATCCGCGACCGCGCCACCCTCGACGAGGTGTGCGAACGCAGCCTGCGCGGCGCGGCGCTGTGGGACGAGGTGAAGGACCGCCTGCGCAGCCCGGCGCTCCGCCTCAGCGGCGGCCAGCAGCAGCGCCTGTGCATCGCCCGCGCGATCGCCGCCGAGCCCGAGGTGCTGCTGATGGACGAGCCCTGCTCGGCGCTGGACCCGATCGCCACCGGCCGCATCGAGGACCTGATCTGGGAGCTGAGCGGGCGCTACACGGTGCTGATCGTGACCCACAACATGCACCAGGCGGCGCGGTGCAGCGACCACACGGCGTTCCTCTACCTGGGCCGTCTGGTGGAGGCGGGCCCGACCAGCACGCTGTTCACCACGCCGAAGGTGCCGGACACCGAGGCCTACGTGTCGGGCCGCTTCGGCTAGGCCGCAACGGGCCCATCGCCGGGAGCCACCCCTCCCTTGGGCGTATTCCGGGCGGGGAACGCGGCGGTCGATCATGGGGACCGGATCCCCAGCCGCCCGTGAGCCACCGAGAGCCCCAGACCA
Source organism: uncultured candidatus Brocadiaceae bacterium (assembly GCA_964565715.1). Lineage (GTDB taxonomy): Bacteria > Planctomycetota > UBA1135 > UBA1135 > UBA2386 > CAZMGG01. The sequence goes on along the minus strand of CAZMGG010000001.1, from coordinate 62,113 downwards.
CGCACCCGCCCGCACCGCGGACCGCGGCGATCCATCTCTACCGGGAGATGCTGCGCATCCGGCGCTTCGAGGAGGCACTGCACGATCTGGTCGCCAGCGGCAGGATCGCCGGCACCACCCACCTCTGCGCCGGCCAGGAGGCCATCCCGGTCGGCGTCTCCGCCCTGCTCACCAGCGACGACCTCGTGGTCAGCACCCATCGCGGCCACGGCCACCTGCTGGCGAAGGGCGCCCGCGCCGATCGCGCGCTGGCCGAGTTCGCCGGGCGCCGGGCCGGCTACTGCATGGGCAAGGGCGGCAGCCAGCACACCGCGGTGCCCCAGATCGGCCACATGGGCAGCAACGGCATCACCGGCGGCGGCCTGCCGATCGGCACAGGCCTGGCACTGGCCCGGCAGATGCAGCACACCGGCCACGTCGTCGTCGCCTACCTGGGCGACGGCGCCGCCAGCACCGGCAACTTCCACGAGACCCTCAACCTCGCAGCCCTATGGCGCCTGCCCATCGTCTTCGTGCTGGAGGACAACGGCTACGCCATGTCGCTGCCCCGGCAACGCGGCGCCGCCTGCGCCGCCTACGCCGACTGGGCCGCGCGCTACCAGGGCATCGCCACCACCACGGTCGACGGCAACGACGTGCTCGCCGTGCAGCAGGCCGCGGCGCCGCTGCTCGCACGCGCCCGCCGCGGCGACGGCCCCGGCTTCCTCGAGTGCGCGACCTGGCGCCTGTTCGGCCACAGCAAGAGCGATCCCTGCGCCTACCGCAGCAAGGCCGACGACTCCCGCTGGCGGCAGCGCGATCCCCTGCTGCTGCTGCGCGAGAACGCCGGCCTCGCCGACGACGACGTCGCCGCGGCCGAACGGCAGGTCGCCGAGGAGATCGGGGCCGCGGTGGCCTTCGCGCTGGCGGCGGAACCAGGCGACCGCGCGCTCGCCCTCGACCACCTGGCCGTGCCGGCGGTGCCCGCGACGCCGGCGCCCTGCCGCCTCGCCGAAGGCGCCGACACCACCGTCACCGAGGCCCTGCGCGAGACCCTGCGCGGCGAGCTGGAACGCGACCCGGCGGTGCTGCTGCTCGGCGAGGACATCGGCGCCTACGGCGGCGCGTTCGGCGTGACCCGCGGCCTGCTGGAGCAGTTCGGGCCCGAACGCGTGCGCGAGACGCCGATCAGCGAGAACTCCTTCGTCGGCCTCGCCACCGGCGCGGCGATGGGCGGCCTGCGGCCGGTGGTCGAGCTGATGTTCTCGGACTTCGTCACCTGCTGCATGGACGCGCTGGTCAACCACGCCGCCAAGCTGCGCTACATGTACGCCGGCCAGGTGTCGGTGCCGCTCACCGTGCGCCTGCCGGTCGGCCGGCGTCACGGCTACGGCGCCACCCACAGCCAGAGCCTGGAGGCGTGGTTCCTGCACGTGCCGGGCCTGCAGGTGGTGTGCCCGGCGACGGTGGCGGACGCCGTGGGACTGCTGCGCACGGCGGTGCGCAGCGACGCGCCGGTGCTGTTCCTGGAACCGAAGCTCCTGTATCCGGCGCGCGGGCCGATGCCGGCGCATGACCACGTGGTGCCGCTGGGCAGCGCGCGGATCGACCGCGAGGGCAGGGACCTGACGCTCTTCACCTACGGCCAGTGCCTGCCGCTGTGCCGACAGGCCGGCGATGCCCTGCGGCAACGGGGCCACGACATCGGGATCGTCGACCTGCGCAGCCTGGCGCCGTTCGACCTCGACACGTGTTCGCAGGTGCTGCGCCGGACCGGGCGCGGCGTCTGCGTGCACGAGGGCAGCGAACGGGGCGGCGTCGGCGACGCCTTGTTCGGCGCGCTGCTGCCGGCGGTGTTCGGGCACCTGCACGCGCCGCTCCTGAAGGTGGCGGCGGCGCACGTGCCGGTGCCGTCGGCGCCGGCCCTGGAGGAGCTGGTGCTGCCGTCGGTCGAGGCGATCGTCGCGGCCGCCACGGGGCTGCTGGAGGACTACTGACGTGGAGGTGCTGCGCATCCCGCATCTCGGCACGGCCGAGGAGGACGTCCTGCTGGCGACGTGGTCGGTGGCCGAGGGCGAGGCCGTGCGCCGCGGCCAGACGGTCGCCGTCGTCGAGACCCTGAAGGCGGCGTTCGACGTCGAGGCCGAGACCGACGGCGTGCTGCTGCGGCGGCTGCATGCGGCCGGTGAACGCCTGCCGGTGCGGACGCCGCTGGCGGTGCTCGGCGCGGTGGGCGAGCCGATCGACGAGGCCGGGTTGCCGGCGCTGCTGACCACCGACGCAGCGATGCCCGCCGAGCCAGCAGCGCCGGTGGTGGCGCCGCGGCCGTTCAGCGGCGGATCCCAGACCTCGGCCATCGCCGGCGCTGCGACGACCACCGGGCTCGGTGAGGCGGAACCCGCGGCGGCGCCGGCGGCACGGCGACGCGCCCTCGAACTCGACGTCGACCTGCGCGCCGTGCGCGGCACCGGCCGGGACGGCCTGATCCGCGTGGCCGACGTGGAGGCGGCCGCACCTGCGGACGGCGCGCTCGACCCGGCGTTCCTGGCCCACCTGCGCCGCGATCGCGCGGCTTTCGCGGCGCTGGGCTCCGACTTCAAGGTGGCGCTCTACCGGCGGCACGGCGCCCGCATCGGCGCCGACTGCCGGATCGCGCCCGGCGCGGTCCTGCTGGCCGAACGCATCGTGCTCGGCCCCGGCGCGCACTTCGGCGAGGGCTGCACCGTCGAATGCCGCGATCTCATGGCGGGCGAACTGCTGCACCTCGGCGCCCGCTGCCGGGTCCGCGCCTCGACGCTGCGCTTCGGCGACAACGCGTTCCTGACCGACGACATCGAGATCGGCGGCGGCGGCGCCCTGGATCCGGAGGCGGCGTTGCAGATCGGCTCCCACGGCTTCGTCGGTGAGCACGTGCACCTCAACCCGTGCCGGCCGCTGCGGATCGGCGACGAGGTGGTGATCTCGCGCAACGCCGTGGTGATGACCCACAGCTTCGGCGGCAGCGCGCTGCATGGCTATCCGGTGCGCTTCGCCGGCGTGTCGATCGGCGACGGCGCGCAGATCGGCATCGGCGCGGTGCTGTTCCCGGGCGTCAGCGTCGGCGCGGGCGCCATCGTGCTGTCGGGCAGCTCGGTGGTCACCGCGGTGCCGGCCGGCCGGCTGTGGGGCGGCGTGCCGGCGGTGGACCTGAAGGCAGCGGCGGTGCCGCTGTCGCCCGAGCAGTTCGCCGCGCGCGCCCTGGAGCTGCACGACGAGTTCCTGCGGCAGCTGGAATTGCGCGGCCGGCGGCCGGAACGCGCGACCAGCGGCGACGAACGGCGCGCCACCTTCGTGGTGGACGGCCGGCGGCACGCGTTGCGCTGGACGCCGGCGCCGGAGGCGCCGCCGCTGGCCGGCCACGCCGAGGAGGTGCGGCTGCTCGTGGCATGCGCCGACGCGGCCTGGAGCGCGCAACCCGCGACAATCACGGCCATCGATCTGTCGCGCCGCGCCGTGCAGGGCGCCTCCGGGCCCCTGGCCGATGCGCTGCGCGAGTTCCTGCGCAAGCGCGGCGTGCGGCTGCACCCGCGGAGCTGGGCCTATCGCGGAGGCTGGCTGTGAGCGGGCTGCCGTTCGATCCGCATGCGCTGGCGGCAGACCCGGCGGTGGACGCCACCTGCGCCTACTCGCTGGCCCACTACCGGCACCTGCTGCGGGCGGCCCGCCGCGAACACTGGCTGCCGCGGGTGCAGGACGTGGCGCGCGGCCTGCCGGACCTGCCGTTCTGCCTGATCCGGCACGACGTCGACATCACGCCGTGGGCGGCGTGGTGCATGGCCCTGGTCGAACGGCAGGAAGGCGTCGTCACGACCTACTACTTCCGCCTGCACGCGCCCTTCCACAACCTGCTGGAGCCGCGGGCGGCGGACGCGGTGAAGGCGATCGCCGCGCTCGGCCACGAGGTGGGCCTGCACTACGAGCCGGGCTTCTTCCTGGCCCGCGGCGAGGACCCGGTGGCGGGCACCCGGCGCGACATCCGCATCTTCGAGGAGCTGATCGGCCAGCGCACCTTCACGATCGCGCAGCACCAGCCGGCCCAGGGGCCGGTGCTCGCCGACATCTCGCCGGAGCATCCGTGCGCGTACCAGCCGGCGCTGGTGCGCGAGATCCCCTACTTCGGCGACAGCGGCTTCCACTGGCGCGAGGGCTGCGTGTGCCAGAAGCTGCACCACCGGCGGCTGCACACGCTGATCCACCCGCACTCGTGGGTGCGGCCGCGCGGGCCGTGGCAGGACGCCCTGCGCTTCCACGCCGACGACCTGGCGGCGCGCGTCGCGGGCGAGATGGGCGAGTACATCGCCGAGGTCACCGACTATCTGGCCCGGCGCGCCGAACTGGACCGGGCGCGGGCCGCCCGCTACGGCGAACCGCCGCGCGAGGCCTGAACGTGGACGTCGTGCACATCACCCACCAGTTCGCGCCGGAGACCCGCGGCGGCGTCGAGTCCTACGTGCTCGACGTGGCCACGGCGCAGCAGGAAGCCGGGATGCGGGTGCATGTGTTGAGCGGCACACACGCGCCGCGGCCGCGGGTGACCGTGGCGCCGTTCACCGTGGCGGGCCTGTCGTGCCATCGCCTGCACCGCGACGACCTCTACTTCGACCTGCACGGCAAGCAATGGCACCCCGGCGTCGGCGACGCCGTGGCGGCGTTCCTGCGCGAACACCGACCCCAGGTCGTCCACGTGCATCAGTGGCTGCGCCTCACCGGCGACCTGGTGCGGATCGCCCGGGAGCAGGGCATCCCGGCGGTGATCACCGTGCACGACTACTACACCACCTGCCCGCGGGCGTTCCGCAGGCGGCCGGGCCACGGCCCGTGCGCGGAGCCGCTCGGCAGCGCCGCCTGCGTCACCTGCGCGCCGTGCTACGGCCACGAGGGCGAGGCCGAACGGCGCGAGGCGGTGGACCTGTTCGCCCAGACGATGCGGGCGGAGCTGACCCATGCCGCGGCGGTGCTGGTGGCGGTGGACGGCACCGCCGACCTGGTGGCGCACACGACCGGCGTCGACCGCGACCGCTTCACGGTGCTGCCACTGGGCTACCGGCGGCGCTGGCCGGGGGCGGAACTGCTGCCGGGCCCGACCGCCGGCGAGCCATTCCGCTTCGCGTTCTGGGGCGGCGTCGCGCCGCACAAGGGCGTGGCCGAACTGCTGCGCGCGTTCCGTTCGCTGTGCGCCGAAGGCCTGGCGGGCGCGGCCGAACTGCACGTGCTCGGCCACTTCGCCACGACGCAGTTCCGGACCGAGCTGGAAGCGCTGGCCGCGGGTCTGCCGGTCACCCTGCACGGTCCCTTCGCCACCGCCGACCTGCGCGCGTTGCGACCGCACGTCGGCGTGTTCCCGAGCACCTGCCTCGAGACCTTCGGCATCGTGCTCGACGAGTGCTTCGAACTCGGCCTGCCCTGCGTGGTGTCGGACCTCGGCGCGCTCGGCGGTCGCGCCGGCAATGGCGGGCTGCGGGTGCCCGCGGGTGACGTGGCCGCGCTGGCCACGACGCTGGGACGCTTCCTGCGCGAGCCGGAGCTGTGGGCGAGGCTGCGCGCGGGCCTGCCCGCGCCGGCGCCGGACGTGGCCGGTCACTGCCGGCTGCTGGAACGGATCTACGCTGCGGCGCGACGCGGACCAGCGCCGGACGGATCGCCGTATCCGACTGTCAGCAGGAGACTTGCGTTCGTGCAGGTGCAGCGGGAGAGCGCCTTGGCGCGGCTGCCGCGGCCGCAGGGCTGAACCACGGGGGCTACCATGGCGCCTCTCCCCGGCCTCCCCGCCGGCCCATCCATGCGCCGAACCATGCAACCCACCCTCCTCACCATCGCCGCCCTCACCCTGGGCGCGGCCCTGCTGCCCGCCCAGGCCTCCAGCTTCACCACCACCGGCACCGGCTGCCCCCCGGCCCAGGGCAATCCCAACGCCGAGTTCTACGAGTTCTTCAGCGGCGCCGGCTTCGACCTGGGCAACGTCGCCTTCGACATGTTCCCGCTCGGCAGTCTCGGCTACCTGGTGACGCCATCGACGACGACGTGGCGCACGCCGAGCACGCCGGTGGCGATGGGCGACGACGTGGTGGTGCAGCGGCCGCTCGGCTGGAGCTTCCCTCGGCCCGGCGGCAACACCACCACGGTGGGTTTCTGCTCCAACGGCTACCTCTGGCTCGACAACGTCAGCACCGCCGCCGACTTCACGCCGACCGTGCCCGAGTTCCTGGGCCAGGGGGCGCGCTTCTGCCCGGTGTGGGTCGACCTGAACCCGGGCGCCGGCGGCCAGACCTTCGCCGACATCTCGCCGGCCAGCGCCATGTTCTCGTGGGTCAACGTGCCGGAGTACAACCTCGCCACGATCACCAACGTGCAGGTCGAACTGTTCCCCAGCGGCGTCATCCAGGTGCGCTACCAGAACTGCACCACCGGCCGCACGCCGATCGTCGGCTTCAGCCGGGGCGGCAACGTGCCCGATCCGGGCGGCATCGACCTGACCGCGGCGATGCCCTTCACCACGGGCACGGGCACCCTGCCGGTGGGCCTGTCGCGCAACGGCGGCCCGCCGATCCTCGGCGCCACGTTCACGATGCGGATCGACAACATGCCGTCGAGCACGGTGGGCAAGTTCCTGCTGTTCGGCTTCACGCCGATGGCCATGGACCTGGGCTTCATGGGCATGCCTGGCTGCACCCAGTACACCAGCCTGGACGCCACCATCTTCAGCCTGGCGGTGCCGCCGGCCGAGAACGTGTCGTTCGTGACGCCCAACAACCAGGCCCTGATCGGCATGGTGGTGCAGGTGCAGGCGGCGGTGTTCGCGCCGGGGGTGAACCAGATCGGCGTGGCCGCCTCGAACGGCGGCACCATCACGGTCGGCACGTTCTAGCCGGGCGGCGCCGGCCGGTTTTTTCCCCGCGCCCACCCTTGCATGGCGGGCGGCGCCCATCCATCCTCGTTAGCGACCGCTGGAGGAGCGTCTCCGATCAGTAGCCGCGGCGAGGGCGATGGGCCCGATCGAACCGCGGTGAAAGGCGAGAGACGCCGAAGGCCGGACGCCACCATCGGCGGCAGGCCTGGACGCCGGGGCTAACACCCCGCGGCTGTCGCGCCGGGCACCCGGCGCGGAGTGCCAGAGGATGGCGATGCACCCCTCCCGGCGGCGACTGTTCCCGCTACCGATCCGTCCACCGTGCATCCCCCCGCCGCCGATCCCCACGCCGCGCCGCTGTTCGACCGCCTCGAGCATCTGTGCCGGCCCGACACCACCACCGGCCAGGAAGACCGCGGCCTCAGCGCCCTGCGCGAACTGCTGGCCGCCGACGCTGCCACCGTCGAACTGCAGGAGGTGCAGCCCGGCCGGCACAACGTGCTGGCCACCTGGGGCGGGCCGCCCGAGCTGCTGTTCAGCACGCACCTCGACACGGTGCCGCCGTTCCTGCCGCCGCGGCGCGAGGGCGGCCGGCTGTGGGGCCGCGGCACCTGCGACGCCAAGGGCCAGGCGATCGCGCAGTTCGCCGCGATCGCCGAGCTGCGCCGGCGCGGCGTCGAGAACATCGCCTGGCTCGGCGTGGTCGGCGAGGAGACCGACAGCGTCGGCGCCACCGCCGCCGGCGACCTCGCGGCGCGCTTCCGCACCTGCCGGGCCCTGATCAACGGTGAGCCGACGCGCAACGCCCTGGCCAGCGGCCAGCGCGGCTCCCTGCAGCTGCGACTGCGCACCGAGGGCGTGCCGTGCCACTCCGGGATGCCGCACCTCGGTCGTTCGGCGATCTGGCCGCTGCTGGAGTGGCTCGAGGCCCTGCGGCGGATGCCGGAGGCGCGTCACGCGGTGCTCGGCCCGGAGATCTGGAACCTCGGGCTGATCGAGGGCGGCGAGGCGCCGAACGTGGTGCCGGCGCACGCCGCGGCCACGCTGTTCGTGCGGGCGCTGCCGGAGACGGACTTCCTGGCGCGGGCCCGGGCGCTGGCGCCGGACTGCGGCGCGGTCGAAGAGCTGAAGCACTCGCGCGCCGACATCTTCCCGGAGGTGGCGGGCTTCCCGCGAGCGCTGGTGCCGTTCGGCAGCGACGCACCGCGGCTGCGGCGGCTGGTGCCGGGCCAGCAGGTGGCGCTGGTCGGCCCCGGCACCATCGAGGTGGCGCACACCGACCACGAACACCTGGACGAAGCCGACCTGCGGTCGGGCATCGACCTGCTGGTGGCCGTGGCGGAGACCCTGCTGGGCCGGCGGGGGTCCGCATGACCCTGGTGTGCAAGTTCGGCGGCACCTCGGTGGGCAGCACTGGGGCGATGCGGCAGGTGCTCGAGATCGTCCGCGACGCGCTGCCGCAGGCGCCCCTGGTGGTGCTGTCGGCGATGTCGGGCACCACCGACGGCCTGTTCCGCGCCGCCCGGCTGGCGGAGACCGGCGACCTGGCGGCGGCCCGCGCCGAGCTGCAGGCGATCGTCGAACGTCACGAGCGGGTGGCCGCGGAGTTGCTCGGCGACCACCGGGCGGCGTTCGGCGCGACCCTGGCGGCGCATCGCGACGAGCTGGAGGTGCTCCTGCACGGCGTGTCGCTGCTGCGCGAGCTGACCCGCCGCACCCTGGACGCCATCGTCGCCCACGGCGAGCTGCTGTCGACGGCGCTGTGCCATGCCTTTGTCGTGCAGAGTGGCATCGAGGCGACGCTGGTCGACGCCCGGCAGGTGTTGCGCACCGACAGCACGTTCGGCCACGGCGCGCCGCAGGCGGCCGCCATCGCCGACCTGTGCCGGCGACATCTGCGACCGCACCTGCGGCCGGGCGCCGCGGTGGTGACCCAGGGCTACATCGGCGCCAACGACCGCGGCCAGACCACGACGCTCGGCCGCGGCGGCAGCGACTACAGCGCCGCCCTGTTCGGCGCCGCGCTGGGCGCCGCCGAGGTGCAGATCTGGACCGACGTGGAAGGCGTGCTGACCGCCGATCCGCGCGTGGCGCCCGCGGCGCAGCCGATCGCGGCGCTGACCTTCGCCGAGGCCGCCGAACTGGCGGCGTTCGGCGCCAAGGTGCTGCACCCGGCGACGATCCAGCCGGCGGTGGAGGCCGACATCCCGGTGACCGTGCGACACACCGGCCGGCCGCAGGGCCGTCACACCCGCATCACCGCCGAACGCGCCCACGACGCGGCCCCCGGCGCGGCGCGGCGACCGGTGACCGCGCTGGCCTCGCGCGGCCCGCTCACCGTGCTGACCATGACCTCGGCGCGGATGTTCGACCAGAGCGGCTACCTGGCCCGCGTCTTCGAGGTCTTCGGCCGGCTCGGCGTCAGCGTCGATCTGGTGGCCACCGCCGAGGTGTCGGTGTCGTGCACCGTCGAGCGGGAGGCGCCGATCGCCGACCTGTGCCGCGAGCTCGGCCAGTTCGCGCGGGTCGACGTCGCCGAGGATCGCGCCCTGGTGGCGGTGATCGGCGAACGGCTGAAGTCGGCGCCGTTCGCCGCCCGCGACGTGTTCACCGCGCTCGGCGACATCGCCCCGGAGCTGATCTCGCTCGGCGGCAACGAGATCAACCTGTCGTTCGTGGTCCCGCAGGGCCAGGCCCAGGAGGCGGTGCGGCGGCTGCACGGGGCGTTCTTCGAGCGACCGCGGCCCACGGCGGAGACCGCGACCAGCCACGGCAGGGAACTGGAGGCATGAGCGTGCGCGACCAGCAGATCGGCCTGTTCGGCAAGGGGCGGCTCGGCGCGGCGATCGCCCAGGCCGCCGGCCCACGGCTCGCCTGGCAGGTGAGCCGCGAGACGCCGCCGGCGGACGCGCCGGTGGCGGTGGCGATCGAAGCCTGCACCGGCGCCATCGTGCCGCAGCGCCTCGCGTGGGCCCTCGAGACCGGCACCTCGCTGGTGATCGGCAGCACCGGCTGGGACCTGCCGGACCTCGCCGACCGCGTCGGCGACCGCATCGGCGTGGTGGTGGCGCCGAACTTCTCGCTGACCGTGGCCCTCATGCGCCGGCTCGGACTGGTGCTGGCGAGGTTCTGCGCCCTGGACCCGAGCCGCGACCCGTACCTGCTGGAACACCACCACGCCCGCAAGAAGGACGCGCCGTCGGGCACCGCCCGGCTGCTGGCCGCGACGATCCTGGAGGGCTGTCCGCGCAAGACCGGCTGGGCGATCGGCGGGCCGCTGGCCCCCGAACAGCTCGCCGTCGCCGTGCTGCGCGCCGGCACCACCTACAGCGAACACACCATCGGCATCGACGCGCCGCACGAGGTGCTGGAGCTGCATCACGCCTCGCGCAGCGCCGGCGCCTACGCCGACGGGGCGCTCTGCGCCGCCGACTGGATCGCCACCCGGCGCGGCGTGCACCACATGGACGAAGTGGCCAGCGACGTGCTCGATCCGCTCTTCCGGGGACTGGGAGGCAACGCATGACCGCCGACTTCGCCGGACTGGGTGTGGCGCTGGCCACGCCGTTCACGAACGACGACCGCATCGACCTGCCGGCGTTCCGCCGCCTCGTCCGCCACGTCGTGCAGGGCGGCGCCGACGTGCTGGTGCCGCTCGGCACCACCGGCGAGGCCGCCGCCCTCGACGACGCCGAACGGGACGCCGTGCTGGCGGCCTGCCTGGAGGAGAGCGGGGGTCGGCCGGTGCTGGCCGGTGCCGGCGCTCCGGCCACCGCCCGCGCCGCCGCCCTGGCCCGCCGCGCGCAGCAGCTCGGGGCGCAGGGCGCCCTGGTGGTCACGCCCTACTACGTGAAGCCGATGCCGCGCGGCATCGTCGCCCACTTCGAGGCGATCGCCGCGGCGGCGCCGGGCCTGCCGCTGGTGGCCTACAACGTGCCCGGCCGCACCGGCGTGAACCTCCTGCCGGCGTCCCTGGCGATGCTGTGGGAACTGCCGGCGGTCGTCGCGGTGAAGGAATCGTCGGGCAACCTGGCGCAGATCGGCGAGGTGGCGCGCACCCTGCCGCGCGGCAGGCTGCTGCTGGCCGGCGACGACGGACTGGCACTGCCTTCCATCGCGATCGGCGCCGCCGGCCTGGTCTCGGTGGCGGGCAACCTGCTGCCGCGACCGATGAAGCAGCTCGTCGACGCCGCCCGCGAGCACCGCCTGCCAGAGGCGAGGGCCCTCCACACCCGCCTGCTGCCGGTCATCGACGCCCTGTTCGCCGAATCGAGCCCGATCCCGCTGAAGGCCGGCCTGCAGTTGCTCGGACTCGGCGAGAACCGGCTGCGGCTGCCGCTCACGCCCGCCGAGTCCCCCACCGTGGAACGGCTGCGCACGGCGCTGCAGGCCGCTGGAGGCCCGTCGTGACGCCTGCTGCCCTCGCCGACTTCTACCAGCGGCCGCCGGAGACGGTGCTGACCGACCCGGGCTGGCCGGCAGCGCACGAGGCCCTGCTGCAGGCCCTCGAGCGCGGCGAGCTGCGCGCCGCGGTCCGCGGCGACGACGGCGCCTGGACCGCGGTGGCCTGGGTCAAGCAGGCCATCCTGATCGGCTTCCGCGGCGGCAAGGTGCTGCCGGTGGCGGGCCCGTTCGGCGGCTTCCACGACAAGGCGACCTATCCGCTGCGCGAACTGTGCGCCGAGGCCGGCGTGCGCGTCGTGCCCGGCGGCACCTCGGTGCGGCGCGGCGCGCACCTCGCCCGCGGCGTGGTGGTGATGCCGCCGGCCTACGTCAACGTCGGCGCCTTCGTCGGCCAGGGCAGCATGATCGACAGCCATGCCCTGGTCGGCTCCTGCGCCCAGGTCGGCGAACGGGTACACCTGTCGGCGGCGGTGCAGGTCGGCGGCGTGCTGGAGCCGGCGGGCGCCCTGCCGGTGGTGGTCGAGGACGACGCCTTCGTCGGCGCCGGCAGCCTCCTGCTGGAAGGCGTCTGCGTGCGGGCCGGCGCGGTCATCGCCGCGGGCGTCGCGCTCACCGCCTCGTCGGTGATCCACGACCTGGTCCACGGCTGCGAGCGCCGGCGCGAGGTGCCGGCGGACGCGGTGGTGGTGCCCGGCTCGCGCCCCGCCCGCGGCGACTACGCCACGCAACTCGGCCTGCACCTGCAGACCCCGGTCATCGTCAAGTACCGGGATCGTCGCACCGACGCCGCCACCGCCCTGGAACAGGCCCTGCGCTGATCCTGCCGGGAGCGCGGGGGGCGTTGTCCCTCGCGTCGGTGCCAGCCACAATCGGGCGGTCTCTCCCGCAGTGCCCCATGTCCGCCGGCTGCCCCTCGACTTCCGGAGATCTGCCCTCCCAACCCTGCCTCGCCCCTCGGGCCAGCTCCCGGGGGGACGAACACGCCACCGTCGATCTGAGCGCCGCCGCCCGCGTCGTGGCGATGGTGGAGGCGTTGCCCGATGCGCAGCGTGACGCAGCCCTGCGGCGGGCCTGCGGCCCGGACGAGGCGTTGCTGACGCAGGCGCGCGGACTGTTGCGGGCCCGACAGCCCACCACCGCCATCGCCGAACTGGCGCGGACCCGGCGTGGTTCGTTCGGGCCCTACGAGATCCTCGACTTCCTCGGCCAGGGCTCCATGGGCGTGGTCTACCGCGCCCGCCAGCAGGACCCGGATCGCATCGTCGCCCTGAAGCTGCTGCCGCCGGGCGCGGTCACCGAGGAACGGCTGCACGAGATCCGCCGCGAGGCGGCGACCCTGGCCCGCCTGCGCCACCCGGCCATCGTACCGGTGCTGGACGCCGGCACGGTCACCACCGACTTCGGCGTGGAGCCGTTCCTGACGATGGAGCTGGTGACGGGCCGCCCGTTCCTCGCCGCCCTCGCCGCCCTCGACGTGCCGGCCCGCATCGAACTGCTCGCCCGGGTGTGCGAGGGCGTCGACCACGCCCATCGCCGCGGCGTGATCCACCGCGACCTGAAGCCCGAGAACGTGCTGGTCGAGGACGGCGACGACGGTCCCCACCCGCGCCTGCTCGACTTCGGCATCGCCCGTTCCTGCGCCGACCCGGACGACCGGCCGCGCGCCGGAACCCTCGCCTACATGAGTCCCGAGCACGCCGCCGGCGACGCCGACGTGCGCAGCGACGTGTACTCGTTGGGCGTGCTGATCCACCTGTCGCTGTGCAGCGAACTGCCGATCGACCTGACCGGCATGCCGATCGACGCCGCCGTGGAAGCCCTGCGCGAACGCCCGCCGCGGCCCCTGCCCCCCTTCGCCAAGGCCCACGATCGTGATCTGCGCGCCACCGTCGCCATGGCGCTGGCCAAGGATCCGGACCACCGGTACCCCACCGCCGGCGCGCTGGCCGCCGACCTGCGGCGCACCCTGACCCGGGAGCCGGTGCATGCCAGGAAGGCCACGCCGTGGTACGTGGCGGCCCGTTACGCCGAGCGCCACCGCCTGGCGGTGGTGGGCGTCGGCGCCCTGCTGGTGGCGCTCGCGGTGAGCGTCACCAGCGCAGTCGGCGCGGCGGTGCGGGCCAGCGCCCACCGCGCCGACCTGCATGGCCTGTCCGGCTTCGTCTTCGACGAGGTGCTGTCCTACCTCGACCGGGGTCTCGGCACGGCCACCCTGCGCCGGGAACTCCTCCGCGAGATGGAGCAGCGCATCGAGCCGCTGCTGCGCGAACAGCCCGACGATCCCTATCTGCGCAACCTGGCCGCCGATCTGCTGGTCTATCGCGGCAACCTGCTGCGCGACCAGGGCGAGGCAGCCGAGGCCCTGGAGCTGCGGCGCCAGGCGCTGGCCATCCGCCGGCAACTCGTGGACGAGGCGCCGCGCAGCGCGAAGTTCCTGCGTCGGCTGGCGATCGATCACGTCCTGCTCGGCGACGTTCACAAGGACCTGCAGCAGATCCCCGACGCCCTGCCCCACTACCGGGAAGCCCTGCGGCTGCACAACGTGCTGCTGGATCTCAATCCGGACCGGCGGCAGGCCTTGGACGACCTGGCCTGGTGTCACGTCCGGCTGGCCGACGTGCTGCGGGAGACCAGCGGCGACCGATCCCACCAGCACCTGATCGTCGCCTTCTCCCTGGGTCAGATCATCGGGGCGATCCACGCCGAACACCCGGCGACCCTCGTGCTGCAGCGGCACATCTGGTCCTTGCTCGCCAGCGAAGCGACAACGCCGCCAGAGGAGGGCCATCGCCACCTCATCCGGGCCCTGGAATGCACCCGCGCGCTGCGCCGGCTGGGCCCCGACCAGTTCGCCCATCTGGAGCAGCACGCGGCGGCGGCGCTCGCCGCCAGCGCGTCGGCAGTCCGGCTCGGCCGGCTGCAGGAGGCGGAACTGCTCCTCGCCGAAACCGAAACCAGCGCCGTCGACCTGCTCAGCGGCAACCCCGACCACGTCGGCGTGCTGGACCTGTTCCTGCAGCTCGCCTGCGCCAAGGCCGACTTCCTGGCCAACCGCGGCGACCGCACCGCCGCCCTCGAGGAACTGCTGGCCAGCCTGCCGACCCTGACCCGGCTCTGCAACCGCACCTCGATCCCAGGTCGCCCGACGCAGCGCATGCATGACTTCCTGCACGAGCTGCATCGCTGCTGGCCACCCACCGAAGCGATGGCCAACGCGATCGGCCCGGCCCTGGTCACCGCCCGCCGCTGGGCCGTGACGGCCCGCGACCCGGCCCACGGCCGGGTCATCCTCGGCTCCCTCCTCCTGTTCGGAACCGCCGACGACGCCCGGGAAGGCCACGCCGTGCTCCGACAGGACATGGGCACCGAGCCAGGGATCCTCGGCTACGCCTGGATGGGCCGCGCCCGCGCCCGCCTGCGGCTCACCGACACCGGCACGCCGTTGCCACCCGAGGACTCCGAGCCAGAGCCGGCCCCCGACGCCGACCCGCCGCAGCGCCGCGAGCCGCGCTGATCAGCGGACGAAGCGGTACTGCCCGCCCGACTCCGCCGCCAGCCGCTTGAGCAGCGCGCTGTCCATGCCCACTGCCACGCAGTGGATCACGATCTGCCGCACGCGATTCCAGCGTCGCACCTCGTCGGCCAGCTCGTTCGGGTCGGTGATCGCGCCGGCGCTCGGCTGGCCGTCGGTGAGCAGGTAGATCGTGTCGACGTCCGGATCGCGGAAGGCCTCCTCCAGCGCGTCGTGGATGTTGGTGCCACCGGTGGGCCGCAGCCCCTCGATCGCCGCCTGCAGCTCGGCCTTGTCCTTCGCCTTGGCCGGATGCAGCCGGTCCCACACCGGCCGGATCCTGGTCTCGTAGACCACCAGGTTGCAGAAGTGGTCCTCGGCCATGTCCTGCACCGCCCGCGCCAGCTGCCGCTTCGCCTCGTCGAGCCGCGTCCGCTTGCCATCGGTGCCGATCTTCGCCGCCATGCTGCCGGACACGTCGAGCACGAACGCCGTCCGCTTGCTGACCAGCGGGATGTCGAAGTAGCTGGCGGTGCCGCCGCCGCTGCTGCCGGTCGCACCGCTGTTCGTCACCGACGCCAGGGCCGGCAGCGCGTGACCCGCCTTGTTCTGCCGCCACCAGTTCTCCCAGGCCGAGCGCTGCCAGAAGCGCCGGCCGGTCAGCCGGAACAAGGCCTCGTTCAGCTCCTGCTCGAGCCGCCCGGTCTCCTTCTCGACCCTTGGGATCAGCACCGCGATCGAGCCAACGTCGCGCACCTCGGCCAGCAGCCGGTAGGCCGCCGAGCGGATCTCCCACTGCTTGTGATCGACGCTGCGCCAGGCCAGCTCCACGCCCTCGGCGGCGCCCAGCTCGCGCAGCAGATCGAGCCCGACGGTCTTGATCGCCGCATCCGACGACCGCGCCAGCGCCAGCACCTGCTCCTTCCAGCTCGGATCCTTGGCCAGCACCTCGTGCAGGCCGATGGCCAGGTCCAGGTCCGCCTTGTTCGGCCGCTTCAGCCGCTCGCGCACCTTGTCCACCAGCGGCCGCACGGTCGCCGGCGGCGCCTCCCGCAACAGCCGCAACGCCGCCTGCCGCTCGATCGGCAAGGTAGCGTTGAGCCCCTGCAGGCACAGGTACTCGATCAGCGCCGGGTCCTTCGCCACCACCGCCGCCGCCTCGCGGCAGGCCTTGCGCACGGCATCCGCCTCGCTGGCGGCGAGCCGCAGCAGCAGCGGGAACGCCCCGGAGGCCCCGAGCGCGCACAATCCCTGCACCAGCTCCGCCCGCACCGCCGGCGGCGGATCCACTCCGGCCCGGTCCGCCACCGCCGCCGCCAGCAGGTCGGCCTTGCCGTGCCGTTCCTCGCCGAGCTGCCGCACCGCCGTGGCCGCCAGCAGATCGTCCTTGCTCCCGGCCAGCAGCTCCCGCGCCCGCGTCACCGCCGGCACGTCACGCACGCCGCCCAGCAGCCGCAGCACCTCCAACTGCTGCGCCGGACTGCCCTCCAGCGCCATGGTGGCCAGCGCCCGCAGCGCCCGGTCGTCCTTGCTGGCGCCGAGCCCCTGCAGGCACGCATCCCGCACCGGCGGCGTGGTCTTGCCGCTGCCCTCGCCCAGCGCCCACAGCAGCCAGTCGATGCCGAGGTTGCCGGCCGCGGCGATCGCGCTGGCGGCGTTGCGCCGCGTGTAGAGCGGCGTCGCATCGGCCAGCACGATCTCGCCCAGCGGCCGCACCGCGTCGGGCCGCGGCCGCGCGCCGATCGCCCGGATCACCGCGTCGAGATAGCCGCCCTGCGCCGTGCCGACCTCGGCCAGCAGCGCCGCCGTCACCGCCGGATCGTCGATCCGCCCCAGCCGCGACAACACGGCGAACCGCCCCTGCTCGGGCCCCTGCCGCACCTTCTCCCACTGCTGCAGCGCCGCCTCGGCGGCCGGATCCTGGCCCCACGCCGGCCCGAGCAGCATGGCCGCGCCGAGAACGACCCGGAGGCCCAGGCTGGGCCGATGACGCTGGTGGGACTGCAACGGTGGGCGCTCGTGCGTAGCAGGGGGGCCCGGACATTCTGCCAGCCGCGCACCCCCCGGACGATCCCTTCCCATGCGCCTTCACCTCGCCGGTCTCCCTGGCCTCCTCGGCCTGCTCCTGCTCACCGCCCCCCTGCCCGCCCAGGACCCGCCGCCGGGCCCGGCCGACGTGCCGGCGGCCGCCATCCCCCGCCTGCCGGTCCTGCGCCTGCTGGTCCTCCTGAAGAACACCGCCGCGATGTCGCTCCTCGACGTCACCAAGGGCGAGGAGGTGGCCCGGGTCGCGGTCGGCGACGGCCCGCACGAGGTGGCGGTCGCCCCCGACGGCCGCACCGCGGTGGTCTGCAACTACGGCGGCCGGACGCCGGGCAGCACGCTCTCGGTGATCGACGTGCCCACCGCCAAGGTCCTGCGCACGATCGACCTGCTGGTCGGCGACGGCGAACGGCGTCATCTGCGGCCCCACGGCATCGCGTTCGACGCAGCCGGCCGCGAGCCCGACGGAATGGCCTGGGCGAGCTTCGTGTTCTGATTCCCGCAGGCGTGCGGATCGGCCAAAACCCTCCCTTTGCCGTGGATGATGGTTGCACACCCGTCGGGCCCACTTGCGGCGCCGGACGGCCCCTGTCCAATGCGACAATGCACACCGCACTGCGCATCGGTTGCCTCGCCATGCTGATGTCGATGCCGTCCCGGGCCCAGTCCCAGGACTTCGCGTTGCTTCCGGCGCTGCCACTGGCGGGCACCATGGTCTACGACTCCACTCGCGGCGTCGTGGTGATACTCGAACAGCCTCGAGGAACGCGGCTGTGGGAATGGGATGGCACCGCATTTGCACAACGCATGGGCCCGCAGCACATCTTCGGCGGACGTCCGGCGTTCGACCCGGTGCGCGGCGAAATCCACTCGATGATCCCTTCCGCAGTGGCCACATGGAATGGGGTGCAATGGACTACGGCTGCAGCTCCGCTCTTCTGGGACCTTGGATCAACCGCATTCGATCCGGTGCGCCGAAGGCTGGTCGGGCTGTTTGCGACCGCTGGCGAAGTTGCGGAGTGGGATGGTGTCGTCTGGTCCCGCATCGCGCCGGCGAACAATCCCGGCAGCGGCGGTCGCCTCGTGTTCGATCCGTCCCGCGGCACGTGTGTTCGGGCGGGGGGCAGTCCGGTGCGCCTGCACCAGTGGGATGGGCGGGATTGGACGTTGATCGCCGGCGGAGGCCCGCCGAATGCACTCCACAGTCTGGAGATGACCTTCGATCCGCTGCATGCCCGGCTGGTGCTGATGATGCAGGCTCCGGGCCCGGCGACCTGGACCTTCTCCCCGGCCACGGGCTGGCAACAGATTCCGACCCCGGCCGGGTTCACGTCTCAGGAGGTCGGCCTGGCGTTCGACGGGCGGGGCATCCTCCGGCTCGGTGCCTCCCACTGGCTGACGGAGGGTCTGTGGCGACTCGAAGGGAACGTATGGCGGCAACTGCCTACGATGCATCCATCGGCGCGCGACCGCCCAGCGTATGCCGGAGGGCCAGCGTCGGTGCTGATGTTCGGCGGCCAGCCCCTCCATTGGGGGGCATTCCTGAACGATACCTGGGTGTGGGACGGCAGCTGGCGTCAGCACTCGCCCGCGACCGTCCCCCCGGCCCGCGCCCGCAGCGGAATGGCATGGTCACCGTCGGCGTCGGCATTCGTGTTGTTCGGCGGTATCGATGCACAGAATCAGCCCCTGAACGACACCTGGGAATGGCACGGCACAGACTGGCGCCTGCTCGCGCCGACGGTGACACCGCCGGCGCGCCGTGACCACATGGTGGTGCAGGATCCAGGCGGCGGCGTGCTGGTGATGGGCGGTACCGCCGACTCCAGTACCTGGTTCACCGACCAATGGCGGCTGATCGGGGGCGACTGGACCAATCTCGGCAACGCTCCCTTCCTGATGAGAAGCTGGCAGCAGGCGATGGCCAGCTACGATCCGGTGCGGAGGCGGACAGTGGTGCTGTCCCAACACACGACTTGGGAATGGAATGGCGCCGCTTGGACCCAGATGGCGGGCTTTCCCACCGGAACCTGGCCGCCCGATTCGACCGGCATGGGCTTCGACCCCGTCACGCAGCGCACCGTTGTCCATCAACAGGCCGGCAGCATGCTCACAGCGCAGTGGGACGGTGTCCGGTGGCACCAGACTGCCAGCGGCCAGTCCGGTGACACGACCCGCGTCTACCTGGTGAGCGATGTGCGCAACCGGCAGTTGCTGAGTCTCCAGCATCGCCACACGGGATCGTCGTCGTGGAGCGGGGCGGTGGCGGCGTTCACCGCCACACCCGCGTTGGCCGAACGATTCGGCTACGGCTGCGGTCTCGGTGGTGCGCCGGGATTGATGACCCATGGCCGACCGGTGACCGGCAACGGCGATCTGGCCCTCGACCTCGCCTCGCTCGTGCCCCGGACTCCGTGCCTGCTCGCGTTCGGCTTCGGCGGTCCGCCGCTGCACATGGGGTCTGGTTGCGTGCTGTGGGTTGGGCCGCCGGCCCTGACCCAGATGGTCGTGACGGACGGCGCCGGCCATGTCCGGGTGCCCTTGGGAGTGCCGCCCAGCTTCGCGCTGCGCGGCCAGTCATTGTCGGTCCAGGCCGCCGTGCTGGATCGGGAGCGCAGCGTCTATTCGGGCGTGACCTTCAGTGATGGCCTGCGCATCTCGATCGGGAACTGATCCATGAATGCCACCAGGAATGTGGGACCAGTGGCCTGCTGCGCTTGCATCATCGTCGCCTCCGGGGCGCAGACGCCGGCCTGGAACCAGTTGCCGATGGCGCCGCCGGTGACCACCGTCACGTGGGACACCGCCCGCGGCCAACTGCTGCTGGTGGATGCCAATCTGGCGTTCTGGCAATGGAGCGGTGGCGAGGCCAGCGAGAGGTTCGTGCCGGGCATGGGGTCGGTGCAATCGCGCAGCCGGATGTCTATCGATCACCTGCTGCAGGATCCCGCGGCCGGCCGCGTCCTGGCCGTGGCGACAGACACCGCAACGCAGACCGGTCACTGGGTGGGAGCCTGGCAGGGCGGCGCGTGGGGGTGGACCACCGGTGGCAACGTCCCGCCGTACTCGCAGCCGGTCGCGGTGGCATGGGATTCCCGACGCGGTCGCCTGGTGTCGTTCGGTTCGACGACAGCCGGCAGTGCACTGTACGAATGGGATGGGCGCCAGTGGTGGCGGATGACGCCGCCGACGGGGCCCTCGCCGCGCACCGGGGCGGCACTGGCGTTCGATCCAGACCTTGGCTGTTGCGTTCTCTATGGCGGCGACGCCGGCGCCGGCCCGCTCGCCGACACCTGGGCCTGGGATGGCTTCGCCTGGACGCAGCTGCATTCCGCAGCGCCGCCAGGACCGCGGCACTGGGCGTCGCTGGCGCATGATCCGCACCATCGGCGCCTGATCCTGCAAGGCGGCGACGCTGCCAGCACCGCCACCTGGCAGTTGCTGGCCGGCTCCTGGATCCAACTGCCAACCATCGGCGACCCCGGCCTGCAGCAGCGGGCGCAGATGTTTCCGGACGACCGGGGGCTGATGCTGGTGAGTTACGGTGGCTGGCAGGCCGGGATCGGTCGCAACCCGGCCCGCGCAGTGTGGCGGCTGCAGCGCCAACCGGCGGGCGACGTCTGGTCGGAGGTGGTGCGGTTTCCCCTGCCGACGCCGCGGAACAACCTGGCCTTCGCCTTCGATCCGGTGCGACGACAGTTCGTGGGCTTCGGCGGCACTGCCGAACAGTTCTCCCAGGGACCGATCCCCGATCTGACCGCGGTGTTCGATCGCCGGTGGCGGTGGGTGGCGCCGAGCACCGTTCCTGCCGCGCGCCACTCGACACAGCTGGCGTGGTCGCAGGCGAGTCAGCGGGTGCTCATGTTCGGCGGCGGCGCAACCGGTAACTCGGTGTTGGGCGACACCTGGACTTGGGATGGAGGCAACTGGCACGCGCACAGCACCGGCCCGATGCCGTCGCCCCGGATCGGATTCGTGCTGACCGAGGATCCGAACGGCGACGTGCTCCTGTTCGGCGGTAGTGATCACACCGCCAGGTTCGGCGATACCTGGCTGTGGAACAGCGCCGGCTGGCGGCGCGCGACCACGCCAGTGGCGCCGACGCCGCGCCAGTTCGCCGTGGCTGGCTTCGATCCCATCCGTCGCCAGGTCATCCTCTTCGGCGGGTTCGACCCAGCTGCCGTCAGCGACACGTGGGCATGGGATGGTGCCGCGTGGCAGCTGCAGCGGACCAGCCCCATGCCGCTCCATGCCGGTAGCGGCGGCACCATGGCCCTGCGGCCCGCGACCGGGCGACTGCTGATGCTCGGCCTGACCAGCGTCGAGTGGACGGGCACCGACTGGGTGGCGGTGAGCGGCCTGAGCACAAGTGTCTCCTGGTTGCGCATGGTGTCCGACCCGGTGAGTGGCCGACTGCTGGCGGTGTGGCCGCCGAACGTGTACCAGCTGACCGATCGGGCCCCGGACGCCCAGCCCTACGGCACCGGTTGTGCGTCTGGCCCGGCGCCGACGCTGGCCGTGCTTGATCGCCCGGTGATCGACACGCAGTTCAGTCTGGAGGTTGGTGGTGGTCCGTCTTCTGCGCCGGCTTTCCTGGTGGTGGGCGTCGGCGAGGTCGCAACCCCACTGGCGGGCGGCTGCACGGTTTGGGTGTCACAGCAGCTGACGACCCTGTCACGGCCAACGGTTGGCGGGGTCGCCCGTTTCGCCTTCCAGGTGCCCCACGTGCCCACCCTGGTGGGGATGCGGTTCCACGCGCAGGGTGCGCTGGTCGACCCCGCCGGCAGCACCATGGGCAATGTGACGCTGACCCATGGGCTGCGGGTCATGCTGGGCGACTGAGCACATCGTCACATCGGGCGCAGGCCATCCCCCACGTCGCCCGCGATCTCCCGCCGGAACATCACGCCTCCACCCTATCCTCCCCCCATGTCCGAAGTCGTCTGGCACCAGGTCCCCACCGAACGCTGGCCCACCGCCGCGGAGGCCCGCGCCGGGCTCTGGTTCCGGCCCCTCACGCTGGGCCCCGTCACCGCTGCCACCCGCACCTGGGTGCCGGCGATGGTGCCGTGGCGCGCCAGCGACGACGGCTTCGTCACGCCCGACGTCATCGCCTGGTACACCCGCTTCGCGCGCGGCCGCCCCGGCGTGCTGGTCGTCGAGGCCACCGGCATCCGCGACATCCCCAGCGGGCCATTGCTGCGGGTCGGCCACGACCGCTTCGTCCCGGGATTGCGTGACCTCGTCGCCGCGGTGCGCGAGGCCAGCCACGGCGAGACCCGTCTGTTCCTGCAGATCATCGACTTCCTCACGATCAAACGACGCCCCGAGAAGGCGAAGTTCTTCCAGCGCTTCCTGGCCCTCACCGACGCCCACCGCCGCGCGTGCCCCGGCGCCGCCAATGACGACGAGGTCCGGGCCGCATTGGCGGCGATGTCCGACGAACGACTGGCCGAGGTCCTCACGCCGCGCGAGCATCGCGACTACGCCCATGGCTATCGCGAAGAGGTCAACGACCTGCACCTCCCCCACATCCGCGACCTGCCCCAGGTCCTGCCCGGCCTGTTCGCCGATGCCGCGGCCCGCGCCGAGCAGGCCGGCTTCGATGGCGTCGAGCTGCACTATGCCCACGCCTACACCATGGCGTCGTTCCTCTCCCGCACCAATGTCCGCAGCGACGGCTACGGCGGCACGCCGGAAGCCCGGCTGCGGCTGCCATTGGCGGTGTACCGCGCGGTGCGGGAACGGGTCGGCAGGGGTTTCGCGGTGGGCTGCCGGTTCCTCGGCGACGAGGCCATTCCGGGCGGCAGTACCATCGACGACGCAGTCGCCTATGGCATCGCGTTCGCGCGGGCCGGCATGGACTTCCTGTCGCTGAGCAAGGGCGGCAAGTTCGACGACGCGCGGCAGCCGCGGGTCGGCGAGGCCGCCTATCCCTACACCGGCAAATCGGGCCACGAGTGCATGCCGCCGGTGCGGAGCGACGCCCGGGGCCCGTTCGGTCGCAACGTCGGGCTGGCGGCGGCAGTGCGGCGGGCGGTGCGGGCTCAGGGGTTCACCACGCCGGTGGTCACCGCCGGCGGCATCTGCGCCTGGTCGCAGGCCGAGCGGATCCTCGCCGACGGCGAAGCCGACGCCGTGGCGGCGGCGCGGCAGACCCTGGCCGATCCCGACTGGTTCCGGAAGGTGCGGCTCGGCCGCGGCGGCGAGGTGCGGCGCTGCAAGTTCACCAACTACTGCGAGGGGCTCGACCAGCGGCACAAGCAGGTGACCTGCCAGCTCTGGGATCGCGAGTTCGGCGAGGGCGAGGACGTGCCGCGCAGCCATGACGGCAAGCGGCGGCTGCTGGCGCCGGACTGGGCGGAGTAGCGCGAGCCGTCAGCGGGGCGTGATCGGCGGCAGCGTCGCCTTCTGCAGGAAGAGCAGGGCGAAGCAGGTGTCGTCGAGGCGGGCCCATTGGCCCTGCGGGCCCTGCTGGCCGAGGATCTGCAGGGCGCCCTCGCAATACCAGTCGCGGTCGTCGAGGACGGCGACGCGGCTCAGCTCGCAGGCCCGTTCCAGGCCGTAGAGCCAGTAGTACTCCCACATCGCCCACTCCCAGGCGCTGCCCGGATTGCCGCGCACCGACAGGTGACGGCCGAGCCAGCGCAGGCCGCCGCGCTGGGCGTCGTCGATGCGGCGCAGGAGGCCGGGGTCACCCTTGCCCTGCATGCGGAGGCCCGAGGCGCAGATAGCGAGGCCCGCGACGGCGCCCGCAGTCATGCTGCCGAAGACCTTGGGGCCGGTGGTGTAGCCCCAGGCGACCTCGGGCACCGGCGTGCCGGTGCGGGCGATGCGCTCGCCGGTGGCCTCGCGGCGGCGTTCGGCGGCGGACAGGAGGCGCGGCACCGCCGGCGTCGGATCGGTGACCGTCATGACCTCGAGCCAGTGATTGGCGGCGGCGGTCCAGACCTGCGGCGAGAAGTCGACGCCGCAGAGCTGGGCCGCATAGAGGCCGAGCATGGCGTACTGGTTGTTGGAGTTGTCCCAGCCGGGGCCGCCCTGATAGCGCCAGCGGCGGAGGTAGGCCCGGTCGACGGTCGCATCGGCGTTGTCGAGCAGGCGGGTGGTCCAGTCGCGCACGATCTGCAGGTCCTCGGGCGACAGCCGGCGCGGCCAGGGCCGCTCCAGGGTGCCGGCGTGCAGGGCGTCGCGTTCGCCAGGCGGCGCGTGGAGCGCCTCCATGGCCAGGATCGCCAGGGCCAGCTCATAGGTCTGGCGCAGTTCGCGGCGGCGGAGGTCGGCGAAGCCCATGGCCACCAGGGCGTCGTCGAGGCCGTGGCCGCACTTGACCAGGGTGAGGAGCGCCAGGGCCAGCTCGCCGCCGGCGCCACGGCGATCGGCGCCGTCACCCCGGGGCGGCAGCAGCTTCTGCCGGCGCAGTTCGGCCCGCAGGTGCTCCTTGCCGCGGCGGATCGCGTCGTTGACGCGGGCGCCGAGCGCCACGTCGTCGGGGCCGACGGCGAGATCGAAGGTCCAGTCCTCGGTGACGGTGACGGTGCCGCGCCGCCATTCGCTGCTGGCGGCGTCGGCGTGGACCAGCTCGAGGTCCAGGCGGCCGGTGAAGCGATCGACGACGCCGCGCGCCGGATCGAAGTGGCGGCGGACCTCGGCGGTGCCGCGCACGGCGGGCAGCGTCAGGTGCGCGAAGCCCGAGTCGGGCGGCAATGGTCGCGGCTCGAGGGTCGCGGTGTGCGTGGCCCAGCCCTCGGCGTCCGGTGCGCCACGCACGATGCGGACGCGGCAGGCCGAGCGACGGTGGAACGGCCCCACGTCGTGCGGCGCGGCAGCGCCGGGACCACGCAGGTCGAAGGCCATCGTCGCCAGCAGGTCGCG
Source organism: uncultured candidatus Brocadiaceae bacterium (assembly GCA_964565715.1). Lineage (GTDB taxonomy): Bacteria > Planctomycetota > UBA1135 > UBA1135 > UBA2386 > CAZMGG01. The sequence goes on along the minus strand of CAZMGG010000001.1, from coordinate 37,415 downwards.
GAGATCGACGAGGGGCAGCCTGGCGTGCTCCTGCCGCTCGTCCAGTTCGCTGGCCAGCAGCATGGCGGCGGCGCGGGTGCCCCATGGTGCCATGGAGATGCGGCGGCCGGCGGGCTCCTGCACCTCGCTGCGTTCCTTCGCCTGTCGCTGGTAGATCACGCCGCCGCGCGGGGGGACCTGCCAGCGCGCCGGGGTCTGGGCCACGGCCGATCCCAAGAGGAAGGTCAGCGCCAGCAACAGCCGCCGGGTCGGGGTCGTTCGCACGAGGCCGGAGTGTAGGTCGATCCCCGCTCGGGGTGCCGGTCGCCTGCGCGATCCGGAAGAAGACCTGGATCGGGCGCCGCGGCCCGAAACGGCCATGGCAGGGAGGGTTCCGGGATGGGTGCCAGTCGTGGGCCAGGAGCCGTTTCCCGCATGCCGCAAAGCACGGGGTAGCCTTCGGTGGCCATCGTGCGCTGCCTGCCGATCGGCCGCACCCTCCGGCCCATCTTCCGCACCGCACCTTGACCCGCACCCTCGCCTGTCGCGGCCTCGCCCTCGCCGCCGTGCTCCTCGCCGGCATCGCGCCGGCCCAGTCGCCGAGCTACCGCACCGCGCGCCAGCCGCAGGCCGACCCGGCACTGTCGGCACAGGCCGCCGGCGTGCTGTTCCACATCCCCGGCATCGGCACCGACTTCGTGCTGAGCGGCGGCGGCCAGTTCGTCGAACTGCCGAACGGCAGCGCGCGGCTCACCGGCCGCATCCTGAGCGCGTCGGTGATCTACGACGCGTTCCTGGTCGACCTGGTGTTCGGCGGCCGCGTCGATCCGGGCAACGCCGGCCACCCGCCGGCGGGCGCGCCGGTGCTCGGCCTGCTGCCCGGGGCCTACGCGCCGAGCGGCCCGGTGGACCCGGCGACGTTCCGCTACTACACGACCGCCAGCGGCACGCTGACCGGCGTGCGCAACCTGGAGGGCGCGCGGGTCGCGCTGCAGCTGCAGAACGGGGCGGTGCAGGTGGGTGCCGGCGCCAGCAACCGGAACGGGCTGCTCGGCGCGTCGGCGACGTTCACGGTGCAGGTGCTGCAGCAGCCGGCGTTCCCGTTCGGCGCGGTGAGCACCGCCGCGTTCCACTGCGATCTGCTGGCCGACCGAGCCCTCGACCTGACGCACGTGCAGGTGGATCCGAGCCACAGCGCGCTGCCGTCGGACCGCGGGCTGGTGCTGCCCGGCGTCGGCGACTACGTGTTCGTGCCGGCGGGTCGGATGACGGAGCACACCGACGGCCACGCCGAGATCCACGGCACCGTCGCCAGCCTGCAGGCCCTCGACGACGCCTGGCAGCTCGATCTGGTGCTGCAGGGCCGCGTCGATGCGGGGCAGGCGGGCCACCCGCCGGCCGGCGCGCCCAGCCTGGGCCTGCTGGCCACGGCCTATGTCGCCCAGGGCGGGCCGATCGATCCGACGCATTGGCACTACTACCAGACGGTGACCGGCACGCTCACCGGCACGCGGGCGAATGCCGGCGGCGTCATCGCGCTGCTGCAGAACGGTCCGCTGCAGGTCGGCGCCGGCGCCAACCAGGCCAACACCTACTTCGGCATCTTCGGCGCGCTCGTCGCCACGGTGCAGAGCCAGCCCACCGGCCGCACGGTGAACGTCACCGGCACGGCGCAGCTGCACGGCCTGACGGGCACGTTCCCGGTGCTGCCGTTCCCGCAGCTGAACGCGCCGGGCGCGCACCCGACGCTGCCGACCGTGACCGATGCGGGCATCGTCCTCACCGGCAACAACCTCGCCTGGATCGAGCAGGTGCAGTTCGGCCCGGACCTGATCGCCAGCACCGACCCGGCCAACTGGGCCAACGGCTACTTCCGCGTGCTCGACAACCAGCGCATCGAGGTGCATCCGCGGCAGGGGCGCGCGCCCGGCACCTACTCGGTGGGCGTCATCAACCCGGCGGTGCTGATCGGCTGGGTGCCCGTCGACCTGGTGACGCCGGCGAGCGCGGTGCTCCGCAGCGAACGGCTGATCCCGGTCGGTCGCGATCAGCACCTGCTGATCCACCGCGGGGGCGGCAGCGGCCCCGTGCTCACGGCGCTCGCCTACAGCACCGACCTGCTGCCGTCGGTGGTGCCCGGCGTCGTCAGCCTGGGCATCGGCAACCAGCTGCAGAGCCTCGGCGTGCTGCCGGGAACGTTCCCCCACGATCCCACGACCGGCGTCGCCCGGGTGACCCTGGGCCCGATCCCGCCGGCGTTGCTGGGCCTGCGGCTGCACTTCCAGGCAGCCCTGGCCGAACTTGTGGCCCTGACCACGCCGCTTCCTGTAAGTGACGTCTGGACAGTCGATTACGTCCAATAGCGCGACCCATGCCATCGCCGTCACCGCGCCGCCTGGCCCGTCGGGCTGGGGTCATCGCCGGACGCCGGTCGATGCAGGACCGGTCACCGATGTCCGCCGCCGCCACGCCCGAACTCAGCCTGGTGATCGCCTGCTACCGCGAGGAAGGCCACCTGCGGCAGTCCGTCGCCGAGATCGAGGCGACGCTGCGGCAAGCCGGCATCAGCCACGAACTGGTGTTCGTCGAGGACTGCAGCCCCGACCGCACCGCCGACCTCGTCCGCGACCTCGTCCGCGACCAGCCGCACATGCAGGCCACCTTCCACCGCCGGAACGTCGGCCGCGGCGGCAGCGTCGGCGAGGGCTTCCGGCTGGCGCGTGGCCAGATCGTCGGCTTCCTGGACATCGACCTCGAAGTGCACTGCCGGCACGTGCCGGCGATGGTGGCGGCGATCCGCGCGGGCCGCGACGGCGCCATCGCCTACCGCGAGTACGCGGTCGGCTGGTCGCTGCGCGGCCTGGTGCGGCACGTGCTGAGTTGGGGCTACCGCCTGCTGTTCCGCAGCCTGTTCCGCGCGCCCTACCGCGACACCGAGACGGGCTGCAAGTTCTTCCGCCGCGCGGCGATCCTGCCGGTGCTGGAGCAGACCCGCGACCGCGGCTGGTTCTGGGACACCGAGATCATGGTGCTGGCCCACCGCGCGGGCCTCGACGTGGTGGAGATCCCGTGCCCGTTCGTGCGGCGCGACGACAAGCAGTCGACGGTGCGGATCTGCCGCGACGTGTGGGCCTACCTGCGGGCGCTGTCGGGCTTCCGCTGGCGGCTGTGGAGCGAGGCGCGGCGCGAACCGGCTCAGCTCCGGCCCAGCACCGCCAGCACGGCGAACGGCGGCGCCGGCGTCACCAGCAGCAGCGGGCCGTCGGGCTCGGGCACCGCGTAGGCGTTGCCGCGCCGCGCCGCCAGCGGCGCGGGCAGGCGCCGCAGCCACGGCCGGGCCTCGTCGGCGCGCAGGCGGCCGCGGACGACGCCGTCTTCGTCGACGATGGGCCATTCCCGTTCCGGCCGCTGCAGCAGCTCCGCCGGCAGTTCGGCGCGCCAGTGCAGCACCACGCGGCCGTCGGCGAGCGTGAGCCGGCGCGCCCCGGACAGCACCGGCGCCGCGGCGGGCACGGCCGGCGGCGGCGGCAGCCGTTCGCCGAGCGCCGGCAGCGGCACCTCGCCGAACATGCACAGGTCGCGGCTCCGCACCGCCTCGACGCAGCGCTCCCACGACAGCGCACCGAGGTCGGCGGGCGGCGGCACGATGGCCGGATCCGGCAGGCCGAGCCGCAGGGCGAGGGCGGCGTTCTCGACGGCGCTGCGGTTCTGCGCGCCCCAGGACAGCCAGGCGCGCTGCACCGGCCAGAGCAGCACGGCCACCAGCACCACCGTGAGCGTGGCGAGCCGCGGCAGGCCCGGCGCCGGCGCCACGAACCGCAAGGCCAGTCCGCACCAGAACAGGCTCGACCAGACCACGTAGCGCTCGGCGAACACCTGGTCCGGCAGGCCGGCGAAGTAGACGGCGCGGGCGAGCCCGATCAGCGCGCCGACGCCCACCGCGAACAGCGCCAGCCCGAGCCCCAGCCGGCGCAGGCCTTCGTCGCCGGTGGCGACCGCCTCACCGCGGCGCAGGGCGCCGTTGCGCCGCCATTCCGCCAGCAGCGCGCCGACCAGCAGCACGAGCCCGCCCCAGCCGAACGCCGCGCCGCCAAGCCGCATGGTGGCGGCCGGTCCCAGCGGCGTCGCCAGCCGCCGCGCCAGGTCCACCCAGAGGCCGCCGTGCGGGTCATAGCGCATGACGGCGTCGGCGATGCCGGCCTGGAAGCCCGGCTGGCCGAGCCCGAAGAAGGCCTGCACGAACGGCGCGCCGAGCCAGCGCGGCACCGTGATCCACGGCCCCGCCGCCGGGCCACTGCCGCCGGCGCCCGATGCCGCCGTTCCGCCGCCGGGCAGCAGCCACAGGTAGCCAGCCCCGACCGCCGCTGCGGCCAGCAGCACGATCAGCACCTGGCGCCACGGCCGGCGCAGCACCGGCAGCAGCACCAGCAGGACGCCGAACACCGCCACCCCGGAGCCGAAGCAGAACGTCGCGGCGATGGCCGCGGCGATGGCCAACACCAGCCGGCCGTTGCCGTCGCCACCCAGCACCGCGCGCAACGCCACCGCCAGCCCGAGCAACACGCCACCCACCTGCACCATCTCGTTCGGGTGCAGCAGCATGCGCGCATGCACCAGGAAGCCCAGCCCCAGCCCGAGCAGCGCCGCCGCACGCCAGCGCGGCAGCCGCCGCGGACCGGCGTGGCGCCAGCACCAGTGCAGCAGCACCACGTAGACCAGGGCGAACAGCACGGTGCCGGTCACCGCCAGCACCTCGCCGTCGCCGCCGAGCCGCAGATCGACCAGCCGCACGAGGTTCGGCAGGGCCTGCCGATGACCGCTCTCGAGCTGCAGCACCGACCACGGCAGTTCCTGTTCGAGCAGCGGCACCTGCTGGCGCCACTGATCGGCGAACGGCTCGCGCAGGCCCAGGGTGAACACCACCACCCAGGTGAGCCCACCGTAGGCCAGCGCCACCAGCAGCAGCAGGAAGCGCTGCAGGTGCCCGCCGTCGGCGCCGCCGTTCATGACCGCGGCGCCGCCCCGACGCCGCGGCTCACGCCGCCGCCGGCCACAGTCCGGCGAAGATCGCCGCGGTCACCGCCGCGTAGACCACGCCATCGAGGATGTGGCGCACCATGGTGCCCGAGGTCTGCCCGAACCAGATCTGGTTGGGCAGGAACGCGAAGCACCACGCCAGCAGGCCCGCCATGAAGCCGACCTCGAACACCTCGCCGAACGGCTGACCCGGCTTCAGCACCGTCCACAGCAACGAGCCGATCAGCGCCGTGGCGATGAGCTGCACCAGGAACGTGAGGCCGAGATTGCGCCCCATGCTCATCGGCGGCCACACCGACAGGCAGCCGGTGGGACCCTCGGCATAGCGCTTCTGGAACTCGGGGTCCTTCATCTGCGCGTTGCTGCCGCAGAACGGGAACGCGTAGTTGCCGGGGTGCAGGCCGAGCCCGCGCAGGGCCTGGGTGAACTTCCCCTCGTCGGGCAGCTTCTGGAAGTCACGCTTGTGGTGCGGCAGCAGGGTCCAGCAGACGAAGCTGGCGAAGAACACGGCGACGGTCCCCAGCAGGACCGGCAACCACAGGTGGGCCAGGTACATGGCCGGGATGGTAGCCACGGCGGTCAGCGGTCGTGAACACCGATCGCCGTGGAAGGACCGGGCAGGGGCAGCGTCCCAGGGGCCGTCCCGTCCCTTCCCTGGCACCGCAGGAGATCCCGATGAGCAGGTTCCCGTCCGTCGTCAGCGTCCTCGCCGCCGCCGCGCTGGCGGTTCCGGTCCTCGCCCAGGACCCCCCGGCCGTCTCGGCCACCGCCACCGCCAAGGTCCGCACCGCGCCGGGGCAGGGCTTCGTGCTGGAGGCGGGCGACATCCCCGTCGAAGACCTGATCAACGGCGCCGCGAAGTTCCTCAACCGCAACATCCTGTTCCTGCCGCAGGAACTGGCCTCTGCCCCCAACGTGACACTGCAGCGCACCGTCGAACTCGACGCCCGCGGCTGCGAGGAACTGCTCAGCACGCTGCTCTACAGCCGCGGGCTGGTGGTCGTGCCGGTGGACGCCGAGCGCGGCTTCTACGAGGTGCTGAACCTGAACGGCCAGCGGGCCCGCGAGGTGTCGATGCGGGCGGTCTGGATGACCCCAGCCGACGTGCAGCAGCGCACCACGCTCAAGATCCCGGTGATGACCACCGTCGAGCTGCAGCACATCGACGCGCCGATCGCCACCAACGCGCTGCGCGGGTTCTTCTCCGCCACCGGCGGCCACGGCGGCGGCATCATGCTCGGCAACGTCGGCAACAACCGCGCCATCCTCCTGCAGGGCTTCCCGGACCAGGTGGCCAGCGTGCTGCGCATGCTGCAGCAGATCGACCGGCCGGGGCCGACGGCGGCGCCGGAGCTGGAGCAGCGCATCGAGCGCCTGGAGGCCCTGGTGGCGGGCCTGCAGAAGGCGCTGCAGGCGAAGCAGGAGGGCGGCCGCTAGCCCCGGCGCTCAGCGGCTCAGCAGGTTGACCAGCAGGCGCGCGGCGCCGGCGTGGCCCACCCGCAGCTGCCGATACAGCACCAGCGAGCAGTAGACGAAGTCGCCGCGGCCGTAGCGCGTGTAGAGCAGGGCGCCCTGGTGCGGCGCCTCGTCGCCCGAGTCGCGTACCTCCAGCAACGGCGCCCACGCCGCGTCCCAGCGGCTCGGGAAGTTGAGCCCGCGTTCCTGCACCCAGCCGGTGAAGTCGGCGGCGGTGATCTGGTGCGGATGGGTCCACAGCCGGTGGTCGGGCTGCAGCAGCTTCACCGGCGAGTCCTCCTCGGTGACGCGTTCGTTGCCCACCACCAGGGCGAACGGCGCCAGCAGGGGATGCCCGGCGCGCTCGTTCCATTCGTTGGGCTTGTGGTACATCGCCACCACGCGGCCGCCGGCGCGGCAGTACTGCAGCAGGCGGTCGCGGTGTTCGGCCAGTTCGGGCCGGTGGTGGTAGGCGCGCAGGTCGAGCAGGACGGTGCCGAACTCGTCGAGCCGGGCCACCGCCAGGTCGTCGCGGCTGAGCGCGGTGTAGGCGACGCCGAGATCGGTCAGCGCCCGCTCCAGGGTGTCGTCGGGACCGCGCACGAGGCCGACGCGCAGGCCCGGCGGCACGAACACCTCGACCGGCACGACGGCCAGGGCGGCACGGGCCCCGGCCACCTCCAGCCGCAGCTCGCCGGGCTGGTCGATGGCGGCGCCGTCGAAGGTGGCCCGCACCAGCACCCGCGCCTCGGGGTGTTCGGGCGACAGGCGCAGGCGGCCGGGGATCGCCTCGGCGCGGATGCCGTGGCCCATCGCCAGGCGCAGCGGTTCGTCGAGGTCGCCGTCGCGATGGGCGACCACGCTGGCCGACAGCACGCGTTCGACCTGCTGGCCGCGGGGCACCATCACCACCTGCCGGTCCCATTCCAGCGCCACCGGCTGCACCGGCGTGAACCAGTGCCGCGGCTGCAGCGCGATCGGCTGGCCGTGCAGGGTGAAGGTCACGTCCAGGGCGACCCAGGCGGTCTCCGGCGAGCCCGGGGGCGCGCCATCGCCGTTCGCCGGGCAGCGGAAGCGCACGCTGAAGCGGTCGCCGGCCGGCGCGGTCGGCGGCGGCGTCTCCGGCGGCAGGTCGCCGCCGCCGCCGCGGATCGCCACCTGCACCGGTTCCGCCGCCGCGCCCTGGCAGCGCACCTGCAGGTCGCGCACGGCGCCGAAGCCGTGCACGACGACGAAGGCCCGGCCGTCGCCGCCGAGCGCGACGGTGTCGCGTTCGAGCCAGCTCTCGACGGCGACGCCGTTCGCCGCCAGCAGCACGCGCTGCACGGCATCGATGCGGCGGTCGAGGCGCCGCTGGGCCGTCGCCGCGGCGGCGGTGTGGGTCTCGTGCAGCCGTTCGCGCAGGCGCAGCAGCACCGGCAGCACCCGTGCGGCCCGTTCGCCGTGCTCGCGCGCGGTCGCATCGCCGCCGAAAGCCTGCAGGTCGGCCTGCAGCGCGCCGGCGTCGACGCCCTCGGCGGCGAGCGCGGCGACGAAGGCCGGCTCGGCGAAGACCGACGGCAGGCCGGGCAACGGATCGAGGGCGGCCGGCGGCTCGGGCCAGGCCAGCGACCAGTGGTCGGTGCCCACCTGCAGCGGGTTGTGCTCGCCCCACGGCCCCTGGGTGACGTGCTGGGTCCAGGACCGCCAGGCCAGGCGGGCGTAGGTCTCGCCACGGACCAGGTCCAGTTCGCCGGGATCCAGGCGCCAGTGGGCGTCGGCCACGCCGGAACGCCGGTAGAGCGGGATCGCCCGCTCGCCGGTGGCCGAGCGCGTCTGCAGCACCTCGCGCGCGGCCCAGAAGGCCGCGCGATGATGGCCATGGCCCTGGGTCAGGTTGTGGTTGGTGATCGCCAGATCGGGATCGACCTCGGCCACCACCGCCGCCATCGCCGTCCGCAGCGGCGCCTCGCCCCACACCCGCAGCGTCTCCTCCAGCGTCTTGGAGAAGCCGAAGTCGGTCATCCCGAGCCAGCGCACCTCGACGTCGCTGGTGGCGGCCGCCCGCAGGGTCTCGCGGACGCGCAGTTCGGCCAGTTCGGGGCCGATCTCGCGGCCGATCGCGTTCTGGCCGCCGTCGCCGTAGGTCGCGTAGACCGTCACCACCCGCAGGCCGTGCTTGCGGCGCAGGATCACGTTGCTGCGACTGGACTCGTCGTCGGGGTGCGCCGCCACGTTCAGCACCACCGCGTCGGTGGTGGCATCGAGGCACGCCTGCCGCAACGCCACCAGCCCGGCCATCGGTTCGCGCTGGGCCGGCAGCGCCGCCAGCCAGGGCCCGAGCACGGCCGCCAGCGCGGCCGGGAGCGCGCGCGACCTCATGCGAGCGTCCGCAGGCGCCGGCACGCCTCCTCCAGCACCGGATGGTCGACGGCGAACTGGAACCGGATGCAGCGGACGCCCGCCGGATCGGCGAAGAACAGGTCGCCGGGCACGCCGTTCAGCCCGATCCGTTCGATCATCTTCAGCACCGCCGGATAGGGCGCGATGTCGCCGAGCGGCCGCCGGTAGTCGGCGAGCACGTAGTAGGCGCCCTCGGGCTGCCGGCAGGCGAAACCGCCATCGCGCAGCGCCTGCACGAACAGGTCGCGCTTCCGCTGGTAGGCCGCCTGCAGGTCCGTGTAGTAGGAGTCCGGCAGTTCGAGGAGCGCCCGGGCGACGCCGCGCTGCATCGGCCGCGCCGCGCACACCTCCATCTGGTCGAAGACGATGCCGATCTTCTCGACGATCGGCGCCGGGCCGGCGACGAAGCCGACCCGCCAGCCGGTGACCGAGAAGGTCTTGCTGAAGCTGTTCATCGTCAGCGTGCGGTCGGCGAGTGCGGGCACCGTCGCCGGCGAGACGTGCCGCCGGCCGTCGAAGCACATGTACTCGTAGACCTCGTCGGTGAGCACCAGCACGTCGGAGCCGTCCAGGATGGCGCCGAGCTCGGCCAGTTCGGCCCGGCTCCAGACCTTGCCGGACGGGTTGCCCGGCGTGTTGACGATCACCGCGCGGGTCCGCGGGGTGAGCGCCTGGCGCAGCGCCGCCGCGTCGAACGCCATGGTCTCGGGATCGAGCCGCACCGGCACCGGCCGGGCCCCGAACAGGGGCAGGGTGGTCCAGTGGTAGCTGTAGAACGGCTCGAACAGCACCACCTCGTCGCCGGGCTCCAGCAGCGTCGTGCCGGTGGCGAACAGGGCGCCGGAGCTGCCGGTGCACACCGCCACGTTCTCCGGTCCGCAGTCCAGTCCGTTGTGCCGCCGCAGCTTGCCGGCGATGGCCGCCCGCAGCTCCGGCAGCCCGGCGTAGGGCGTGTAGGTCTGCCGGTCGCCGCCGTCGATGCAGTCGATGGCGCCGCGCACCAACGGCAGCGGCGTGTCCATGTCGCACACGCCCTGGCCCAGGTTGATGCCGCCGGGCACGCCGTTGATCACCAGGGTCAGCGAGCGCAGCAGGTTGCCCTGGTCGAGGTGGCGCCGGCGGGCGGCGGTGCGGGCGAAGGCCGCGGGCAGGGGCGGCGCGGCCGCGGGATGCGAAGGTGGGGGCGTCACTTGTCCTCGCCGCCGCTCGGGCGGTTCTTCAGGTACCACAGCTCGGCGCGGCGGATCGCGTCGCGATTCTGGTCGGGCTCCCGTTCGGCGACGTAGCCGAAGTCGTCGCCGGCGATGCCGCGCAGCGCCCGCGCCGCCGCCTGCCGGCGCGGCCGCACGTCGCTCCACAGGGCCTTCAGCACCTCGGGCAGGACCGCCACGCCGCGGCTCACCAGGTGCGCGGCGCAGGCCGCCACGTCGGCCGCCGTCGCCTGCTCGTCGAGCTGCGGCAGCGCCGGCGCGCGCGGGCCGGTGATCGGGCCGGCCACCTTGCGGAAGGCGCGCCGCAGGAACAGCACCGCGAACGCGGTCACCACCGGATCGCCGCGATCGCCGAGCCGCATGCCGCGGGTCAGGTCGTTGGCCGAGTTCCAGCCGCCGCCGCCGAGCTGGTCGCGCACCATCATCCGCGCGCCGAGCCGATACCAGTCGCCGCCGCCCACCTCGGTCACGTCCGACAGGATCGCCGCCCGCTCCAGGCCGTAGTGGAAGTAGTAGCACGACCGGGTCTCGGCATTGCCGAGCGCGCCGACGTGCTTGTCCATCCAGTTCCAGGCCTTCTTGAGCTGGGTCTTCACCTTCGCCACGCTGCGGTTGTCCTGCTCCAGGGCCTGCCGCGCGATCTCGAGCACGGCGATCCCGGCGGCGGTCATCGACGGATAGGCGGCGTTGCGGCGGCCCTCGGGCCGGTAGCCGAAGCCGCCGTCGTAGTCCTGCATCTCCATCACCGCGGCGAGCAGCTCGGTCCAGACCCGCGCCTTGATGTCGACGCCCATGCTGGCGGCGGCGCGCAGGCCCAGCGCGCCGTACTGGGTGTTGCTGAGGTCGCCGTCGCCGCCGTTCGGCGTGTAGGCGAACAGGCCGCCGCGCTGGCAGCGCAGCAGGACCCTGGCGTCGGCCTCGGCCCGGCGCGCGCGATCGGGGAACGTCGCGTGCGCCTCCATCACCATCAGCCGCAGGGCGAGGGCATAGGTCTCGTGGATCTCGGCCTCGCCGAGCTGCCGCAGGGCCTTGTCCAGGTCCGCATCGGTCACCGGCACGCCGTCGTGCAGGGCGGCGAGGCAGAGCAGGGCCAGCAGCCCGGGACCGCCGGCGTCCCGCCGCGTGGCGGTGCGCAGGTGCTCGAGCAGGGCCGGCCGGGCGCGATCCAGCGCCCGGTGGACCTGTTCCTGCAGGTCGTCGGCCTGGGCGCGGGCAGCGCCGGCAGGAGCCAGGGCGAAGAGCGCCACGGCGGCGGAGCAGAGGCCTGCGCGGGCTGCGAACATCGGCCCGGATGTTACCCCGGCGCCCTCGGCCAGGTGACTAGTGCTTCACGGGCACGCCGCAGCCGCCCTTGCCCTTGCACGTGTTCTTGCCGGCGCAGCCGTTGTCGCCGGACTTGCAGCCGCCCTGGGCCTTGCAGTCGTTCTGGCCCTTGCAGCCGTGATGGGCCACGGTGGCGCAGCCGCCCTTGCCCTTGCACTCGTTCTTGCCCGTGCAGGCATTGGCGTCGGTCTTGCAGCCGCCCTGACCCTTGCACGAGTTCATGCCCTTGCAGGCGTGCTTCTCGACGTCGGCGACGGGGTTGGCGGCAGGCGCCCCACCGGCGGGCGCGCCGGCTCCGGCGCCCGGCGCGGGAGCGGGCTCGTCCTTGGTGGTGCAGGCGGTGGCGCCGAACAGCAGCCCGGCGACGGCGGCGGAGAGCAGCGTGGACTTGACGGTCTTCATGATCGGTCTCCTCGAGGTGCGCGATCGTGCGCGAGGCGGGCATTCTGGTGGATCGCCTGCGCCTTTGGGCGTACTGGTTGGCGAATCGTGGCCACCTGGGTGATCTCGGGCGCATCGGGCCTCGTGGGCTCCGCCCTCGCGACGGACCTGCTCGCCCGAGGCGAACGCGTGCTGCAGCTCGTCCGCCGGCACGAGGGCGCCGCGCCCACGACAGCACCGGATTCCATCCCCTGGGATCCCAAGGCCGGCCGCCTCGACGATCCGCGCCTCGCCGAGGCCGACGTGGTGGTGCATCTCGCCGGCGAGAGCGTCGCCGGCGGGCGCTGGACCGCGGCCCGCAAGGAACGCATCCAGAAGAGCCGCGTGGACGGCACCGCCACCATCGCCAGGGCCCTGGCCGCCCTGCCCTCGCGGCCGCAAGGCAAGCCGGTGCTGCTCTGCGCCTCGGCGGTGGGCATCTACGGCGATCGCGGCGACGAGCTGCTCGACGAGGACTCCGCGCCGGGCGCGGACTTCCTGGCCGAGGTCTGCCGCGCCTGGGAACAGGCCGCCGAACCGGCCCGCCAGCAAGGCCTGCGGGTGGTGCATCTGCGCATCGGCATGGTGCTGTCCCGCCATGGCGGCGCGCTGGCGAAGATGCTGCTGCCATTCCGGCTGGGTCTCGGCGGCCCCGTCGGCGACGGCCGGCAGTTCGTCAGCTGGATCGGCCTGCCGGACCTGCTGGCGGCGTTCCGCTTCGCCGCGGCGACGCCGACCCTGCGCGGCCCGGTCAATGCCGTGGCCCCCGCACCGGTCCCGCAGCGCGCCTTCGCCCGCGCGCTCGGCCGGGCCCTGCACCGGCCGGCGTTCCTGCCGCTGCCCGCGTTCGCGGCGCGGCTCCTGTTCGGCGAACTGGCCGACGGCCTGCTGCTGGCGAGCCAGCGCGTGGCGCCGCGCCGGCTGCAGGCGGCCGGCTTCACCTTCGGTCAGCCGGCCCTCGACGGCGCCCTGGCCGAGGCGCTGGCCCGCTGAGCCGCGGGAATCAGATCCCGACCACCATGTCCATGGCGTTGGTCAGCCCGAAGTCCGGCAGCCCGCCGAACACCAGGGCCTGCGTCGTCACCGGCAGCCCGCACAGGTTGACATCGTTGGGCACGGTGAACGCCCAGCTCGCCGCGAAGCCGTTGCCGGTGAACGGCAGCTGGAACACGATCGGCGACTGCAGGTCGATCAGCACCCGCCACTGACCGAACGGCACGTTGGCCTGGCCGGTGAAGCCATAAAGGGCCGCGAACTGGTAACCGGTGCCGAACAGCACCACCGAGCCGTTCCAGGGCTGGCCGATGCGCAGCGGGATCGCCTGGTGCTGGTTCAGGTTGGCGCCGGCGTTGCGGATCACGGCGGTGGCGGTGGCACAGTTGCCGACGATCGCCAGGTTCGACCGATAGCGCTGGATCGTGCACCGCATCCGCCGCGCCTGCTGCGCGGTGAAGTGGTTCATGCACAGATCGTCGGTGTAGTCCATGTAGTTGCGCACCGGGTCGACGCTGCCGCAGCTCACCGCCGCCAGCGGGCAGCCATAACGCGGCGCCTGCTCGGGATTGGTGTCGCAGATCAGGTCGCCGGTGGTCAGGCACGCCGTCGTGCTGCCGCAACCGCCGTCGAACGTGTGGTACAGACCGAGGTAGTGCGCCACCTCATGGGTGCAGGTGCGACCGCCGTTGTAGGGCGCGCCGCCCAGCCCCGGCCGCCCGAACACGCTCCAGTGGATCACCACGCGGTCGGCGTTGGTGCCCAGCGTCTGGCCGCCCTGCGGCAGGCCGGGCACGTAGCCGAGGATGCCGCCATTGCCGACGTCGTTGGTGTAGATGTTCAGGTAGCGCGAGGTGTTCCAGGCGATGCTGTTCCAGTAGCTGCCGTTGTCCTGGTACCAGGTGTTGTTGGTGTGGCGGACGATGCCGGTGGTCGGCTGGCCGTTCGGATCGGTGGTCGCCAGGAAGAACTCGATCATCGTGTCGACGCCGGCGGCGCCCGGGGTCCCGGCCATCGCCCGGAAGTCCTCGTTCAGCACCGTGATCTGGCTCTGCACCAGCGTGTTGCTCAGGTTGCCCTGCCCGGAGCTGCTGGCGATCACGTGCACCACCACCGGGATCCGGTAGAGGAAGGTCGGCGCGTAGGCGGCGCTCGGATTGGTCTGGGTCTGGTCGCAGTCCGGATGGTCCATCGGCGAGCCGGGGCCGATGCCGCGGGCCGGGGTCAGGCAGCGCACCGGCTGCGTGTGCGCCGGCAGCAGCGGCGACGGGATCTGCAGCTGCGGCGACACGGACTGGGCGGCGAGCCCCGTCGCCAGCGCGGCAACGGCGAGCATCAGGCAGGGGGTGGAACGCATGGGCAAGGTCGGCAGGGCACGCGGTGGGAGCGCCGCGCGCGACCGGAGGATTGTGACCCGCTTTCCGGCCCCCTGCAAAGCCGCGCCCCTCGGACGGGCACGCTGCGGCGCAAACGCGGCGGCGTCGGGGCCATGGGATGGGACCTGCGGCCCCCGCTCACATCCGGAGTTCGCGGACCGCGTCGTCCCGGAACAGGCGATCCATGATCTGGTCGTGGTTGCGGCGGTGCCCGACCGCCTCCCACACGCCGATCATCTCCTCGCCGCGCTTCATCTCCTTGTGGCTGCGCACCCGCAGGCCGCAGTCGCGGAACGCCTGCTCGAGCTGGCGGAACTTCTCGGCGCTCCGCAAACACACGACCTCGTAGGTCCGGGTCTCACGCAGCCCGTCGATCCGCCGCTCGATCAGGGGGAACACCACCAGCACCACGAGGGTCAGCCCGGTGGCCGCGAGGGCGAGGCCATACTGCCCGGCGCCGAAGCCGAGGCCCAACGCCGCCGCCAGCCAGATGATCGCCGCCGTCGTCAGCCCCATGACCCTGCCGCCGTCGCGCAGGATCACGCCGGCACCGAGGAAGCCGACGCCGCTCACCACGTTGGCCGCGATCCGCGTCGGATCCTTGTCGTGGGCCAGGGCGATGGCGTGGCTGACGATCGTGAAGAGCGCCGCGCCGACGCAGATGAAGATGATCGTGCGGAAACCGGCGGCCCGGTCGCGGTACTCCCGCTCGGCGCCGATCAGCGCGCCGGCCAGCGTGGCCAGCCCCAGTCCCAGCAGGTGCTCGCCGTCGATGGCGAAGGTGGCATCGGCGACGAGCGCGAGGGTGGCTGGCATGGGCTTCGGAGGCTAGCCGGCGCCGCAGTGCCCGCCAAGCACAGCTCGGGTCAGACCGCGCCCGCGGGCGCGGCCACCGTCCGGCGCAGCACCACCGCCCAGCGCTGCAGTTCGCGGTCGTCGGGCCGCATCGCCAGCGCCCGTTCGACCTCCACCAGCGCCTCGCCATGCCGGCCCTGGCCGAACTGGCTCATGCCGAGCGCGAAGATCGTCTCGGGATCGCTGCGCTCGCTGGCCAGCGTCCGCCGGAAGCACTGCTCGGCCAGCGCCGGCTCGTCGCTCTGCAGCATCATCACGCCGACCTGGAAGCACAGCTCGGCCTTGGCGGCGGGCAGCAGCCGCGCCTTCTCCGCCACCGCCGGCGCCACGCTGCCGAGCGGCATGCGCACCTCGGCGACGGCCAGCCGTTCGGCCCGCAGCACGTAGCTGCGCCCGGGCCACAGTTCCTCCAGGGCCATCACCTGGAAGCCGCCCACCGCGTTCAGCAGCGACACCAGGTAGCCCGGCGTGAAGCTCTGCCGCTGGTCGCCGGCCCGCGGCGCCGCGGCCGCGCGCAGCACCAACACCAGCCGGCCGCCCTCCCGCAGCACCCGCCGCCACACCCGCAGCACCGCCGCGGGGTCCTGGCAGCGTTCCAGGGCGAAGTGGCCCAGCACGACGTCGACGCCGCCGTCGCAGTACTCGCGCAGGGTGCCGTCGGGCGACTCGGCGGCCTCGACGCCGGGCGCCGGCGGGCCGAACGCGGCGCGCTGGGCGCCGGGCACGCTGACATCGGGGGCGGCGAACAGCAGGGTGGTGCCGGTCACCGCGGCGGAGAGTTCCTGCAGCTCCACGGTCAGATCGCTGGGGTTCATGGGGGTTGCCTCGACCGGCACCGGTCCCGGGCTGGGACGGGCCGTCGGATCCATCGGCAGCACCGGCGCCCCTTGTTGAGGGAATCGACGGCGCGGCCGCGTGTCGCCCGCCCCGGCCGCCTGCTGCTACCATGCGCGGCCCGATGCGCCCATCCGCCGCCGCCCTCACCGCCATCGCCCTGCTGTTCCCGGCCGTCGTGGCCCTGCGGGCCCAGGACCCGCCGGCCGCCGACGCGCCGCAACTGCAGGACCTCGCCGACTTCGAGAGCTGGCTGCGCGACTACAAGAGCGGCGCCTTCCGGCTGATGAAGGGCGGCGAACTGGACCACGCGGCGCTGACCGCCGTCGAGGAGCGCTTCGCCCGCATGGCGAAGTGGAACACGCTGGGTGCGGCGCAGCGGCTGTTCGAGGCCGCCTGGCTCCTGCCGGCGCCGCCTGGCGCCTCGTCCTCCACCGAGCTGGTCGACTTCCAGCGCGAGCTGCAGCCATGGCGCGTGCAGGCCCTGGCCCGGCAGCAGCTCAGCCGGATGGACGGCCCCGGCATCGTGCCGTTCCTGCTGGCGCACCTGTCGGCCAAGGGCGTGCGCGCCGCCGGCAGGAACGACGACCAGCTCCGCGCCGCCGCCGTGCTGCGCATCCTCGGCAGCCACCAGAGCCTCGAGGCGAAGATGGAGCTGGCCCGCGCCGCCCGCACCATGCCCGCCGACCTGCGGGTGTTCGCGGTGAACGCCATGGCCGGCGACGCCGCCCTGGAGACCGTGCCGGACCTGCTGGAACTGCTGCGCGACAGCGAGCCCAACGTGCGCATCGCCGCCGCCAGTTCGCTCGGCACCGCCCTGCAGCCCCACGTCGACGAGACCGCGGGCCAGGCGCCGCAGGGCGAGCTGCTGGCCACCCGCGACCGCGTCGTCGACAAGCTGAAGGAGCTGCTGATCAAGGACAAGGTCTGGCAGGTGCGCTCGGCGGCGGCGTTCGCGCTGGCCAACCTGCGCTGCAAGCCGGTGATCCCGGCCCTGATCGAGGGTCTCGCCGCCGAGCTGCAGCGCAAGAAGGACCCGTGGGCGATGGACGTGCGCCTGCACGAGATCCTGGAAGGCCTCACCGGCCAGACCGTCGTGCTCGGCAGCGCCGCGCCCTGGCAGGAGTTCTGGAAGGCCGAGGGCGCGAGCTTCACCGTTCGGCCGAAGGCAGCGCCGGGCGAGGAGCCGAAGCAGGCCAACAAGTACCAGAAGTTCTTCAACCTGGAGATCCGCAGCGACCGCGTGCTGTTCGTGCTGGACTTCTCCGGCTCGATGGCGGAACCGGTGCAGCTCAAGGCCACCACCACCGGCGCGCGGGCCGGCGAGCCGACCACCAAGGCGGCGCTGGTGGTCGCCGAGATGAAGAAGATCGTGATGTCGCTGCCCGACGGCGCCCTGTTCAACGCGGTGGTGTTCAGCGACGAGGTGCGCACCTGGCGGCAGGACCGCGAGGGCAAGCCGGCCCTGGTCAAGCTCGACGACGGCGCCCGCGACGACCTGCTGGGCAGCTTCCTGGACGGGCTGAAGCCGAGCGGGCCGACGAATCTGTACGGGGCGCTCGACAAGGCGCTCGGTTTCGGCGGGCGTGGGTTGTACGACAAGTACTACGAGGCGGGCTTCGACACGATGTACGTGCTGAGCGACGGCGCGCCGAGCTGGGGCGACGTCACCGACCAGGACGAGATCCGCCGGCGCGTGCGGGAGACCAACGGGTTGCGCAAGATCACGATCCACTGCGTGACGTTCGGCGAGAAGAACGCCACCGACTTCCTGCGCCTGCTCGCCGAGGAGAACGGCGGCCGGCACATCCACGTGGAGTAGGGTCGGCAACGCCCGGGTTCCGATCCGCCGCCCCGCGGCGCCCGCCGCCCGCAGTGCCCGTGGCCGGAAGGGGGGCGATGCCGCAACCCGTTGCTCCGACGATGGTTAGGATTAGTGCGCAATCAAGCTCGCGGGCGGCGCCACGCCAAGCGCGACGGCGCGCGGTTGGGCCGCCGTCGAAGAGCGCGGTTTGGGGGCTGCCGGGACGGCAGTTGGGGCCGTCGCGACGGGCGGCGTAACCCTGTGTTGTGCCTTCGCTTAGAATTAGTGCGCAATCAAGTCGCCCGCGTCGCCGCGCGCCGCCACGCGGCGCGCGACGTCGCACGGTTGGGCCGCCGTCGAAGTAGGCAGGTTGGGGGCTGCCGGGACGGCGGTTGGGGCCGTCGCGGCGGGCGGCGTAACCCTGTGTTGCGACTTCGCTTAGAATTGGTGCGCAATCAAGATCGCCGCGTCGCCGTGCGCCGCCACGCGGCGCGCGACGGCGCGCGGCTGGGCCGCCGTCGAAGAAGGCGGGTTGGGGCTGCCGGGACGGCGGTTGGGGCCGTCGGGACGGGCGGCGTAACTCTGTGTTGTGCCTTAACTTAGAATTAGTGCGCAATCAAGTCGCCCGCGTCGCCGCGCTGCGCGCGGCGGCGCGGGCGACGCGAGTCAGGCTTCCCGCAGCGCCAACGCCGCCGAACGCACCGCACCCTCCAGCGTCGACGGCAACCCGCACGCGGTCCAGTCCCCGCACACCCGCAGATTCCCCGGCCCGCCCGCCAGGACGCCGGGCGACGGCCGCAGCGCCAGCGCGGCCGGCGCGGGCAGGATGGTCGCCCGCGCCTCCTTGCTGATCCGCACCGTCGCCGCCACTTCCTCCCCCCACTCCGGATAGTGCCGCGCGAGCTGCGCCCGCGCCGCCCGCTCGATCGCGTCCACCGACATCCCGTCGAACACCCGGCCGCCGCCGGACAACACCGCAAACCGCCGCGGATCGCCGCCCGGCGTGCGGCACACGAAGTGGAACGGCTCGCCGTCCACCAGCGCCACCAGCGGACCGTCGTCGGGCAGCGGCGGCGCGCCGTCCGCCACCTGGAAGTGGGCGCTGACGATCGGCGAGCCCTGCACCCGGCCGAACGCCGGCGCCGGTTCCCCCAACAGCCGCGCCAGCGCGTGCCAGGGCAACGCCGACACCAACACGTCGCCGTCCGCCACCGCCAGCCGTTCGCCGCTGCCGAGCACCACCGCCGCCACCCGCGCGCCGGCCCGTTCCAGCGCCGCCACCCGCGCGCCGAGCCGCACCGCGACCCCGGCTGCCGCCAGCGCCCGCTGCGCCGGCACGTCCACCAGCTCGCGCCAGGGCCGCGCCGGCACCCAGATCGCGCCGTTCGCCGCCGCACCCGAGAACGCCTCCCGCAGCGTGGCGAGGAACAGCATGGCCGAGGCCTCGCCGGGCTCGGCGTTCATCACCGCGCGGCAGAGCGGCACCCAGAAGAAGCGGTCCGGGCCGCCGATCTGGCCCTTCCGCTCCATCCAGCGCTGCACCGTCCAGTCCGCCGGCGGCCGCCGCAGCGACGCCAGCAGCCCGCGCAGCGCGCGCAGCCGGCCACCGAAGCCCAGCGGCAGCCCGAACAGGCCGAACGGCATCGCCAGCGGCACCGGCCAGCGCCGCAGCCGCAGCCGTGACGCCCTGCCGCCGGCTTCGCGATAGGCCACCGTCAGCGCCGCCGCGGCGGCGAACCCGTCCTCGCTGCCGATCCGGCGCAGCAGCCCGCGCATCGCCGCGTAGCAGCCGAGCATCACGTGCGGCCCGTTGTCGAGCCACGCATCGCTCACGCGATCGTGGAACGAGAACGCGCGGCCGCCGAGCCAGCCGTGCGACTCCAGCAGGGTCACCGCGTGGCCGCGATCGGCCAGCAGGAACGCCGCGGCGATCCCGGCCAGACCGCCGCCCAGCACCAGCGCGCGTCCGGTCACCCGAGCCCCAGCGCCGTGCGGCAGGCGAGCCACAGCTTCGTCGCCTTCGACAGCCGCACCCGCGGTGCGTCGAGGTCCCCGCCACGGGCCCGCAGCCGGCGCAGGATCGCGCGGTAGACCGCACCCATCACCCGGGCCGGCAGCAGCCGCCGCCGGTCGCGGCGCGGCAGTTCGCGCAGGGCCGCCGTGGCCTCGTCGAAGCGCCGCTCGGCCTCGTCGTGCAGGCGCCGGGTCAGCGCCGCCAGCGCCGGCCGCGCCGTCGGCGGCGTCCGGCGCAGCCATTCCGGCGCGACGCCGCACGCCTGCAGCCAGTCGCGGGGCACGTAGACCCGGCCCTGCTCCGCGTCCGGGCGCAGGTCGCGCAGCACGTTGGTGAGCTGCAGCGCCAGCCCGAGCCGGTCGGCGTAGCGTTCGGCGGTGGCGCCGGCGACGCCGAACACCGGCAGGCAGGCCAGCCCCACCGCCGAGGCGACCTTCCGGCAGTAGTCCTCCAATTCGGCCAGGTCGGCGCAGCCCGCGGGTCGCACGTCCCGCTGCACGCCGTCCAGCAGCGCGTGCAGCGGCGCTGCCGGCACGCCGAACGCGCGCATCGCCGCCTGCAGCTCGCGGCCCACCGCGGTGACCGGCGTGCCGTCGGCCGCCGCCTCGAGCTCACGCCGCCAGAACGCGACGCCCTGTTCGGCCACCGCCGCATCCACCGCCTCGTCGACGGCATCGTCGGCGACGCGGCAGAACGCGTAGACCGCCGCCAGCCCGCGCCGCCGTTCCGCCGACAGGAACAGGAAGGACACCAGGAAGTTCGACTGCGAGCGGACGGCGATCTCGCCGGCACCGAGGCCCGCCGCCGCCGGAGGCGCGCTCATCGCTCCGCTCCCCGGAAGGCCGGGCGGGACACCAGCAGCAGCCCGCCCAGCACCGTGCGCAGGCGTTCGCCCTTGGTCAGGTGCACGCGACCGGCCAGCACGTCGCCATCCACCGCCCGGATCCGCGCCAGCACCGCGGCGGCGCCGCGCAGGATCGCCCGCAGCTCCCAGCGCAGGCGGCCGCGCACGCCCTGGGTGACCGGCCAGCCCTGCTCGAACATGCCCGCCACGCGCCCATGCCAGTGCCGCACCAGGGCGCGCACGCCCGGGCTTGCCCGTTCGGCCAGGAGGTCGGTCTCGGCCACCTGGAACCGCTGCAGGTCGGCCTGCGGGAAGTAGATGCGGTCGCGCTCCCGCAGGTCGGCGCGCAGGTCCTGCAGGTGGTTCAAGAGCTGCAGGCCCGTGCACACGGCGTCCGAGGCCGCGTCCAGCGCCGGGTCCGCGTGACCGCACACCCGCAGCACCAGCCGGCCGACCGGGTCGGCGGACTTCCGGCAGTAGGCGAACAGCCCCGCCTCGTCGTAGCGCGTGACGGTCAGGTCCTGGGTGAACGCATCCAGCAGGTCGGTGAACAGGCCGACCGGCAGGTCGCGTTCGCGGATCGTCGCCCACAGATCGGCGAACAGCGGCACGTCGGCGCGGGTCTCTCTGTGGGCCAGGAAGTCGCGTCGGAAGGCCGCCAGCCCCGCCGCATCCCGGTGCTCGTCGGCGAGGTCGTCGGCCGTGCGCGCGAACGCGTAGATCCGGTGCAGGTGGCGCCGGGCCTGCTTCGGCAGCAGCCAGGACCCCACCGGGAAGTTCTCGTAGTGCTGCCCGGCCAGGGCCAGGTACCGGGCAGGGTCGTGCGAGGCCAGCAAGGAGTCACCAACGGCGGATGTCATCGGACGCGAAACAGGAGCCAAGAGGGAGCGCGTCGCCGGGGTCCGGCAGCCGCCCACGACGGAAAAAGGCCCCTGAACGTAAGCACCACGCCGCCACGGCGCCACGGCGACGGCTCACCTGCCGGCGAGTCTGCGAGATCGACCGATCGCTCCGGTCAGGCTGCAGGGCACCAGGTGAGGGTACTCACCGGATGACCGCGCACGGCGCGTTGGTGAACTGCGCCGCCATGTCTGACAGCCGGACATCCAGGGCCTGCACGCAGACCGTCGCACCGAGCAGGCCCGGCAAGTTGGGCACCGGCAGCAACAGCGACTGTTCATAGTGGAAGCCGAAATGCATCTGTCCGAGGTACTGCGAGGTCTGGGTGTCGAGCCACAGCCATCCCAGGCCAGGAAACGACACCTCGCCGGGGCGCACTGACATTCCCAGCAGAAGCATGTGATTCTGCTTGGCGATCAACCCAATCGACCATGTCGCACCACGCGTCGGATCGTTGCGCAGAATCACCTCGCGCAGCGTGCCGCGGTAGAAGCTGCCGTTGGTCAGCATGTCCAGATCGCCGTCCAGGTCCAGATCGAACAGGATGGGCACCTCGAACCCCGCGGTCGGACCCAGCGGCATACGGCTGGTGGCATCCACGAAAGTGAGGTTGCCCACGTTCTCCAGCAACACATGCATCCCCACACCCATGCACATCAGGTCCATGTCGCCGTCCCCGTCGAAGTCCACTGCGCCGATCCAGTTCTGGAGCCGCAGGCTTGGCGGGAACGTGATGCCTGCGGCTGACAGTGTTCCCTGCTGATTCATGAGGATGGTCGGGGGATAATTGTCGAGCATCACGACATCGGTCCACCCATCGCCGTTCATGTCCTGGAGACAGGCCCACGCGGTCCATCCCGCCTGTGTGAACACCTGTCCGTACTGGAACTGCCCGGTTCCGTCGTTCAGGTACAGTGACGGCATCTGCATCGCGAGATTGTTGCCTCCATTGCCAACCAAGACGTCGACATCTCCGTCGCGATCGACATCGAACGCAAGAACCATCTTTCCGTTCGCACCCGTTGGGACCGGCAGGCGGGCGGCAGACTCGTCGGTGAACCGTCCGGTACCGTCGTTGATGTACAAACGGTTGGGCCCGTAGATGTCCATCAGGAACAGGTCCAGGTCGCCGTCCCGGTCCGCGTCCAGGAAGGCGGCGCCGCCGGTGAAGTACGGCGTGCTTGGTAGATATCCCGACGCCCGCAGGAAGCCGGCGTTGCCCTGGTTCAGGTACAACGCATCATCCAACGGAGTCGCCGGACCCACTGAACGGGCCACAAAAACATCCTCGGTCCCATTCCCATCGACATCGCCGATTGCGAGCACGCGGTGGAATATGCGCGGCTGCGGCGCGGGAGGCTCGGTCACCGTGTATCGGGTGAAGCGACCATTGCCGTGGTTGATGTCGTAGCTGAAGACGTTGGTCGGGTACAAGCTCGACAGCTGTATGTAGATCTCCCCGACGGCCAAGTCAGGCTTCCCATCACCGTTCGCGTCGATGACCTGCACCGGTGAGTAGTTGGCACCTGACATGTACCATACGGACCGATCAGGCGGCAGGAACGGACTCACCGCAGACTGTGCCGCACAGCATAGCGCACAGGCGAACGCGACACACGTGTGGCGCACGGTCGGCATAGGCTATCTCCTCTGCGTGATATGCCCCGCGACGAAGTCAGCTTCCGTGCCGAGATACCATGGAATGAGCAGTTGGGAAGCCATTTGCAGGGACCTCGCACCCTGACCCACCGTCAGGGACTGCGTCCCGGGCTGGGGCGGGGGCGCGTTGGCCAACACCAGGAACGCCTGCAGATTGCTGTTCCTGGGATAGGGCATCAGGGCGCTCGGCACCTCGCAGTTGATTCGCAAGGCGTAGTCCAGACCAAGCGCCGGGACCACGTCCGGGCAACCTGCCGGTTGGTTGTTCAGGCACCAGTTGCCACAGTAGTAGTTGCTACCGGTACACGGCGAGATCGGACCAAACTGGCTGGCACTGCCGAAAACCCACTGCATGAGGCCAGGCACAGGTCCGTGGGTGCCTGGCGGGTTCAGGTGGCTGGCTGCGACACCGGTGCGCGTGCCGGCAAACCGAAGGTAAGTGTTGTACGGGGACACCTGACCCTGAGCGTGTACCGGAAGTCCCGGAACGTCATTAAAGAACAGAGTAGGATTGTCAGGGTATACTGGATACAAGCTGGCGGGCCACCAACTGCAGTACCATGGATTACATGCGAATGGGTCTGGCGTCGAAGGCGTCAAGAGTTCGTCGCACAGCGTCGTCCACTCAGGATGCGGATCCAGCCGTAGATGCGGTGAGAAGTCGCACGCCAAGTTGCGCATGAATGGAACCATGTCGATCGACATGATCCTGCGGTCGGTCGCCGAGGCACCCTGCTGGAACCCACATGTGAAGAATGTCAATGGCGGCACACCCGTGATAGGATCGTTTGGCAGACACACGGCTGGAGCCTTGCCTGCCTGGACATTGGCGTACCATGGCAACCCACCCATGAGCCAGTTGGACCATGGCCTGGCAAAGCCTCCGGGTGCCCCTGATGCCGGGGCGTTGACGAAGTACACCTGGGCGTTCATGGTCGATCCCGTCATCGGGTGAAAGGCCTGGAACATCCTGGTCGAGTGGATATACCCGCCGATAATGAGAGGCCCACACTCGTCCGCCCCGATGTCCATGATTCCGAAGGGCGGGGGCGGGTAGCACATGGAACACGAAGTTGGTCCTGAAGAAGACTGGCATGTTCGGGTCGTTGCCACGACCATCGAAGATGGTGTCCAGTGCGGATGTGCCCTGGATGCTGATCCTGTCGAACACCGGACAGGCCGTCGATTCATGGCGGTAGCCAAGCCGAATCGGGAGGACCTCGCCATTCCAGGGCAGCCCGGTGGTCGGGTCGATCTCCTGTGTTTCCGCCGGGAGAGAGGGGTTGCGCGGTCCATACAGACCCGGCAGGCAGTGGATCACGACGTGGGTCACGATGCGTCCCGAAGGATGGGCCCAGGGAAGCACCGTTGTAGCGGGCGACTGCCCGGAGGCAGCGGTGGAGAAGAGCCTTTGAACGTACTCGATGGCCCCCTTCTCACGACTCAGCGTCCGGAAGGCGAACGGAGCATGCTGAAGGTACCCCGCGATCGTCGTGGCATCGACTGCCGGGCTGAAGTCCACGCGCCGGTCGAGCGGTCTGGCTCGGATCGGACTACCACTGCCGTTGTTGGGCAACGGAGTGTTCAATCCGGGGTCGTTCGGATTGCCGGGGTTGAACGCGAACGCCATTTCGTCGTCGCCGAAGATCGGATCGACGTATGCATGGAAGACGAACTCGTTGGGGGGACCCTGGGCAGGACAAAGTCCCGACGAGAACAGGATCAGGGCAACGGCGATCTCTGCGGACCACGTCAGCCCGCGGCGCCGGCAGCCGCGTACCGACCTTGGTTCACCCTGCTGTAGCTCTAGGCCGTTCGGCTGCTGCAATGCCGATGTGCCCGTACGGGACGTGACGTGATGCAAGAACCGTTCCGTATTCATGAGGTCGGCTCCAGGCGATGAAGGTTCGGAGTGGAAAGGGACTCCAAAGGTAGACTGCTCGGCCGGACTGTCAAGTAGCGGCGCCCGCGAGCCCCCGATCACGGGGACCACACACAAAGCCGCAACCGTCGTCGACCCACAGGTAGGTGGGGCCGCTGGCAAGGCCGTCGCCCGGCTTCCTCGTCAAAACCAGCCTGCGTGGTGCCGGGCCACACTGCCGAAAGCTCGCAACGCCCGGTCGTCGGCGGTGCGCGCGAACGCGTAGATCCGGTGCAGGTGGCGCCGGGCCTGCTTCGGCAGCAGCCAGGACCCCACCGGACGCAGAGGGTAGCACCGTGGCCGACGCGTACGGAATTCAGGATCCGCATGTCACCGGGGACGCATCCGGCCCCACAGAGGATCAGAGGCGGCACCGGCAGACGGCCCGCCCGACAACCGAGGTGAGACAACATGGAGATCGATTTCGACGGCGTGGGCGAGGTCACCGACTTCGTCACGGTTCCCGCAGGCACCTACCTCTGCCGGGTCGCCGATGTGCGGCAGGGCACGACCCGAACCGGCGACGAACGTTGGGGCCTGCGGCTGGTGGTGGCCGAGGGCCAGCACGTGGGCCGGCAGGCGGCCTGGGACAGCCTGGTGTTCAGCACCCGCGGCCGGGCCCGGGCCAAGCTGGTGTTCCTGGCGCTGGGCATGCCCGCCCGCGGCCGCGTGAAGGTCGAGCCCGACGACCTGGTCGGCCGCACGGCCCTGGTCGAGGTCCGGCCGGTGGAGTACCCGGGACCGACCGGCGACGTGATCCGTCGCAACGAGGTGCCCTACGACGGCTACCGGCCGGTGCCCGGCGGCGGCGGTGGCCAGGGCGGCGATCGCCGAAAGACCGCAGCCGGCGCCGGCGACGACGACGGCGAGCCGGAGAACGGCAAGGATCGGCCCATCGCCGCGGACGACATCCCGTTCTGACCGCAGGGGCCCGGTGACCGGCAATCATCACGACCACCTGTTCCGCCACACGTTCGGACAGGTGGAACATGCCATCGGCCTGCTCCGGTCGATCCTGCCGCCGGCGCTGGCGCGGGCCATCGACTGGCAGAGCCTCACCGTCATCGACGGTTCGGTGGTCGACGACGACCTGCGCGAGCACCAGGCCGACCTTCTGTTCACGGTGCGGATCGGGCGCCGCCGCGCCGTCATCTACCTGCTCCTCGAACACAAGGCCCAGGCGCGGCGGCGGACCGCGCTGCAGATGCAGCGCTACGTGCTGCGGATCCTCGAGCTGCACGGCCGCGGCCGGCGGCTGCCGTTCGTGATCCCCATCGTCATCCACCATGGCCGTCGGCCCTGGCGTGGACCGACCGACCTGTTGCAGGACTTCCCGCTGGACGAACTGGCGCCGCCGGTGCGGGGTGCCATCCGCCGGCTGCTGCCTCGCGGTCGCTTCCTGCTGTACGACTTCACCGATGCCGACCTGGCGGCGTTCGGCCTCGGCGCGATGACGGCCATGGCGCGGCTGACGCTGCATTGCCTGCAACTGGCCCGGGTGCAGCCGCCCGACGCCGCCCTCGGGCTGCTGACCCGCTGCGCCGGCCTGGTGCGGGCGGTCGCCGAGGCGGATCCCCAGCGCAGCCTGCTGGCGGTAATCTCCTACCTCTTCCTCGCCACCGACGTTCCGCCCGAACGGCTGCGCGCCGTCCTGTCGGACGCCGGCGGCCCAGCCGCGGAGCCGATCCTGATGAGCACTGCCGAACGAATGACCCGCGCCGCCCGCGCCGAGGCCAGCGCCAACCTGATCCTGCGACAGCTTCGCCGGCGCTTCGGCGAGATCGATGCCGCGACCGAAGCCAGGGTCAGGGCGGCCGACGAACAGGAGATCGCGCGCCTCTGCGACGAGGTCCTCACCGCGCCCACCCTCGAACAGGTCTTCACGCCGCGGCGGTGAGGCAGCCAGCACCGCGACGCTTCCTTGACAAGGCTCGGCGCAGGGCTCGCTAGGCTGCCCGCATCGTCTCCCCGCGCAAAGCCTGGCCGCTGCTCACCGCCCTCGCCCTCGCCTCCGGTGCCGGGCTGGTGGCCCTGGTCGGCTTCAGCGTCCTGCGCGCCGCCGAGCAGGGCCGGATGGAGGCCGAGCTGCAGGCGCGCCGGAACGCCCGGGCGATGGCCCAGGCGCTGCGGTCGGCCCTGCAGCAGCCGGCGGTGCTGGCGGCGGTGCCGGACGAGCACCGCTTCGCGGTGACCGGCGCCACGCTCGCGCTTCCCGCCGAGGTCGGTTGGCTGCGCCCCGCCGAAGCCACGGCCACCGATCCCGTGGTGGGCACGAAGCTCACCGAGGCGCAGCGGGCCGAGTTCGTGCTGGCCGATGCCACGGCGGCGCGCCAGCAGTTCGACGATCTGCTCGGCGAGCGCGGGCCGCGCGGCGACGCCGGTCTGCCGGTCCTGGGGTCGGCCGCCTTCCAGGCCATGCGGGCCGGGGACGCCGAACGCTGCCAGGCCCTGCTGGCCCGCCTCGAGGAGCGCCTCAGGGCGGCCGGACCCGCCGACTGCGCCCTGCCGGCGGTCGCCGACGCCGTGGCGCAGGCGGCCCTGCTGCACGCCACGAGCGACGGGTCACTGCCGGCTCCGGTCGCCCGGCTGCTGCCCTTCCTGCCCGAAGACCTCGCCGATCCCCTCCTGGACCGGCTGCAGGAACGTGGCCTCGAGGTGGCCCGCCTGCGGCAGGACCTGGCCACCGCCCTCAGTCGGCGCGCCCGCCTGCAACGCGTCGACGCCCTGCTGGCCCTGACGCCGCCGGCGGGGCCGACCGCCGCCGCCGGCGAACTGCTGCTCTGGTTCCCCACCGCCGGCGCCGGCGCGTTGTGCGCGCCGCAGGATCTGCTGGCCGCCGTGATCGGTCGGGAGGTCGCCGGCGTGACGCCGGTGCCGGACCTGGCCGAGGTCGTCGTCGCGAGCGCCACGCCCGCCCATGGCGAGGAGGTCGTCCCGGGGCTGCTGCACGTGCAGCCGCGGGTGCCGCCGCCACCGGGACTGCTGGCCGGGCCGAGCGGCGTCGCGGTGGCCACCGCCGCCCTGGCCCTGGTGTTCCTGCTCACCGCGTTCCTCGGCCACCGCGCCCTGCGCCGCGAGGCCGACGCGGTGCGGGCGCGGGCCGACTTCCTGACGGTGGTCACCCACGAGCTGAAGACGCCGCTGGCCTCGATCCGGCTGCTGGCGGAGATGCTGGCCGAGGACCGCGTGCCGGCCGGCCGCGACGCCGAGTACTACGGGCTGCTGGCCGGCGAGGCGGCGCGGCTGACCATGCTGATCGAGAACGTGCTGGACCTGGGGCGGATGGAACGCGGCGAGCGGGCCCACGACCTGCGCGCCTGCGATCTGGCGCAGATGGTGCGGGAGGCCGTGGCCCTGTTCCGGCCCCTGGCCGAACGCGATGGCCTGCGGCTGCTGCTGGTCGAGGGCCTGGCGCCGGCGCCGGCGCTGGCCGACCGCGGCGCGCTGCTGCAGGCCCTGCTCAACGTGCTCGACAACGGCCGCAAGTACGCCGGGACGGGCGGCACGCTCGAGGTGCGGACGGAGGCACGGGACGGCGCGCTGCGCATCGCCGTGCGCGACCATGGCCCGGGCGTGCCGGCCGGCGAGCGCGAGACGATCTTCGCGCGCTTCCGCCGCGGCGCCGCGCACCGCCACGGCACGGTGCCCGGCGTCGGCCTTGGCCTGCACCTCGCCCGCGCGATCGCCGAGCGGCACGGCGGCCGGCTGGTCTGCGCGTCCCCGGCGGCGGGCCCCGGCGCCGAGTTCGTCTTCACCCTGCCGCTGCGCGCGGAGGTGCCGGCGTGACCGCGCACCTGCTGCTGGTGGAGGACGACCGCACGCTGCGGACCGCGCTGGGCGATGCGTTGCGGGGTGAAGGTCACGGCGTCACGACGGCGCAGGACGGGGACGAGGCCCTGGCGGTCCTGCGCGAGCGGACCTTCGATCTGGTGGTGCTCGACGTGATGCTGCCGGGCCCCTCGGGGCTGGAGATCCTCAAGACCCTGCGCGCGCGGGATCGCCGGACGCCGGTGCTGCTGCTGACCGCACGGTCCGGCGAGTCCGACAAGGTGCTGGGTCTGGAGCTGGGCGCCGACGACTACGTGACCAAGCCGTTCTCCCTGCGCGAACTGCTGGCCCGGGTGCGGGCCCTGCTGCGCCGCGTGGAACCGGCGCAGCCGGCGGCGCCCGCCGGCCGCTTCCGCCTCGGCCCGGCGGAGATCGACCTCGATGCCTACGAGGTGCGTCGCGACGGCGAGGTGCAGCGGTTGTCGCCGCGCGAGGCGGCGATGCTGGCCCTGCTGTGGCGACAGCGCGGCCGGGTGGTCAGCCGGGCGCACTTCCTGGCAGAGGTGTGGGGCGGCGACGGCTCGGTGGGCGATCGCACCATCGACACGCACCTGCTGCACCTGCGACAGAAGGTGGAGGTGGACCCGAAGAACCCGCGGCACCTGTTCACCGTGCACGGGGTGGGGTACCGGCTGGCGGTGGAAGGGCCGCGGTGACCCTCCCTCCCTTGGACAAGATCCCGACCAACGTCTCCGGCTACTGTGGTGACGTTCGGCATGGAGCCACAGGCGAAGAATCGCCTTTCCCGAGACATGCCTGTCCCTCGGAGGAAACGATGCCCAGTTTGAACATCCAGGACTTCCCGGAGGATCTCCACGAACGCCTGCGGCGGCGGGCCGAGGCCGAGCGTCGTCCGGTCGAAGAGGTGGTGATCCGACTGTTGGAGCAGCACCTCACGAGCCCGATGCACTCGATCCTCGAGCTGCGCGGGCTGGGGCGCGAGCTCTGGCGTGACGCGGACGCATCCCAGCACGTAGAGCAGGAGCGACGTTCCTGGGACTCCTGACCGACCACGGCTTGGATCGCGCACCGCGCCGGACCTCGACATCTTCGCGACACCGATCCGACGGTCCGCGGACACGATCTCATCCCGTCCCCCGTCCGATGCCGTCATGAACCTCACGAGAAGCATCCTCGTCGGCGCGCTGCTGCTGGTCGCGCCGCTCTCCGCCCAGGAAGCCGCCACCAAGGCGCTCGATCGCGCCCGCCTGATCGAGGAGCAGGAAGGCGATCTGGCGGCCGCCGAGAAGGCCTACCGCGCCCTGCTCGACGACCCGCAGACCGCCCCCGCGGTGCGGGTGCAGGCGACGTTGCGGCTCGGCGCGCTGCTGCAGCGGCTCGGCCGGCAGGACGAGGCCAGCGCCCTGCTCGAGCCGCTGGTCGCCGGCGGCGGCGAGGCCGGCGCCTCGGCCCAGGCGATCCTGTCGGGCCAGTCCGGCACGGCCCAGCAGGAGCAGGAACTGCGCGCCCGCGCCGCCACCCTGACCGACCGCGCCTTCGACCTGCAACGGGAACAGCAGCGCGCGCCCGGATCCTCGCCCAACTGGCAGGAGACCTGGAACCAGACCACGCAGGACCTGCTCTGGCTCGGCGAGCCCGCCGCCCGCGCCATCGCCGCCGAGCTCGAGAGGCTGCGCGACCACAGCGCCAACGCCTGGCAGAACCGTACGCCGACCGAGGTGGCAGTCCTGGCCAATCCCGAGCGCATCATGGCCGGTCTGCTGTGGCGGATCGGCACGCCGGCGGCGCAGGAGTTCTTCGCCGCGGTGGCCGGCGACCCGTCGGTCGTCTGGCGGCGGCAGATGGTGGCCGGCTGCGGCAACGCGGCCAACACGATGCTGCCGGTGGCGGCGCGCTTCCTGAACGACGACGACCCGGACGGCGAGGTGCAGCGCAACGTCATGCAGATCTCGTCGCGCTTCGACCCGGCCGTCATCCGCGGCCTCCTCCGGGCGCGCCTGCCGCAGGCGCGGGCGGCGGGCTACGAGGGACTGGCGCAGCGCTGGCGCCAGCTGCAGGTCCCCGAGCGGGAGCAGCTGCTGGAACAGGTGGGGCCCGATCTGCGCCTCGCTCTCGGTGATCCGGACCCGCGCGTGTCGCGGGCGGCGTGGCAGTTCCTGCACCAGTTCGGGACCGGGCCGCGCGCGGCGCGCCGGTTCCTGCTGGAGGAACTGCCGCGCTGGCCCACCGGGCTGGAAGGCCGCGTCGTGCAGCCCGGTTCCGGCAACTGGCGGTGGCCGTTGGACGACGCCGAGCTGGAGCTGCTGCTCGCCGCCGCCCGCTCGTTCGGCCCCGACGCCGGTCATGCCAGCGACCCCCGCCGCAACGTGCGCGATCTGGTCGCCGACCTCGTCGGGACCCACGAGCCGGCCTGGAGTGCGAACGGCGTCCCGACCCTGCTCGAGCTGTTCCAGCTCGGCTATGGCGGACACCGGAACCACGAGGCCCAGTGGATCGGGCGCTGTATCGCGCTCGCGACGCCGGACCAGGTGGTCGCCTTGATCCGCCTGCTGCCCGAGCTGGGCCGGCCGCTCGAGGTGCTGATGGCGCTCGGCACCATGGACCTGTCGGCGGCGGCCTTCCCACCGCTGCGCGATCAGTTCGATCGGTGGCTCGCGTCGCCGCCCGATCCCAGCCGCGGCCCGAACCTGAACATGGTCGAACCGGGGGGAACCCAGACCCGGAACGGCGTGCAGGTGAGCTTCCTGCGGCCTGGCACGCTGGCCCATCTGCTGCTGGGCGCCATCGGCCGCACGGCTTCGCCCGAAGCGCCTGCCTGGTTGTCGGCCCTGGTCGACCGGCAGCCGGTGATGGCCGATGCGGTGGCGCACCCGCTGGTGCAGCTCTCGCTCGCCGGACTCGGCGAGCCGGTGCTGGCGGCCCTGCGCCGGTTGCTGGTGTGGGAGGGCACGCCCGAGGTCACGCTGCGCCCGAGCGTGCGTGACCTGGTGTTCGCCGAACTGGCCCGGCGCGGCGATCTGGCGGCGATCTCGCTCTTCCCGCGGGCCGTGGGGCTCGGGCTGCAGGGCACGCACCATCCGCGCAAGCCCACCGGCAGCAGTTGGTCGCCTTTGGGTGCGGGCTGGCTCGGCCTGATCGAGCCGGGCGGCGGCATCGAACCCGGGACCCGCTGGCACGGCTATGCCCCGGAGCCGCTGGCCGAAGCCTGGCGCCTCCTGCTGACCGGCGAGCAGACGTCCGACGTGCTGCAGTCCGTGGCGGGCATGCGGCACCTGTTCCCGCGCGAGGGCCTGCCGGCGCTCGCCGAGGCCCTGCTGACCCTGCCGCAGCCGATCCCCGACCAGCAAGTGCGGAATGCCTTCCCGGTCCTGCTGCATACCGTGGCGATGGGCGCGCGGCGCGATCAGGTCGAGGCCGGCATGCCTCTGCGGGCGCTGCTCGGCCGGATGCTGGCCCGGCCCGACATGATCGGCGCCCTGGCGCAGCGGCTGCCGCCCGACGTCCTGCCCCTGTTCGAAGCCGAACTGCGCGCCGCCCTGGCCACGGCGGAGTGGCCGCAGCACTACGCGAGGCCGATGCTGGCGGCCGGCCTCGAGCCGACCACCGCCGAGTGGACCGCGATGCTGCGTCACCGCCACGCGTCGGAGCGCGAGTTCGCCCTGGACGCCCTGCGCACGGTGACCGACCCGGTCCTGCAGCGTGAGGTCACCGCCCGCCTGCAGGACGACGAGGCGTCGGTGCGCGCCAAGGCCTGTGCGCTGCTGGCCCGCCAGCTCTCGACGGACGCGGTGCCTGCCCTCCTTCGGGCCCTGCGCGATCCGGCGGAGATCGTGCGCAAGGAGGCCACCGAGGCCCTGCAGCGCATCCGCTTCTACCAGGACGAACAGGGCTACTGGCAACAGGTGGAGCAGGGGGTCACCACGGGCCGGGAGGCGGCCACGGCCAAGCTGCTGGTGCAGGCGCGGCCGGGCGCGCCGCGCGAGCAGCGCCTGCTGGCCATCCGTTCGCTCGGCGCCCTCGGCGCGCCGGAGGCGCTGCCCTACCTGATCGAATGGAGCCAGCAGGCCGACGCCGAGATCGCGGCGGCGGCGCGAAGCGCGATCGGCACGATCCACCAGCAGGCCGGGGTGAAGTAGCGCGCCGCGGTCAGCGGGCGATGCCGAGCACCCGCTCATCGGTGACGCCGGCCGCCTGCGCCGCCGCGGCGTGCCGGCGCGCCGCCTCCCACTGGCCCTGGGCGAAGCTGCGCAGCGCCATCCGCCGGTGGCCTTCGGCCCGCAGCGCCTCCCGCTCGCGCGCGGTCAGCGACGGGTCGAGGTCCGCCAGCGACAGGCACAGGAGCCCGGCCCGTTCGATCGCCGCCATCTGCGTCCGCGCGAACTGCCGCGCCGCGTCGTCGAAGCCCCGCGCCGCCACCAAGGCCCGCAGCCGGTTCTCGGCGGCCTCGGCATAGCCCGGGAACGCGGCCAGCGCGCGCGCGAAGGCCGCAGCCGCCGGCACCGGCGCGCCGGTGTGTTCGTGCCAGAGCCCCAGCAGGAACGCGGCCCGCGGGTCGTCGCCCAGTTCCAGCGCCCGTTCGAGCTGAGCCGGCGCCGCCGGCGCGGTGCGCTCGCGCAGCATCCGGTGGAAGGCCTCCTGCACGAGCCCGTCGCCCGGTACCAGCAGCGCCCGGCCGCCGAGGTTGACGTTGGCCAGCACCGCCAGCGCCGCCAGCACCGCCCATTCCCGCAATGGCCTTCGCCAGCGGATCACTTCGGCCGCGGCCAGCACGCACAGGAGCGGCAGCATCGGGAAGCGATAGCGCGCCGACGTCAGGAACAGCACGTTGGCCAGCAGCACCGCCAGGATCGGCAGCAGCACCAGCACAGGCCGCCCGCGCGCCCGCCACGCCCCGAGCAGCGCGAACGGCACGACGAGGCCGAACGACAGCAGCAGCAGCGGCAACGGCGGCCAGGCACCCAGCCCGTGCCGGAAGTCCGCCGAGGTGACGACCTCCGTGCGGTGCAGGCACAGGTGCAGCTTCCGCAACAACGTCCCCGCCGCGCCGAGCGGATCCGCCGCCACCTCCTCGCCGAGGGCGGCGAGATGGAACGCCGTGTCGGAGCCGAGCGGCCGGTCCGCCGGCTGCCCGAACACCGCCGCGTAGCGGAACTCGTCGTAGGCGGGGCCCGGCCGCAGGTCCGGCAGCCCGCTGCGCTGGCCACCGTTCCCCAGCCGCAGGTTGAGCGCACCGCCCGCGGGCCAGGCGTTGCCGCCAAACGCGAGCAGGCAGAGCACCGTCACCGCGGCGAGGCCACCGAGAAGGCGCAGGGCGCCGTTCCGGCGGTTCGTCCAGCACGCCCAGCCCAGCAGCAGGACCGCCGCCGGCAGCAGCGGCGCGCGGGTGAACACCGCGCCGCCGAGCAGCAGCCCACCGAGCCACCAGCGCCGGTCGTGCAGGGCCAGCACCGCACCCACCAGCAGCAGCGCCGCCAGCGGCTCCGGCAGTGGCTGCACCAGGAAGCAGTACGTGGACCCCGACAGGCAGTAGAGCCACGCCGCCGCCCGCGCCGCCCGTTCGCCATGGAGCCGCGCCGTGAGCGCGGCCACGCACCACAGGGTCAGCAACGACGTGCCGAGCCCCAGCAACGCCGGCGTCCACGGGTGGTCGGCAAGCCGCAGCCCGAGCCCCAGCAGCCACGGATACAGCGGGCTCTTGGTGACCAGCCCGGAGTCGACGCCCCGCGCCAGGTCCAGCATCTCGCCGCCGTCCACCACGCCCGCACCCTGGAACGGCCCCTCCAGCCAGGCGACGCCGGCCCACAGCCCCAGCAGGGCGTGGACCAGGAGCGGCGGCAGCAGCGCCCGGAACGGCAGCATCGGCAGCGCAGGCTACCCGGGCCTGCGGCGGATTCCTCACCGCCGGCGTGCGCTTCCGCCGGCCTTGCTCTTCCTCCGCAACCCATTCCGCAACCCACAAGGAACCCACGATGAACGTCCGCCTGACCAACCTCCTGTTCGCGCTGGCCACCCTGTCCGCCACCGGCTCCGCCGCGGCCCAGGGCCTCCCCTTCCTGTTCTCCACCAAGTCGACCGAGACGACGCTGTCCGGCAGCGGCGGCACCGTCCTGCAGACGCTGCGGCCCAACGAGATCGCCATGGTCGAGTTCTCGCCATGCCCGGTGATCTCCGCCGAGAAGTGGTCGCCGCGCACCTGCTTCCACACCATGGCCGGCGACGAGAACAGCAACGGGATGTACTGGAACCCGACGCTCTTCGGTGAGATCGACGCCCTGCTCGAGATGCCGAGCCCGATCGCCGCCTCCAACCAGCGTGACGTGTTCTGGTCGCCGGCCCAGCCGATGGGCACCGGCGTCAGCGCCCTTCCCCTGCGCCCCGGCGACGTCGGCCGCATCGTCCGCACCAGCGCCGGCGACGGCCAGGTCGAGTACTTCATCCGCGCCGAGCAGATCCAGCAGGCGCTCGGCATGCCGATCTCGCCGATCGTGGTCGACGTCGACGCCATCGCCGCCGACCCCAGCTACGGCGTGTTCTTCTCCCTGGACGGCAACCACCCCTGCGCCGGCTCCTGCGGCCTCGTCTTCGCCCAGGACGGCGCCGTGCTGCACATCCCGGCCGCGGCGATCACCTGGACCTGGGACCTGCGGGTGCAGGCCGTGGTGCCCGGCAGCGCCGTGCAGGTCTACTCGGAGTTCCAGATGGACCTCATGGTGCAGAACGCGCAGGTGACCAACCGCAACGGCGTCTGCGTCAACGCCATCCAGGACCTGGAGGCGCTGGACATCGACTACACCGGTCCGGTGATCGGCATCCCCGGCTGCACCGGCACGCCGATCATCGTGCCGACCCTGATCTTCAGCGGTGAACTGCTGACCGGCGCCAGCCTGCTGACCACCGACCTCGGCGGCAGCATCCTGAACCGGGGCTGCGGCCCGATCGGCCGCGGCTGCGGCGGCGGCCCGACCTTCGGCTTCGAGATGGGCCTGCAGCCGCCCAGCACGACCCAGGGCGTCCTGTCCTACGTCAACGCGCTCACCACGAGCTTCCCGCACCTGTTCGTGATCGAGCCGAAGCAGCACGTGATCCCGGCCTGGACGCCGGTGGTGATGGACCTCAACTCGCCCGCCGCGCCGACCTGGCTGTTCGCCAAGTTCGCGCCCACCGGCATCAACGCGGTGGCGCCGAGCCTGCCCTTCCCGAACGTGCTGTTCCCGGACCTCTACATCACGCCGGTGGCGTGGTTCGGCATCACCGGCCCGGGCTTCACGACGCTCGCCACCCCGCCGATCCCCGGCACGTGCAAGCTGGTGTTCCAGGCGGCGACGATCTGGAACAGCCAGGTGGTGCTGAGCACGCCGGCCATGGTCGACGTGCTGTAGGCGCCGCGAGCAGAGACATCCTTCGAGCAGAGAGCGTGCGGGGGGCGGCGCGGGGGCGCCGTCCCCCGCGTTTCGTTGGTCGGGGCAGCCGCCGGTGCGCCTCAGCGGCGGCGGGCAACTGCCTCACCTGCACGGACGAGCAGCGCGTCCAGTGTCGTGCGCTCGGCGAAACCGCGCCCTTCGAACCAAAGACAAACGGCGCCAAGGAACTCGAAGCCCCGCGCGCGGATCTCGGAGTTCAGCCGGTCCGACTCGGGCAGGTCGTTGAACTGGCTGTGAAGGTAGATTCTGCCGCCCACGGTGAGATGGCTCAGCCCTCTCATGCTGCCGACCGGTGGTCGCTGCTTGAACTCGGCCAGCAAGGCCGGGACTTCCGCTGCGCTATTGGCCACCCTTCTCGCGTACTCTTCCAGTTCAGCATCCGTTGGAGGGGGCAGGTCTGCGGGTTCGACCAGCCCGTCCTTGATCTGTCCAAGCATCTCCCGCATGCGGATCCCCCGCTGTCGCTTCTTGAGCGGGCCGATCTCGTCGATGTAGTGCTCGAGCAACACGCCGAGTTCGGCCGTGTCCGCCAACGCCACGCTCTCGTCGCGCGGGTTGAGGAGAACGTGTCGCATGAGCATCGGCAGGGCGACTGTGTCGGGCGAATCGAGGAACAGACTGACCAGGTCCACCCGGCAACGGGTCCAGGGCGGCCGCTCGTCACCTCCTCGGCGGGCCACGTTCTCGGACTTGCCTTCGTCTCCGCCGGGGCCAGAGACTCGGCCCATGACATCCTTGCCTCGAGGCGCTGACGGGCTGCCTCCGGCCACCCCGTCGGCCACGGAACTCGCGTTGCCCAGCTCTGGCCGTATCACTGGTCCCTGCACCTCCGCCGTGGCAGCGGGGGAGGTAGGCCGCCATGGACCGCAGCAGAATGCCAGGACGGCACCACACGCAACACCCGTCAGTGCAATCACGATGTATCGCCTGCTCATCGACACCTTGCCTTCCCAGACCCGCTAGTGCGCGGCTTCGCACGAGAGCAGCAAGACCATCGCGATAACCGCACAGTCATCCCCCTCACCAAATCTTGCCGTCGGTCACCCCGCAGCCACCAGCGCCTGCAGCTTCGCCTCGTCCACCCGGACGCCGAGCCCCGCACCCACCGGCCGCACCGCGCGGCCGTCCCTCACCTCGATCCCCTCCGCCAGCACGCTGCCGGCCAGGAACTGCGGCCCGTTGAGCGCCGCCGGCCGGC